>JBGAOD010000083.1:0-16819 GCA_044221955.1 Phycisphaerales bacterium | reverse complement strand
ACCACGGCCGCGCCGACGCGCCAGGTGCCCTCGACGTGGATGTCGCCGCCGCTGCGGCGCACGACGGTGGGGGTGGTGTCGAACCATCCGCTACGCTGCATGGACTCGCCGACGAGCCGGAGCGCTTCGCGGGAGTACGGGTCGCGAGCGTCGCTGAGGGCGCGGGTCGCGGTTTCGAGAAGCTGCTCTTGGAACTGCTCGGGAAGCCATGTTTTCCCCGCGGGCTTGGTCGTGAGTGAAGTCGGCTTGATGGCGGCGGAGCTCTTGGAATCGCTCGACTTGGCGTCCGTGCTCGCGCCTTCAATCATTGGCCACGCGATACTGACGCTGACCGGCTTGGAGCCGTTGAGGATTCGGATGGCCCGGGCTTCGAGCGGCTCGAAGCCGAGCGTGAAGCCGGCGGCGACGCCCGCGAGGATCAGCACCAGCATGACTGTTCCAAGCGCGGTTGCGAACTTGGCCCTATCGAAGGGAGCGGCGGTGGCTTTGCCCCGGCCTGAATTCTTGTTGGTTCGCTTTCCGAACATCAATCGGTCCTCCGTGACCTCATTCTGTCCCGTGCGCGAAAGGCGCGATTTCGGGCGGTTCGTGATCCGGTCGGCAATCCTTGCCTACTTACGATAGGGCCGCTGTGCCCGCGTCGCGCCACGCGAGGTTCGCCAGCGCCGTGCAGAGCTCGGGCAGGGTCATCCCCGCGTGCGCGGCGGCCATGGGGTAGAGCGAGTGGGCCGTGAACCCGGGCATGGTGTTGACCTCCAGCAACCACGCTTTCCCGCTGGAATCCAGCAGAAAATCAACGCGGCAGAGATGACGCACGCCCATCGCCCGCGCCAGCGTCAGGGCCTGCTCGCGGATCAGGCTCTTCACGTTCGCGGGCAGGGCAGGATCGTCCACGATGTACTGGGTGTCGTCGCGGTTGTATTTGGCCTCGTAGTCGTAAAACTCGACGGCCGGCTTGATGTGGATCGGCGCGAGCGTCCGAGCCGCCGGGCCCGCGGGGTCGAACACGCCGACCGTCAGTTCGTTGCCGATCACCATCTTCTCGACCATGTAGACGCGCCCAGGGTGCGCGAGCATGTCGCGTGCGACGTCTTCGCGGGCCTCGTCCCACTTGGCCCGGTCGTGGCAGAGATGCACGCCCACGCTCGATCCCTCGTGGACAGGCTTGAGCACGACGGGGAGATCGAACGGGCAGGCCGCGTCGGTCGCGAAGAAGATCCCGGCCCGGGCCGTCGGGATCCCGCAGGACAGTGCGGTCATCTTGGTGGCGCCCTTGTCCATCGCGTGCCGTGCGGCGGCGGCGCGGCATCCCACGAACGGGCGGCCGTCGGCTTCGAGCAGGTCCTGCAGCGGCCCGCCCTCGCCGAAGCCGCCGTGGAGCACCGGGAAAAACAGGTCGGCCCGCATCGCGCGAAGGTCGGCGGCGCTGGGGCGGTCGATGATGACCCGCTCGACTTTGAACAACCCAGATGCCGCGAGCTGGTCGGCGACGTTCTTCGAGCTGTTGAGGCTGACCTCCCGCTCGGCGTCGGGGCCGCCGCCCAGAACGACGATGTGACGCGGCGTGCTCATGGGTTGCGAACTTCAGCCTTCGTTGCGGTGTTGTGGTTCGTCCTCGTCCAGATCACCACCTCGGTGTGCAGTTCAACGCCGAAGCGGTCGCGCACGCGGTGTTGAACCTCGCCGATGAGTTCGATCACGTCGCGGGCCTTCCCGCCGGTGTCGGCGGTCAGGAAGTTTCCGTGCCGATCGCTGACCGAGGCGGTGCGGATGCGAAGACCCTTGCACCCCGCGCGGTCGATGAGCATGCCGGCGCTCACGCGCTGACCCTTGGCCCCGATCGGTTCTTGCCCATCGCTCCCGGCGATGTCCGCGCTCAGCGTGGGGTTCTTGAAGGCGCACCCGGCCGAGTTGTCGGCCATCGGCTGCGTGCGCTTCTTGTACGCCATGACGTCGAGATGCTTCTGACGGAGCTGGGCCGCTCCCGCGCGTGCGAGCCGCAGTTCCGCGCCCGTCACGATCAGCTCATTGAGCCCGGAATACCTGTAACCAAAGGCGATCTGATCGCGCGGCAAGGTCAGCGGCGTGCCGTCGCGGCGGACCGCGAAGACACGCTCGACCACGTCGGCGATCTGCCCGAACGCGCCGCCCGCGTTCATCACCAGCGCCCCGCCGATCGACGCCGGGATCCCGCCCAGTGTTTCCAGCCCCGCGAGCCCGAGCCGCACCGTTTGGTTGATGAGCTTGGGCAGGTTCACGCCGGCGCCGACCGTCACCATCACCGAATCGCCGCGGTGATCGTCGTCGGTGCGGATGTTGGAGAACTCGCCGTCCGCGAGCGTGACGACCAGCGAGTCCACTCCGTCGTCATCGACGAGCAGGTTCGCGCCGTCGCCCAGCACGCGCAGGGCTGGGTCGATCCGCAGGCACTCGCTCAACTGTTCGGCGTTCTGTGGCCGGGCGAACCGGTCCGCGCCGCCGCCGACGTGGAACCAGGTCGAGATCGGCACGTTCCGTTCGATGGAGAGCGCCGGGGTTGTCCGTTCGTCGGCCACGATCAACGCGACTCACCTTTCTGAACGCGCCGAGTTACACCGCAACCTTGTTTGCAGCGGCCGCCCCTACGAGCCCGGCCGCGGGCGCCCCTTGAAGGTACCCCCGGGCGACCTCGTTCACCGGGCCCGCGCCCATCACCACCAGCAGATCGTTCGGCTGGCAGAGGTTCTCGAGCTGCTCGACGATCGCCTCGAACGGGTAAAGGTGCATGGCCCGGACGCCGCGCGTCCGAAGACGATCGACCAGGTCGGAGGCCGTAACCTTCTGCTTCTCTTCCTGGCTGTCGCGCACGAAGTAGATGTGCGGCACGATCACCACGTCGGCCTGCGAGAAGGAGTTCGCGAACTCTTCCAGCAAGAACCGCGTGCGCGAGTGCTGGTGGGGTTGGAAGACGCAGATCAGACGCCCGCCGCGCTCTTGCGGTTTCTCAAACTCGCGCAGGGCCTTGAGCGTGCAATCGATCTCGGTCGGGTGGTGCCCGTAATCGTCGTAGACCCGCACCGTCCCGCCGCGCGGCAGCGGCCTCTCACCCAGCATCTGCATGCGTCGGTCGATCCCGCGGAACGCCGCGAGCGATCGCGCGACCAGCTCGGGCTTAGCCCCGACGAGAATCGCCAGCGTCATCGCCGTGGCCGCGTTTATCGCGTTATGGGCGCCGGGCAAGGTCATGTTCCAGCGTGCGATCGTCGTTCCCTCGTGCGTGAGCTTTACTGCCCGCGTTTCGACGTCGTAGCTCACCACCCAGTCGGCGCTGGGCGAGAACCCGATGGTCTGGACCTCGCACTCCAGCCCGGCCGTGACCTCGCGGCGGTGGGCCCCGTCGTGGGCGATCAGCAGCACGCCACCATCGGCCTTGGCGGGCACGAGCTTGGCGAACTCGTGGAATGATTCGACCACCGCGTCGAGCGAGCCGTAGACGTCCAGATGATCTGCCTCGACCGAGCTGATCGAAGCGACCGACGGGAACAGGTTGTGGAACGAGCGGTTGAACTCGCAGGCCTCGGCGACGAGGATGCCCGGCTCGCCGCGGCGTGGGCCGTCGGTGATGGTGGGGGAGCCGAGCCGGAATCCCGAGGGCACGGCCCGGGGCCCGAGGCATCCGTGATCGAGCTGGGCGCAGGTTGCGCCGACGATGACCGACGGATCGAGCCCGGCATCGGTGAGGGCCGCGCCGAGCATGGCCGTAGTGGTCGATTTGCCGTGCGTGCCTGCGACCGCGATGCCGGTCCGGCCCAGCATGCTCCGGCCCAGCGCCTCGGCGTAGGTGAGCACGCCGATGCCGCGTCGCTCTGCTTCGAGCACCTGCGGGTGGTTGGGCTTGATGGCCGCCGACGCGACGACGAGGTCGCACGCTTCCGGGAGCCATTGCCTGGTCTGCTCGAACCCGACATCGAACCCGGCCGCGACCAGCGCGTCGGTGGTCTCGGAGGGTTTCATGTCCGAGCCGGTGACGATCGCTCCGCGGGCGTTGAGCATGCGGGCCAGCCCCGACATCCCGCAGCCGCCGATGCCGATCAGGTAGGTGTGCTTGCCGGCGACGTCGAAGCGGTCGGGCCTGCCCGAGTGGTCGGGGCGGTCGGGCGCGCGCGAAAACGAGTTGGGTTGGTCGGGCATGGCTCTGGGTATCGGACGCTCCGCCCGACTTTCGTGAATGAGCCGCGCGAGTTGTGACGCAGCCCACCAAACCAGTCTGAAAGGTCAAAGTTTCGGCTGGTCATCGTCCTCGTCGTCGAGGAAATCAAAGTCGCTCAGGCTGCTGTCTTCCATGTCGTTCGACGAGGGCTTGGCGGGCTTGCCCGGCGCCGCCTCGGGCTGAGACGCGGCCGCCGACTTGCTCACGGCGGGCTTTCCGACCGGCATACTGGCGGGCTTGCTCATGATCGCCGACGGTGCGGGCGACGACGTTGCAGGCTCGGGAGCCGATCCGGCCTTGAGCGCGTCATCCGCGTTCACGTTGGCGGGCTTCCCGTCCAATCGGACCACGAACACCGCGGGCCCGACGGCGATCAGGTCGCCCGGTGACAGCACCACTTCCTTGATCCGCTTCCGGTTGACATACGTGCCGTTGCCCGAGTTCAGGTCGCGGATCGTCGCTTCGTTCTCGTCCACGATCAGCTCGCAGTGCTGGCGCGACACCGCCGACACCGGGATGCGGATCGTGCACTCGGTCTGGCGACCGATGATCGTCCGGGCCTTGGAGAGCTTGATCTCCTTCTGCTTCTCATCCTTCACAACCAGCACCAGGGAAACTTGCACTCGACGGCTATCCTTTCCCGGCACGCATCGGCAACGGCCGGGGACCTTCCCCCGACCATCAACCCGCCGGCTCACAGATTCAATCCGAACTTCTGAGCCCAAACTCGCGGCCAGATTTCAGGCCGTACCTTCGTTCCACCAGAACCCCGATGACTCAGCGTACCGTGATCCCGATCCTCGATCAACGCGTTCGCCGCTCGGCCGGCCTGGCTTTCGATACCGTCCAACGACCGGAAACCCGGCTCACGCAGGGGAGCCCCTCCGCCGGACCGATCCGTTCACTCTACATCCATGTCCCGTTTTGCTTCCACAAGTGCCATTACTGCGACTTTTACTCCATAGTCGATACGCGGGATCGCCAGCAAAGTTTCCTTTCCCGTCTGGAATCCGAACTCGCGGCCGTCGCACCCTGGGCCGCGGGGCTGCCTCTGAGAACCATCTTCGTCGGCGGCGGCACGCCCAGCCTGCTGCGGGTGGATCTCTGGGAAAAACTGCTCGCTCGGCTGGCTGATCTTTTCGACCTTTCTTTGATGCACCAAACGCCCGACTCGGCTCAGGGCGGGGAGTTCACGGTCGAGTGCAGCCTTCCGAGACCGTGACCCTGAGCTCATGTCCGTCATGCGTGCTGGCGGCGTGACGCGTGTGGCGTCGACGTCGTTCAACGAACGCCACCTGAAAACCTTGGAACGCTGGCATGACCCAGAGAACGTCGGCAAGGCCGTGCGTCTGGCCCGCGACTCCGGGATCGTGCGCCAGTCCATCGACCTGATCTTCGGCATCCCGGGCCAATCGCTCGACGACTGGCAGCGTGACCTGGATACCGCCCTCGCGCTCGGGACCGAGCACGTCTCGTGTTACAACTTGACCTACGAGCCGCAGACGGCCATGACGGCCCGGCTCAAACGCGGCGAGTTCACGCCCGCCAACGAGGATGTCGAGGTTGAGATGTTCAGCGCCACGCTCGCCACGCTGCGTGCCGTCGGGATCGAGCGCTACGAGGTCAGCAACTTCGCCAGGCCCGGCGCGGAGTGCCGTCACAACCTTGCGTACTGGCGGCAGGAGCAGTGGCTGGCCGTCGGCCCGTCCGCGTCCGCGCACGTCGGCGGGCACCGCTGGAAGAACATACCCAGGCTCGATGATTACCTGGAGTTCAACGACCGCGGGTTCTCGGCCATGATCGACCACGAACCCCCGGATGCCGCGCGCGCCCTGGCCGAGCGGATCATGACGGGGCTGAGGCTGCGCGAGGGGGTTGACGAAGCGCGGCTGTTGTCTGATGTCGGCGCACTGAACCCGAGAGCTTCGATCGCTTTGGAACAGGCCCGCGACGAGTCGATCCGGGCGGGTCATCTTGTGCGGACAACCGAGCCGAGAACTGGCTTGAGTCCCGCGGGAACATCGAGCCCGCGCTGGACCCTCACCGACGCCGGTTTCATGCTCGCCGACGGCATCGCCGCCGACCTCATGGCCTGCCTCGACGCCTGACCTGCCTTGGTTGCCTTTGGTGGTTCTTGGTAGGTCGGCTCTCCGAGCCGACTCTTCGCTCCAGCCTTGGCGTACCCTCACGCTCCGAGTAGGGCTCCCTGACTTCCTCAGATCTCTACCTCTTCGGCTTGGGCTTCACTCTTGCCTTGCGATTGATCTTAACCTTCGGTTCGCCCGCGACTCGCTTGGACGGGGTCTTCCGAACCTTCGCCACCAGAGTTTCTTCCCTTGGCGTTTCAGCCACATCGACCTCGGCGACGTCAATCGGCTCCCCAGCCATCTCCGCAACAGCCTCGTCGGTCTCGTTGGTCTCGCCCAACTTCGGCTTCTTGCCCTTGACGACCTCCACCTCATCGAGCTTCAGCCGCTTGGCCACCCGCTTCAAATCCGTCGGCCAGCCGCACGCTACGTCGATCTTCACGCCCGTGATCGGGTGGTTGAACACCAACCGGTGCGCGTGCAGCGCCAGCCGCGGCGACGCCGCCGCGATCGGCCGGTTCGCGTAAAGCCCATCGCCCAAGATCGGGCACCCGATCGATTCCAGGTGCACGCGGATCTGGTGCAACCGTCCCGTCACGGCCCGGCACTCGACCAGCGACCCCAGCCGCCCCGTGCGCAGCACGCGGTAGGCCGTGATCGCTGGCTTGCCCAGCCCCGAGATGCGTGCGAGCTTTTTCGCTGCGGGTTTGGATGAGCGGTGCGTCGGGGCCGCGTCGTCGATGCTCCGGCCTTCGGATTCAGCGATCGGCCTGCGGATCACGCCCGTGTAGGGCGTCGGGCAACCTTTGACGAGCGCCCAGTAATACTTGCGAACGTCGCGCGTCCGGAAGGCCGCGCGCAGCCCGTCATAAGCGCTCGCGGTCAAGGCCACGACCAGCAGCCCGCTCGTCTCGCGGTCCAACCGGTGCAAAAGCCCGAAATCGCGTGCCTTTCCAAGGTTCTGGAGCTGCTTGCCCCAGCGTGCGAAGAGCCCGTTGAGCAACGAATCCGACTCGTGCCCAAGCCCGGGCTGCGTCACCAGGTGGGCCGGCTTGCCGATCACCAGCACGTCCGCGTCCTCGTGGTGGACCTTGAACTGGACCTCCTCGTTGGGCAGCACCGAGTACGACGCCTGGGCCCGCCGCGACGTCACGTCGCCGTGCATCTCGTCGATGCGCAAAGGGACGGTGCGTGCCCGACGTTCCGCGGCCTTGGTTTCACGAGTGCTCATAGGTGATTGTCACTGGCAGCTCAGGCCTGCGCGGAGTTCGGGCTGGCGTTCATTGGCGGGCCGTCGCTTCTTTGCGGGCAGGCGTCCGCGTCGAGGTACCAACGCAGTTCCCCCACAAAGGGTACGAGCCCCGAGCGCGGGAACTCGCGGGCCGCGTCCGACACGGAGTAATTTTTCTCGGCGCTCCCGGCCGCCTGCTCGACCAGCGAGCGATGCTCCGAACCAAGCGCCACCACGCTGACCAACCGCGAGCCGCGCAGCATCCGGGTCGTCATGGTGACAAGGTCCGCCGTCGCGCCCAGCGCCTTGGCGGGCACGGTGCGCACCAACCTCTCATCGGCCCCATTCGTTCGAGCAGCCCCGTTGGAAGTCGGACCGATCGTCCCGACGCCTCCCAACAGCACGCAATCCAGCCGATCGTGCCCTTTCTCACGCCAACCGAGGAATTCACGAAGCCGCGCCTCGTAGCGAACGTCCGGCGGCTCGGGACTTCTCTCAGCCTGCTTTCCTTTCGCCACGGCGGGCACGTCCGCGGCAACCGGCATCGCGTGGACCTGATCGAGCGGGATGTCCGAGGGTTCGACGACCAATTCTTTCAGAAGCGGGAAAAGTCGCCGCGGGTCGTCGGCCGGCACGTCCCACTCGTCCACCATCCACAGGTGCGTCCGTTTCCAGGGCAGCTCTCGCAGCGCCGGGTCGTACATAAGTCGCCGCAGCAACGCCTCGGTCCCGGTCATCGAAACCGCGAGGTGAAAATCGCCGAACGTGCGCACGCAATTCTGGGCCTGGATCAGAAAATCGGCCGCGGCCGCGTCCAGCACGTCGTCGGGTGTCGGGCGAACGACCACCGAGCCGGGCAGCTTGGGCTTGGGAGGGGTCGGGGAGGGGTCCTCAAGCTCGATCATCGCCGTCATTGTGCGCACGCCGAGCCCGTCACGCCACCTCCCCAGCGCTTTCCCGCACGCTTCGGGCCGTAAACTTCCGGGAATGCACCCCGTCGCCCGGATCATCGATGCGAACGCCAACCGCGCCCGCGAGGCCCTGCGGGTTCTCGAGGACATCGCCCGCTTCGCGCTCGACGACGCCGAACTCTCCGCGTCCTTGAAATCGCTTCGCCACGACCTGAGGGCCGCGCTCGATGGTCTCTCGATCGACAAGGCCGTCTTGCTGTCGAGCCGCGACACCGAGGGCGACGTGGGTACCGCCATCACCACTCCGGCCGAATACGCCCGCACGGGGCTGCGCGACGTCGCGCTCGCGGCCGCGTCACGCTTGACCGAGGCCCTGCGCTCGATCGAGGAGGCCGCGAAGGCGATTCCGGCGTCGTCCACTTCTGCGATCAACCCAGCGAAAACCCCCGCCGCGGCCTTCGAGTCGCTCCGCTACCGCGCGTACTCCGTTGAAAAATCTCTGATTCTCAAGCTCCGCGACACCACCTGCCCGCAATGGCGGCTCTGCGTGCTCATCACCCGTTCGCTGTGCGTGCATCACGATTGGCTGGAAGTCGCCCGCCGCGCCATCGACGGCGGGGCCGACTGCGTTCAACTCCGCGAAAAGTCCCTCGACGGCGTCCCGCTCCTCGACGCCGCCCGGCGGCTCGTCGAGCTTGCGCGCCCGCGCCGGGTTCACGTCGTCATCAACGACCGCTCCGACATCGCACTCCTGAGCGGGGCCGACGGTGTACACCTCGGCCAGACCGATCTCAGCGTCGCTGATGTCCGCCAGCTCGCGGGTTTTCGGCTCCTCGTCGGCGTCTCGACCGGCACGATCCAGCAAGCCCACGCCGCGGCCAACTCCGGCGCGGACTCCTGCGGCGTCGGGCCGATGTTCCCGACGACGACCAAGGAAAAACCGATCATCAGCGGCCCCGCGTACCTCCGCGAGTACCTGCGCGATCCACGATCCTCGCCCCTCCCGCACCTGGCGATCGGCGGCATCACTCCCGCCAACATCCACGAACTTGTGGCCGTCGGTTGCCGGGGCGTCGCCGTGTCGTCCGTCGTCTGCGGGGCGCACGACCCAGCCCAAGTGTGCCGACAACTTCTCGACGCGCTTCCCAGGCTGTAGGAATCCTCTACACTCCCGCAATGCCCGTTACCTTCAAACAGCACACGTTCCCCAACGGCCTCAACGTCATCGCCGAGGTTGACCCCGCCGCGCACACCGCGGCGTGCGGGTACTTTGTCAAGACCGGCGCGCGCGACGAGGCCCCGCCCGTCATGGGCGTCAGTCACTTCCTTGAGCACATGATGTTCAAGGGGACGAGCGACATCACGGCCGAGGAACTCAACCGCCGCTTCGACGACCTGGGCGCCCGCAACAACGCCTTCACCAGCAGCGAGATGACGTGCTTCTACGCGTCAACCCTGCCGGAAAAGCTTCTCGACTGTGTAAATCTGCTCGGGAGAATGATGCGGCCTGCGCTGCGGCAATCGGACTTCGACACGGAAAAGGGCGTGATCCTCGAGGAGATCGCCATGTACAAGGACAACCCCTTCTGGGTGCTGTACGAGGCGACGGTCGAGAAGTATTTCGGCAGCCACTCGCTCGCGCACCGCGTGCTGGGAACCGACGAGACCATCACAGCTCTGACGCGCGATCAGATGCAGTCGTACTTCGACACCCGGTACTCGGCCGACAACACCACCGTCGCGCTCGCGGGGCGGATGGACTTTGATCGCGTGATCGACGAGATCGGTCGCGTCTGCTCGAACTGGCCCAAGACCGGCGCTCGGCGCGAGTATGTCGCCCCCGCCGCGCCGGGCGGCCCGCTGCTGCTCAAGGACGAAAAGGTCAACCGCGGGTATGTGCTCGGGCTCAGCGAAGCGCCGTCGATGCAGGACGACCGGCGTTTCGCGGCCTCGCTCTTGGCGCAGATCCTGGGCGCCTCGGAGAACAGCCGCCTGCACTGGGCCCTGGTCGAGACTGGGCTCGCGGAGCAGGCCCAGGCTTCCTTCGACGCCCACGACGCCATCGGGCAGTACTACGTCTTCGCCAGCGGCGACCCCGACCGCCTCGACGAGATCTGGTCCGTCATCGAGACGCAAGTTGCGGGTTTGATCGAATCCATCAGCACGGACGACCTCGACCGCCTGCGCAACAAGATCGCGACCGCGACCACCGTCAGCGGCGAGCGCCCCAGCGACCGCATGCACCGCTTGGGCCGGATCTGGGCCACCATCGGGCAGTACCGTCCGCTGGAGATGGACCTGGACCGCATCGTCGGCGTGACGCTCGACGACCTTCGCGCCGTACACGCGGCGTACCCGATCCGCCCGCGCACGGTCGGCCGGCTGCTGCCGGCAAAAACAGAATGAGCCTCGGGTTTCGGCTGATCCGGGCCCTGTTCCTGGTACGGATTCTCAGGCACCCCGAAGCTTTGGGTACCCCACGCTTGGCGTGCGTTTTCTGTTTGTCTCGAGTTTCAACAACTTCTTCATGCCGGATTTCAGTCGTGATTGGGACGTGCGAACACCCCCAGGCGGGGTGAGCGGGTACCCAAGTGCCCGACTCAAGCCGAGTTGTTCTACGCCGCCGCACGCGGCGTGAATAGGTTTGACCGGTTGCCGCCCGCCGCCCGCGCAGATTGCACGGCGTGAGCCGCGGCGACAACCATCTGCTCGGGCTTCTCGAACATCGAACTCTGCCCCTCGCGGGCGGAGAGCCCGATGCTGACGCCGATGTTCGCCGTGGTTGAGGCGCCGCCGTCGGAGGGCTGACCCCAGGTCTGCCGGGCGCGCAGGACGGCTTGCCTGAACTCTTCCGAGACAGCCAGAGCTTCGGCCCCGCTGCTCCCGGGCATCACCGCCGCGAAGATTTCCGGCGTGAGGCGGCACACGAGCCCGCCGACCGGCTCGAAGTGTTTTTTCATCAGCGTCGCCACACCCACGACCACGTCGTCCGCGGCCTCGGGTGACGCGGGCGAACTGATGCCCTTGAGCCCGTCGATGCTCACCTCAACCAGCGACGCGGCCTCGTTGTCGCGTTTCGCTGATGCGAACGCCTGACGCAGGGCGCCGTCAAAGCCCTTGCGCCCCAGCACACCCGTGAGCGGGTCGAACTCGCCCGAGTCCTTGAGCAGGGTTTCAAGCCCTGAACCCGCGGGCGCCGCCGAGCGTTCACCGGACTTGGAGATCGCCGCCAGTTGGGCCTCGGCTTTTCGGAGCACTTCGTCCACATCGGTTGCCGACCCCGTGTCAAGGCTGAACAGCGTGGACATTTCGCGCACCGCCTGTCCGATCCGGCGCATCACCTCGTCCACCCTTCCGGGTTTCATCGCCAGCCACTCTTCGCAGCGCGTGTAGAGTTTGCGCATCGCGTCGGTCGGGTCCGCGTCGGTCAGAGCGTCGTGCGCGATGTTCCCCAGCCCCACGCAGCGCACCAGTTCTGTGCACTCCTTCGGAGCCGCCGTGGGTCGCTCGTGGTACTTCACCGGCAAGACCAGCTCGTCGGGCAGCTTCCAGCGCTTGGCGAGCATCGCCCCGATCTCGGGGTGTTGGATCTCGAACGTGTCGAGCTCCAGCTTCACCAGCTTTCGGTGATCGCCGTTGGTCTCCGCGAGCAGGTCCAGGTACTGCTTGCCCAACGCCCGACGCATCGCGACCATGCCGACGTCCTGGAGCAACCCGCCCAGGAAGGCTTCTTCGGCGCACTTGAGCCCCGCCCCCTCCGCGAGACACTTGGCCGCCACACCGCTGTACAACCCGCGCCGCCAGTACGCTTTGTAGTCGAACGCCTGGTCGTCGCTGTCCGCGACCGCGGAGACCAGCGAAAAACCCAGCGAGAGCGTTTTCACCGGCCCCAACCCCAGCAGCACCAACGCCTTGCTGATCGTCGAGCACTTGGTGCGGACCGAATAAAAACTGGAGTTGACCGTCCGCAGCACCTTGGCCGCCAGACCTTGGTCCTTCTCAATCGTTGAGGCGAGTTCCTTCATCACAACCTCGGCGTTGCCCGCGAGTTCGATAACACGCAGCGCAACGGCCGGGAGTGACGGCAGCGACGGGCAGACCAAGATCTGTTCAAGAAGCTCGTCTCGCATTGTCAGTCGCTCAACGCACCGTCCGCAGGAGGCCCCGCGCACGCTCGAAAAACATCGCGCGAAACCCCACGACTGCCATCGACCGGTCTCCGGCGGTCCTTAAGCGCCCGCCCGCGAATCGGGGTCCGCGATACCCGGAAAAACCGTGTACGCCGACGGCGGCCAGCGCCCCAGGATCGTCTGGAAATAGGTTGCCAGGAATCGGTTCACCCGCGCTATCGCGGCCGGCAAGAGCAACGGTCCCCGGGGTTCCCCTGACCAGCGCGGATTGGTCGGATCGACCTCCGGTCGCGTCGAAAGGCCGCGCAGAATCTCGACGGTTTCTCCGCGCACACGCCAGACCTCCAGCCTCCCGCGATCGCCGGGCATCGTCTGACCGGGAGTATCCCGGCCCGGGTCCGACAGAAATCCGCCCCGCGCGGCCGAAAATCCGTAGCTCGCGGCCGGCACAAGCGCGGACCCGGTGGCCACGTCCCGGTTCAGCTCTGGCAGGAATCCGCACTCTTGGAGCGCCAGCCACTGGAAGCGAGCGAGCGACAGCTCAAGATCGGACGGGCTTTCAAGAGCACGCAGCCCGCGCAAGAGACCATCAAACAGTCCCGAGTGCGGGTCAGAATCACGCACCAAGTGATGCACAAGATCCAGCATGTACAACCCGGTGTGGAACGCCCGAAGTGAACGCCGCGCCGCCGGAAAGTTCTCTTGGAGATCCCAGGCTGTCAGAGTGGCCAGCGAATCGGACGATCGTTCGTTGGATCGTACTATTGCGACGACGTCGCCCCGGGTCATCGTTTCGAGCCCGCCCGAAAACGGCGCACCTTCCCGCTTTGCACCCTTGGCAACGCCGCGTAGAACCCCGAACTCTCGCCCGAACAATGACACCGTCTGGCTGGTCTCGGACCAGTCCCAGATGCGGATGCAGACGGCTTGATCGCGGACGGTGGGCACGACCGACAAGGGTAAGCCCGCGCCCCGGCTCGCTCCGCGGCATATCGTGACCAAATGCACTTTGACCTCATCGACGCCGTGGTCGAGAAGACCGCTGAACGCGCGGTCACGATCAAGAACGTCTCCTCCGCCGAGGAGTATCTCCAGGACCATTTCCCGACGTTCCCTGTGCTGCCGGGCGTGATGATGCTCGAGGCGATGGTGCAGGCGGGGCGGCGGATGCTGGAGGACCAGTCCGCGGGAGACATGCCGCTGGTGCTGGGCAAGGTGAGGGCGTTGAAGTATGGAAAGTTCGTCAAGCCCGGGCACACGCTGCGGGTCGAGGTCGAGCGGCTCAAGGACCCGGGCGACGGGACGTTCGACCTTCGCGGCGAGGTGATCTTGATCGACCCGGCCACGCTGTCGAACACGGGTGACCCGCAGACCCCCCGCGCCGTGGCGGCCTCGGGTCGCTTTACGCTCCGCCCCGCCCGGATTTGATCCAAGAGGCCTGCACTCGCGGGATCAGAACCAGCGGGATCTGACTCCGCCCGATCGCCACGCTATTATGGCGACTCATTCCGCGATCCCCGGCGGCGAGAGATCCCTTTGTTTACCCTCCGAGTTCCCCAGCACATGTTCGGGCATTGACATTTGAATCGCAGGTATCGGCCGAGGCCAGAGGCCGTGCCGAACCCAGAAGGGCCGAGACGATGACACGCGACGAGATTTTCAGCAAGGTCAAAGAAGTTCTGGTGGACGCGCTGGCCGTGGACGACGACGAGGTCACGCCCACCGCGACGCTCACGAAGGATCTCGGCGCCGAGTCGATCGACTTCCTCGATATTGTGTTCAAGCTCGAGCAGGCCTTCGGCTTCAAGATCGGGCAGGGCGAGCTGTTCCCCGAAAACGTCTCGAAGGACCCTGAGTACGTCCGCGACGGCAAGGTCACGACCAAGGGCATCGCGGCCCTGAGCGAGCGCCTGCCGCACGTCGATTTCTCGAACTTCGCCAAGGACCCGCAGCTCGCCAAGGTCGGCGAGGTCTTCACGG
The DNA here is from genome assembly GCA_044221955.1 of Phycisphaerales bacterium. Taxonomy (GTDB): domain Bacteria; phylum Planctomycetota; class Phycisphaerae; order Phycisphaerales; family UBA1924; genus CAZCPB01. Next base: position 2,291 of record JBGAOD010000083.1, on the reverse strand, counting down.
TCGACGCGCTCGTCAAGTTCGTTGAGCGCAAGCTGGCGGCCAAATAAGACATGCACTGGCTCTGGATCGATCGCGTCGTTGAGCTTGTCCCCCGCACCCGGCTTGTCGCGTTGAAGAACGTGAGCCTGGCGGAGGATCATCTGCACGACCACTTCGCCGCCGACCCGGTGCGGAAGCGTCCGGCCATGCCCATCATGCCCGCGTCGCTCATCATCGAGGGCGTGGCCCAGTCGTCGGGCATCCTGGTCGGGCATGCCGAGGGCTTCCGCGAGAAGTGCGTGCTGGCCAAGGTCAGCAAGGCCGAGCTGGACCGGGAAGTTCTGCCCGGGCAGACCCTTCGGTACACGGTCAACATGATCCAGTTCGACACGGTCGGCGCGTCCACGCTGAGCGTCGTCGAGGTCATCGACCTGGGCAAGCCGAGCCCCGCCTGGACCGAGATCGGGCGGATCGAGCTGATGTTCAGCCACATCGACCGCAACATGGCGGGGATCGAGTTCCCCTCGCATAACTTTGTGTTCAGCGACGCCTTCCGCACGCTGCTGAAGACCAGCGGGATCGCGGTGGATTTTTAGATCGGAATGCCTTTGGTAGGTCGGCTCTCCGAGCCGATCTCCGCGTCGTACCTCGTGCTCCTCTTTCAGTCTCTGGTTGCGTCCAGGACCGATGTCTCGGTTCTCAGAACGAACCCCACGCGCAAGCGTGGGGCGCAATCCCAAGCATTTCGAGATTCTCTGTTGCTTCAATTGAAGCACATCTACAGCGACATCCCGCGCTCGCGCGTGGGTTCGTGTTCATCGCAGGCGCTCACGAACAAGCTGCTCAAACAACTCCTTCGGCGCAGGCTGTCCCGTCCACGCCTCGAACTGCAACGCCGCCTGCTCGACGAAGATCGAAGCGCCGTCCACCCCGATCCATCCGGCGGCCCGAGCCTCGCGCAAGAACGGCGTCTGAAGCGGCGCGTACACCGTCTCCACGGCGATCGTGCGGAACTCTCCTGACGACCCTCGTGCCTGAACCGCGGGGGCGATCGCATCGATCGGCACCGGCGACCCGTCCGGGTCCGGCCCGCCCTTCATCCCCACGCTCGTGCATTGAACGAACACGTCGCAGTGGGCCTTCGGGAGCAGAGACCAATCCGCGGCCACGACTCGGCCGCCCCGTTCTTTCACGCCCGCCACGTTGGTCAGCAGCGTTGCGAGTTTCTCGGCGCGATCGAACGACCGGTTGTAGAAGTCCACGGATGCGCCCAGTGTCGCCATCGCGTACGCGGCCGCCCGGCCGACGCCGCCCGCGCCGATGATCGCCACGCGAACGTCACGGAGCCCGAGCGTGGGATCGAACGCTCCGCCTCGTGCGGTTTTCAGAGCGGAGAGAACGCACGCGGCAAGGGCGGGGGCGTCGGTGTTGAACACCCGCGCTATTGCGACAGCGCCGGCCGGGTCGCGCGTGATGTGGAGGGTGTTGGCCGCGCCGATGATGCTCGACGCTTCGTCCATCGACCACCCGCGCTCGCGCGCCAGCCGGACCAGGTTTTCTTTGTGCGGCATGGTCACGCTGCAGCCCGTGAAGTCGAGCGCGGTGTCGTCGACCAGCTCGCCCAGCGTGGCCTTGAAGCTCTCGTAACTGCCGGACGCAGCGAGATCGCTCGCTGCCGAACGAGCGTTCGTTGCCCCGGTCGGTCGTTCTCCGGCTGCCACCGGCATAGGCACGTAGACGCCGTCAAACCCTGCCGCGCCGAAGCCCGCGTTGTGGACCGTTGGGGACATCGAGTGCGAGACCGGCCAGCCGACGATGCCGAAGACTTTGGTTTTCGGGCCGATCGAGCGGAAGCGGTACGTTCCCAGCAACTCCGCGATCGTCGGTTGGCCGGGCGCTGTCCCCGAACTCTCGCGCAGGCTGGCGAAGGTCAGGAACGCGCCGAACTTGGGCGCGAGGACGCGGCTCATCAGCCCGAACTCGCCCATGCCCAGCGCGATCATCGGTCGGTCGCGATCGCGCAGCAGCTCGAAGAGTTCGAGGTTGTCGCGGATCGAGCGGGCGCGGAAGGCGATCTTGTGGATCTTGGCCGCGGGCTCGGCCTTCATCGCAAGCACGCGACGGCTGAGGTCCGCGGGCCGGCCTTGGAAGTCGTGCATCGACATGATCAGCGAGGAAACCAGGTCGCGGCGTTGCTCGGGGAGATCGACGGCGAGGTTGATTTTCTGCTTGAGATTCGCCGAGCGGGTGTAGGCGGCGAGCTCGACGTCGAGGTAGCGCGGCGGGTGCTCGTCGCGTCCGCTGGCGGTGCC
>JBGAOD010000001.1:0-105652 GCA_044221955.1 Phycisphaerales bacterium | reverse complement strand
GTTGGTGGGGTCGGGGATCGGCGGATCGGACTGGAACCAGTAGCTTGTGTAGCGGTTGGGCATGACGTCGAACTTGCCGCGGAAGTCGGGAACCCAGAAGCTGTGGATCACGTCGATGGAGTGCATCTTCAAGCGGACCGGTACGCTTGCGGGCACGACGAAGATCGGCACCTGCTTGTCGCCGACCAGTTTCTTGGCGGGGCTGGTCTCGCCGTCGGGGTAGGTCACGAGCCAGTCCCACTTCTGGGCCTGCAGGTCCAGTTCGATCGCGCCGGCGGGGGCGACGGCATGGTTCATGTAGCCGTGGAAGCCCTTGAAGAAGACGACCGCGAGAATCCCCAGCGGGATGACGGTCCACGCGACCTCGAGCGGCGTGTTGTGCGCGGCGCTGGGCTGGGCGATGGTTCCCGGGCGGCGGCGGTACTTGATGGTCCAGTAGACCATGAGAACCATGAGCACCACGAAGAAGAAGACGCTCAGCCACCAGATATCCATGAAGAGTTCGTCGGCGTCGTTGCCGTGTACGCCGCGGGCATCGGCCCGGAAGAAGACGAGGTGGAGCCAATCCAGAAAGCCTTGCGCGAGCAGCGAGGGAGCGCTCGCGGAGGGGGCCGAGTTGGCGAGGACCGTGCTGAGAAGACTCATGAGATCACCCCTGAAGGGACACCTGGACCTGAAATCGTTGCGGACGGACGAGCGCCCGAGTTCTGACTCGCCGCACTCTCGCCCTCACGCTGGCGGAGGGCGGCCGCCCGGGGGTCGTACCCCGCCCGAAGCTCGCGCCGTCGCTTGACCATCTCGTTGAACCGCAGCGTGAGGATGAGAAGCGCGATCCCGACCATCGCGAGCATCCCGCCGATCTGCATGACACGGAAGGCTTGGAGCGTGTACACGCCGGCCGCGGGGTCGTACTTGTAGCAGAGGTGCAGGAACCGATCGGTGATCGACTGCGCGATCGTGCCGTTGGAGGCTTCCAGCAACGCCATCTTCATGATGCCCGGGTCGTAGTCGAACCCGTAGACGTAGCGCGAGATCCGTCCCTCGGGCGTGAGGACGAAAATGCCGACCGGGTGGCTGTACTCGCCGTTGTCGAGTTTGCGGTACTGGAACCCGAGGGAATCGGCGAGCTTCTGGCAAGCGTCGGGAGCGCCGGTGTGGAACTCCCAACCCTTGGTGATGGCCGCCTTGAGACTCGCGTCCTCCGTGAGGTGCGTGAGCCCGCCGACAAAGCGTGACTTGGCGGCGGCGGCGTGGGAGGTTTTTTCTTCTTCCTTGAAACTGAACGTCAGCACGTTGAAATCGCGGCCGACCTTGTAATCGAGCGTGCCGAACGCCTCACCCATTTTGGCGAGCACCACCGAGCAAGCGGTCTCGCAGCTGTAGTAGACCATCGCGACAACAACGGGCTTTCCGAGTTCGCGGGCGGGCCCGGTCGCCCCGTTGGCTGTGCCGTCGGGCTTGATCGCGGGCGAGAAATACGACCCAAGCTTTACGGTGTCGCCCTTGGAGTTCACGAACTCCAGATCCATCGGCAGGGTCGCGCCCAGGTGCTCGACGATGTCGAGTCCGCGAGCCTTGGCCGGGACTTGCTTGTCGAGGATCTGCGCGGCGGCGCGATCGACGGGGAGCGAGAACACTCCGAAGAGGACGAGCGCGAGGAGTGCGGCGGCTGAGATTCGTCGGTGCCCAACTCCTTCCAGCGGACCGCCGCGCGGCGCGAGGCCGGGTGTGCCAAAGTTCGGAATGTCACTCGCGATGCGGTTCATTTTGGTCCAGCTGCCCGATGCGTGGTCTGTGCGCGATTACTTCGCCGGCTTCTTGTATTTTTCGATAGTGCGTTCGACGGCCTTGTCCAAAGGGATTCGCACCGTTCCCGCCGTGGCGTCGGCCCAGCCGTAGGTGCCGAGATCTTTTTCGTTCAGACCTTTGTACTCGTTGAAGCCCTTGGAGAGCACGGTTGTTTCGATCGACTCGCGTTTGAGCTGAGTGTTGTAGTTCTCGAAATAGACGGCCAAGACTGTGACCACGCCGGCAACGACGAGGCAGATCACCACCCAAGCCCGAAAGAGCGCGCCCGGAGAGGCGATCGCGCCGTGCTCGGCCATAGGCGTGCCCTCGTCGGCCGAGTGCCGGTGCCACTGATCGGGGTGCTCGTGTTCGACGGGAATGTGGTGCGCTTCGTGGTGTGCCATCGGTCCAGACTCCGAAAATCCAAACTTGCCCAAACTCCCGCATCAACAAGCTCAGCCAACAGCCGTCAGACGTAGTTCCGGTGTGACATCGCCTCGTCCATCCGCGGGTCGTTCACGGCCACCAGCACGCCGCCAGTGACCTTCCGCACGATCAGGAACCCGACCACGCCGACGATGCCAACCACCGCGGCGATGTCGATCCAGATCCCGCCCATCCCGACCGTGTCCACACCACCGAGGCGCGAGTACACCGCGGGACGGGTGATCCAGAAGTGATCGAGAACGTGGGCCGCGAGCGAGAGGATCGCCACAAGACTGATGAGCGCCGGGTTCTGCTTGACGCCGCGGAAGAGCAGGATAAGGAACGGCAGCCCGAAGTGCAGGATGCACAAGGCCGCGCTGATGGGGAGCCACCCGCCCTCGACGCGGGCGTTCATGAAGGCCGTTTCTTCGGGGATGTTGCTGTACCAGATCAGGAAGTACTGGCTGAACGCGATGTATGCCCAGAAGACCGTGAACGCGAAGAGCAGCTTGCCCATGTCGTGGAAGTGCTCGCTCGTCACGACACCCTGCAGCTTGCCGGTCTTGAGGAGCCTGGCAAAGACCAGGAGCATGAGCGCCGAGGACGAGTAGGCCGCGCCCGCGAAGAAGTAGACGCCCCACATCGTGCTGGCGAACCCGAAGTCGATCGACATGAGCCAGTCGAAGCCGGCGAAGGCGGTGCTGAGCGCAAAGACCAGAATTCCCCATGCCGCCGTGCGGCGAGCCTTGGCGGTCAGCCAGCGATCACCCGTGCGGTCCTGTTCGACGCTCAAGGCGTAAAGCCGCCTCGAGAGGTACGTCCACACGAGCAGGTACAACGCCGCGCGGACCATGAAGAATACCGGGTTGAGGAACGCGGTCTTTTCCGCGAGAACCACGTTGTTCTGCATGCTGGGGTGGAGCCACACGAAAAGCTGCGTCCCGTGCCCTCTCCCGATGAAGGTGTCAACCGCGATGCCGATGAGAGCCATCACGCCCAGGATCGGCACGAGCGTGGCAACGTTCTCGTACTGACGGCGGATCGTGCCCGTCCAGCCGGCGTTCGTGAGCTGGAAGACGAGAGCAAAGAACAGGCAGCCCAGCGTCATCGCCAGGGCCGACATCACCGCGAAGTGGTACGCGGCGATGGCGTGGAGCACCTGCAAGTGCGCGTTCTCGCCCGAGCCCATGAACCCGCCGGCGACAACCGCCACCAGCCCAACGATGCCGACGGCCAAAAACGCCGTGGCCTTACCCTTGCCGGCTCCGGCTGGGAGTGTGATGTTCGATTCGCGGAGCTGCGGATAGTTCACACGGGACTGAGGCCCGTGCCCGGCGTGCGCGGCGTCGGCGGTCATGTGGGTCATTGGATCTTCCCTCCGTCGGCTTTGCCGTGTTCGACCTTGGCACCGGGTGCCGCGGGGGCAGGGGCGGGGGCGGGCGTCGCCGCGGTCGGCGATGCGGCCGCCGGGGGTTGCTGGGCGGCCTGGGCGGCGGCCCGTGATCGCTCGAGCACCTGTCGCTCTGATTCAGGAACGTCCTGCAACGTCCCCGCGTGAGACTCCTGAAGCACCCGGATGTACGCCACGACTGCCCAAGTGTCACCCTCGCTCAGCGCGTGTGCGTAGCCGGGCATCTTCTGTGCGCCCTGCGGGTCCAGCACGCCAAAGCGCGCGGTATGGAAGAGGTATCCGTCTTTCCAGAACTCCGCCTTGGCGTCGGCGGGATCTGGTGTCTTGTACTTCACGTCGTGGTAGTTTGGTAGCGCGTAGGACCACTGCGCACCGATCATGCCCTTGCCGTCGCCCGCGTACCCGTGGCAGGTGACGCAGTAGATGTTGTACTTGAGCTTGCCGAGCTCGATCAGCTTGGTGTCCACGGTGATCGGCATCCGGGCCAGATAAAGACCGTCGGCCCCCTTGCCCTCGTAGAACGCCGTATCCGCCTTGAGCAAGTCGGACCTCTCCCGCATCCAGTGCTCGCCCCAGGCTTCCTTCGTGACAAACGCGGCACGCCCGAACGCGACCGTGTTGGTCGGCGGCTTGCGCATCGTCCGCCGGTCGGCGAAGAACTCCGAGTTCGTCTGTGGCTTCCATTTGGGCTGGTCGTCCAGGTCGGGGAAGAACTGGCGCGGCGGCTTGTCCGAGCGGTCGCCTCGGCAGCCGGTCAGCGCGGCCGGGCCGAGCACTGCGCACGCGAGAATCGCAGCGCATCTCGTCGGGGAAGTCGTAAGTGCTTTCAAAGTCATGAATCAGCTCCGCGGGTGCGGTGGTGGACGGGCAGGAGAGAAAGGCGGTGATCGGCGTGCGTGACTTATTCCTCGACCAAGTCGATGTTGGTACCACCGGTCGCCTCGAGCAGCCGGCGTGTCTCGTCGGGGTTGAACTTGGCGTCGCGGGCCTCGACGGAGATGATGAAAAGGTCCTGCGAGGTATTGAGGAACCGTTCTTTCTTCAGCAGCGGGTGGTGGTGACGGGGCAGGCCGTTGAGCGCCATCATCCCGATCAACGCGGCGAACGCGGAGAAGAGGATGCCAAGCTCGAACGTGATCGGCACGAAGGCCTGCCCGGAGAAAAAGGGCTTGCCCTGCGTGACCATCGGGTAATCAACCGCCGACATCCACCACTGCATGAGCAGGCCGAGGGCCGAGCCCGTGAGCCCGATGCAGGCGATGATCATCGGCAACTTCGTGCGTTTGATGCCCATGGCATCTTCCATGCCGTGGATGGGAAAGGGGGTGTGGACGTCCCAGTGGGTGTACCCGGCGTCGCGGAACTTTTCCGCAGCGTGGTATACGGCCGCGGGAGTCGTGAACTCGGCCATCATGCCGTGGACCGGCACCCCGGCCTCGGTCGTGTAGAGGCGTCCGCTCTTGGACATTAGTGCTTCCCCCCCTTGACGTGAGAATGGTCTGAGTCGTGGTCGTGCCCATGGTCGTGCGGGCTGGCCTGCGGAAGCACGGCCTTGAGTTCCGCCATCGCGAACACCGGCAGCACCCGCAGGAAGATCAGGAAGAGCGTCAGGAAGACGCCGAAGCTGCCCGCGAAGATCGTGATGTCCACCAGCGTCGGGTGGAACATGCCCCACTCGCCGGGCAAGAACGCGCGGTGCAAACTGGTCACGATGATCACGAAGCGCTCGAACCACATGCCAATCGTCACCAGGATCGAGACAATGAAGATCACAACCGGGCTCGTGCGCGCCCAACGCATCCAGAACACCTGCGGGCTCAGCACGTTGCACGAGATCATGCTCCAGTACGCCCACCAGTACGGCCCAAACGCGCGGTTCTTGAAGGCGTAGAGCTCGTACTTGTTCCCGCCGTACCACGCGATGAAGAACTCCATGGAGTACGCGAAGCCGACGATCATGCCCGTAGTCAGGATGATCTTGGCCATGTTCTCCAGGTGGCGAAGGGTGATGAAGTCCTTCATGTTCGGGTACAACTCGCGGGCCGGGATCAGCAGCAACAGCACCATGGCGAACCCGCCGAAGATCGCGCCCGCGACGAAGTAGGGCGGGAAGATCGTGGTGTGCCAACCAGGCACGATTGAGGTCGCGAAGTCAAACGACACGATCGAGTGCACGCTGAGCACGAGCGGCGTCGAAATCCCCGCGAGAACCAGGTACGCCGCCTCGTAGCGGTGCCAGTGCCTGCTCGACGCACGCCAGCCCACCGAGAGCAGCCCGTAGACGAACGCGCGGATCGCGTCGACACGGATCGGGACGAACGGCAGCAGCTTGGGACCGTCGGAGGACTTGAGCATCCGCTGGTGGGCCCGGTCTCGGAGCGTGGCCAGATCCGGGATCATGCCCATGTACCAGAACAGGAACGACACCGTGCCGTAGGTCGAGATCGCAAAGACGTCCCACAAGAGCGGCGAGCGGAAGTTGGGCCAGATGCCGTTGTAGTTGGGGATCGGAGCGAGGAACCACGCCATCCACTGCCGCCCGACGTGGATGCCCGGGAACGTCGCGGCACAGATCACGGCAAAGATCGTCATCGCCTCGGCCGAGCGGTTCACGGCCGTGCGCCACTTCTGCTTGAGCAAGCACAGAATCGCCGAGATCAGCGTCCCGGCGTGACCGATACCGATCCAGAAAACGAAGTTCGTGATGTCCCACGCCCAGTCTACCTGGTTGTTAAGACCCCACGTGCCGATGCCCGTGATCACGAGATAAAGGATCGCGATCGTCTGCAACCCCGCCAGCGTTGACACGGCACCGAAAACCGGCAACCACCAGCGCGGCGGCGGGTTTTCTGTGTAGCCACAGATGATGTCCGTGACTTCCTTGAACGACCGGTTGTTGAGCACCAACGGTGCGCGTACCGCAGGGTCGTCGATGAGCGAGCCGTCGCCCGTTCCCGGCGCGGGCAGGGCCGTGACCGGGCCGCGGCTCAGCCCGGCCAAACGCTCGGCGGTGATCTGATCAGGATGGATACTCGTCATGCGTGGGCTCCGTGGCCGTGAGCGCTGGGGACTGGACCTGAGGCGGGTGAACCGAGGACTCGAAGGCTCAGACCGCTCTGACCGTCACGCCGCGAGCGGGGCGTGACCAGGGCGTGCGGCGCTTCGGACTTGGGGTGATCGCCGCCTTCTGAACCACCCTCGTGCTCAGCGCCGTGATGGAACGGGTTCTCCCACGCCTGCTTGCGGGCATCGTCCACGAGCGCCGGGTTGGGGTTGCGGACGCGGACCAGGTAGCTCGTGCGTGGGCGGGTATTGAGGAACCCGAGCAAGGCGTAGGACCGCGAACCGTTCCTGAGCTTGGCGACCTCGGTCTTGGGATCGAGGATGTCGCCGAACACGATCGACTCGCTCGGGCAGGCCTGCTGGCAGGCGGTCTGCATAAACCCTTCGGGGATCACCGCGTTGCCCTGGCTGTCGCGCAGGTCGTGAACCTTGCACTCGATGCGAGCGGCGTTGATCCGCTGGATGCAGTACGAGCACTTCTCCATCACGCCGCGCGAGCGGACCGTGACGTCGGGGTTCTTCTGCATCCGCGTGATCTCGTCGAGCTTCTGGCGCAGCCGCGGCGGGATGAGGTTGACGTTGATCTTGTTGTGCGCGTTCGAGCCGTTCACGCCGCCACGCTCGGGCGCGACCGCTTCGATCTTGTCCTTGCCGAAATAGTCGCCGTTGAACTTTGTCACGCCGTAGTCAAAGAAATTGAACCGGCGGACCTTGTACGGGCAGTTGTTGGCGCAGTACCGCGTGCCGATGCAGCGGTTGTACGTCATGTAGTTGATGCCCTCAGGGCCGTGGACGGTCGCGTTGACTGGGCACACGACCTCGCACGGGGCGTTCTCGCAGTGCACGCACGCCACGGGCTGGTGCAGCATGTCGCCGGGGTTGTCCAGGTCATCCCCGGTGAAGTAACGATCGACGCGGATCCACGTCATCTCGCGGCCTTTGGCGACTTCCTTCTTGCCCACCACCGGGATGTTGTTCTCCGCCTGGCACGCGATCGTACAGGCGTTGCAGCCGGTGCAGGTCGAGAGATCGATCGTCATCCCCCACTGCTGACCGGTCGTGTACGCGGGCGGCTTGCCGGCAGCGTCAACCTTCGTCTTGTCGGGCCCGGCCTTGCCGAGGTTGTAGGGGTTCTCGTATGCGCTGACGTTCGGCGGCGTGTGGGCCAGTTCGCCGAGCCGCTCCGCGAAGTTCAGCGTTTCTTTGTGACGACCGTAGATCTCGTGCTCGGCCTCGGCGGTCTCGTCGGCGAACTTCTGGAACGCGGGGCGATCGACCGCGCGGACCAGGGCCGTGCGCCCTTCGAGCGACCAGTGGTTCTGAGTGCTCGAAACCGGGAAGCCCTTGCTGCTCTTCGTCAGCGTCGCGCCCTGCGCCATCCGCTGGCCCGCGTTGCGGACCGGGAAGACATCGAAGCCGACGCCGTCGCCCACGCGTCCCGCGACACGCCGGCCGTAACCAACGGTGAGGAGAACCGTGTTGTCCGCGATGCCCGGCAAGATCCAGACCGGGATCTCGATCGAGCGCCCGTTAACCGCCAGCGTCACCACCACGCCCTCGGGGTACTGAGTAGTGTCGGACTCGGGCTCGATGCCCATGGCCTTGGCGGTCTGCGGGCTGACCACGGCCGGGTTGTCCCACACGTGGCGCGTGCCGGTGTCGGGCAATTCCTGCAACCACGCGTTGTTCGAGAATCGGCCGTCGCCCAGGTGTCCGACGCGGAAGACCACGTCGAGCGCGTCCTTGGTCGGGGCCTTCGCGCCCGCGATGAAGGCGGAAAGCGCCGGCATCTGCTTGGCCACGCCCGCGAAGTTGACCTCGGCCTTGTCGCCCTCGCGGGCCGTGCCGGGGACCACGCCGTCCTGCAGCGCGCGGCGCCAGTTCTTGTCGAAGTCCTTCTCGCCGAGCAACGCCTTCCAGGCTGTGCGGACGATCTGGTAGCCGTCGGGCTTGGCGTCTGCCCGGTTGTCGGACATGATGAGCGTGAGGAGTTCGAGGTCGCTGAGCGAGCCGTCGAACAGGGGCGCGATCATGGGCTGGATCGGCGCGATCGCGTCGTCCGCGCCCTGCGTGTCGCCCCACGACTCAAGCTCGTGCGTGGCGTTCAAGGCCCAGGTCGAAGCGTCGCCGGTCTCGGTCAGTCCGAGGTTGTACGAGACGGTGTTCTTCACCTTCGCGTAGGCCGCCGCGAAACCACCGGCGCCGAACAGGTCGGCCGGGGCGTTGTACACGGGGTTGCAGTTGACGCAGACCAGCGTGTCGATCTGATTCGCGGCCAGCTTCTGCGCGAGGTCCTTCAACTGCGCCGTGCTGTCGGCCGCCTCATCGCGACCGGCGGGGATGAACTTGACGACCGTTCCCACGTTGCCCAGCGCCGCGTTGATCGCGTGGCAGAGCGCGTGGACGGCCGCGGGCTGGGTCGGGCCCGCGAGCACCACCGCGCCGGACTTGGCCTGACGAAGATCCTCGGCGCACACGCTGACAAACTTCGCGTCGATGCCGTTGCCCGCGGGCACATTCACGGCCCGCACCGCCTCGAGCAAGCCCGCCGCGTTGCCGGTCACGCCGTTGAGCAGCTCCTTGGCGAGCATCACCGCGAAGGCGGGGATCTGCGACGGCGCGAGCCTCATGCGATGGTCGGCCTGTGCCCCCGTGATCGAGAACGCGCTCTCGACCATGTAGAACCGGCTCATCGGGTCGTCCTTGCCCGTGACGCGCCGCGTGGCCGCAAAGTTGCGGGCGTTGACGAGCGCGTGCGGCTCGCCCGAGGTCGAGCCGTTCAGGAAATCTCGATCGAGCGAGAGCACGACCTTGGCCTTGTCGAGGCTGAGGATCTGCCGCATCGGCTCGCCGAAGGCCGCGATCGTGCCGGCGCGCTCGGCGTCGCTGTCGATCGCGTCGTAGCTCACCCACGCCATCTTGGGCCAACGCTTGAGCATCTCACCGCGCAGGAACTCGCGGCTGGGGCTCGACTTCTTCTGGGCCATGATCGCCAGGCCGGCGCCCTGCGTGGAATCGAACTTCGCGAACGTGTCGTTGGCCCACTGGCGAAAATCGTCCCACGAGGCGCTGACCTTGCCGCGCACGGGGTTGTGGTACACCGGATCGCCGGGGCGATCGGGGTCGTAGAGATCCAGCACGCTGGACTGGGCCCAGATCGACGACTTCCCGCGGTTCACCGAGTGCAGCGGGTTGCCCTCGACCTTGGTGGGCCGGCCTTCGTGGGTCTCGACGAGCAGCCCCTCAGCACCGCCGCCGGGGATCGTCATGCTGGTGGCGTAGTACAACGGCTTGCCGGGGATGATCTCCTCGGGGACTTCCTTGCTGTAGGGCAAAATCTTGTGATCGGGCTGACGGCAGCCGGGGAGCGTGGCCGCGCCGGCGAGCGCGAGCGACGCGCCCATGACCTGCAGGAAACCACGACGCGAGCTCTCGAGAAGCTCCGACGCCCCGCTCGGGAACTCGCGCTCGACGAAGTCGCGGAACTCGCCGGTGTCGGCGTACTCGTCCACGCTGCGCCAGACCTTCGCGCCGCCCACACCGCCCGTGGTGTTGAGCACGCGGTCGCGCTGCGCCAGGTCGGCCTTGGAAGCCCTGCGCTTCTCGGGCGATTTCGAGTTCTCAGCCGTCGAAGGGCACTGATCGATGATGCTCATAGAGAATCCAGGAACGAGGAACGGAACCACCAACACCAATCACGAACGCCGAATCACGAATCCAGAAAACCAGATCAGTAATGGCACGCGCCGCAGTTCTCCGGCGGCTTGAGCTTCAAGGTTTCAATCAAAGCCTTGGCCTCGGTCGCGCCCGTCGTGCCGTCGGCCGCGCGAGATTTCAGGTGCTCTTCCACCCACTGCAACTGCGTCACCTTGTCGGGCGGCACGAGGCTCTTCTCGGGGTTGCGATGGCAATCAAGGCACCACCCCATCGCCAGCGGCTGCGACTGGTACACCACCGGCAGAGCGGTCATCTGCCCGTGGCACGAATAGCAGCTCACGCCGGCCTTCAGGTGCGCCTGGTGCGGAAAGTTGTGGACATAGTCGGGGATCTTGTGGACACGGCGCCACTCGATCGGCTCGTCCTTGTCGTAGGCCGTGCGCACGAACTCGGTCTTGGCCTTGTGGATGTCGTTGTTGTACAGGGCGAGGTGGTTGGGGGCGTGGCAGCCGTAGCAGGTGGCGACGTTGGGGATGTTCGCCTCGTAGGACTTCTCGACCTTGGTGTGGCAGTACCGGCAGTCCATGCCGAGCTTGCCGGCGTGGATCTGGTGGTTAAAGCCGCCGCCGGGCTGGGTGGGCATGTATCCGACGTTGAAGAACGCGGGCGTGGCCCAGTACCAGAAGACCCCGACCACCGTCGTCAGCCCCCCCACCGCGCCGATGGCGCTGACGGTCGGGAACGCGTTCATCCATTTGGGGAACATCATCGACACTGGGAAGCTCCCATTGCGGGTGGGTGGGCCTGGAGAGGAATACCGAGCCGCTCACGAACCGGACCCGAGCGCGGAGTCGGACCGAAAATCAAGCCATAGTGGTATCAACTCCAACCTCATCGGACAAGTAGGTTGCTGTCAAACCGAAATCTTCGTGCCGGGGGCATACGCTGGGGGGGAGTCGTTCTTGTCAGGCGGGAACCGAACTTGTTGCGAATGAGTCTCAATACGAAATCGAGCAACGTCCTAGAATGACGATCCCACACCCAACCACTCGAACGAACTCCCGCGGAGGCAATTCATGGCGTTCAACACGGCACAGCCTCTGACGTTTTCTGGAATCCCGTGAACCCACCGCAGGCGTCGCGACGCCTGCGTTGGTTGGAGGATTCGCGACGGCGGTAGCGATGTGGTGCGCCTGGTTTGTCGGGCACCTGCCCGCGTTGGCGTTGCCCCCACAGGTGAACGTGCCGGCTTTGCTGGTGTGCATGGTGGTCGGGATGTGGCTCACGGGGCGGAGCGTTGGGGCGGGGATGGGATGGAAGGTTGGCGGACTGGCCGGATTTCTGACCTCGCTCATCAATCTGTTGATTTTGGGCGCGCACTTGGCGCAGCCGCCGCAGGCGGACAAGCAGCCGCTGCCGGGGTTTGAAGGGTTCACGCCCTCCGCGGCGTTGGTCGGGGTCGGGTTTCTGGTGCTCGGCGCGGTCGTTGGTGTTGTCTTCGGCGCGATCGGCTCGCGCGGCGTCGCGGCCAGCGTACACGGTTCGCGCGTCTGGGTTGCTCGCTTCGCCGTCGTGAACGTCGTCGCGATCGTGCCGTTGTTGTTGATCGGCGGTTCCGTGACGAGCACCGCGAGCGGGATGGCCGTGCCGGGTTGGCCGAGTTCGTACGGCGCGAACATGTTCCTGTACCCGATCACGCTGATGAGCCAGCCGCGGGTGTTTCTGGAGCACACGCACCGGCTCTTCGGCTCGATGGTGGGGCTGACCACGCTGGTCAACATGGTTCTCGTGCTGGTCTTCAACCGCACGCGGTTCGTGCGGGTGTGGGCCGTCGTCGCGTTCGTGCTGGTGTGCGTGCAGGGCGTGCTGGGCGGGATCCGCGTCAACAACGTCAGCACCAAGCTGGCGATGGTTCACGGCGTAACGGCCCAGTTCTTCTTCGCGTTCGTGGTGGCGCTCGCGGCGTATCTGAGCGTTGCGTATTCCAAAGCCGGACGGGCCGACGCGGTGGACGGGGATCGCAAGCGAAAGGTCTTCGCCACGGGCCTCTTGCACGCGACAATCGTGCAACTCCTGCTCGGCGCGACCTACCGGCACTTCGGCCAGCAGACCGGGCACATGCACGCGCTCTGGGCCCACGCGGCGTGGTCGCTCATTGTCGTGATCTTCGCGGTGCTGGCGGGCTTTGCGATCCGCGCTCGGTTCTCCAGCGACGGGCTGGTGCCGCTCTTCAAGCGCATCGGGACGGGGCTGATTGCTGTGGTTGGCGTGCAGTTCATGCTCGGGTGGTGGGCCTTCTTTGTTGTGGTGAACGCCGGCCCGCGCGGCGGGGCGCCGCTGCACGATCAGCTTGAATCCGCCAAGCCCATCGACGCGATGACGGCGCTGGTCGCGACGGCCCACCAGGCCAACGGCGCACTGCTGCTCGCGCTCGCCACGCTCGCGATTGTCTTTACTCGTCGGGTGTGGAAGGCGAATCCGACGGCGGTTCTTGCGACGGCGTGACGTCCGATTCGGCGAGGGCGGGCTGAGGGCCTTCTTCCACCGACTTGATCACGGCCTCGCTCGCGATCTCGTAGCACGTCGCCAGCAAGCCCACCAGCGGGAACTTCGCGCTGGCGGTCTGGAACGGGCTGGGACCGAGCCGCCGCAGCCGCGGGTTCCTGCCCGCGGGCCGCTCGATCGGAAGATCGAGCTCGACCATCTGAGGCCCGGCCTCCCAGAAGTGATCGAGCACCGATTCCAGCGGTTCGGAAACTTCATCCGAAACGCCTGGAACGCGCGGCGCGTACACCGCGACCGAGCCAGTGCCCGCGCCGGCCACCGTCCGCCGCTGCCGCAACCGCTCGAGCATCTCTTCGCCCGACAGCCCGCGCAGCACGAACATCAGGAACGGGTCGCGGCCCAGGCGATCGGCGAGCAGCGAGGTGACGCAGCAGACGTGCTTGCACCACACGCGGGCCGGGCCGCAGGTGCAGGAGATCTCGATCTCGGACGGATCGCTCGGGAAGAGCTTCATGCCCAGCGGCACGAACACGTCCTCGATGTTCTGCGGCAGCTCGCCGGCCAAAAGCTTCGCGGCGTAGATCGCCTGGTCGGCCATCGAATCGATGACCTTCTGCCACTCGGCGTGGTCGAAGGTCTTGACGCGGAGCATGGTCGTGTACGCGCGGAACTCGCGGCCTTGGACGCTCGCTTCGACGCGCCCCGGGTCGATCGAGAGCCGCCGCGTCTGCCCGAGCTTGGCGTACTCGAGCCCCTCGACCACGGCCGCCCCGTCCGCGGCCTGCTCCATCAACCGCAACCACCGCTGCCCGGCCCACCCCGCCGCGGCGGTGCCGGCGGCGGAGAGCTTCTCGCCGCCACGGATGCGACGCGGCTTGGCGGGGAGGTTGGGGCGGGAGGGAGGCCAGTTCTGCGGGGGGGTGGTCAACACGGGTTCCTCGGGTGCGGCGCGATGTGCGCCACTAGGAAGCGTTGCACTCCTTGTTGAATGAGTCCAGCGGATATTTGGAGATACGGCCGACAGGAGCGCGGAACTCTTGAACCGATCAGCATCCGTCGACGAAAGCGGCGACAAAAGCGTCGAAATCGTCGCCGGTGACGAAGCCGTTCCCGTCGAAGTCGGCGGCGATATTCCCGGCAGTGAAGGCTTCAACGTAGAGGTCGAAATCATCACCGTTGACGAAGCCGTCGTGGTTGAAGTCAGAAGGGCAGCAGGAGTTGGTGAAGTAGAGTTCGTCCCAGTTCACACCGTCACCGACGCTTGTCGTCTTGATGATTTTCGCCTCCGTGAACGGGATGTCACTAACGACGCCGATGAAGATGATGTTGCCGTTTGCCAGCTTTGTCGGCACGCTGGCGAACTGGTGGTTTACGCCAGAGTTCGTCGTCAGTGTCAACGTGCCGACTTCTGTTGTGGAGATGTCGCCGAAATCGACGTTCTTGATCGCGAACGTCTTGGTTGGACACGAGAAAGTAAATGTGAGGGAGTTCGCAATAGCATCGTTGCAGTTCTTAATGTATTGAACGCCGTCTGTTGCACAGATGCCCAAACTGCAATCGGTTCCCACTGCAAAGCCCGCCACATCGGAGACCTTTACCCCGAGAAGCGAAAGAGAGTTTGTCGAGCATTCGCGAAGCGGGGTTGTCTCGAAGCTTTCCAAGTGCTGCGGGCCCGCGGCGGCGAGGAACGCATCCTTCGAACTGAACAGTTTGACTTGAGCGGTTGCAACGCCCGAACACGCAAGGCCGGAGCACACGACGATCGCGATCGATGCGAATCCAAGTCCGCGATTCGGCGGCGTGGTTCGAGGCTCAGAACTCCGCGACCAGCGACCAGCGACCAGCGAAAAACTGCCCATTCGTTGTGCCTCCTGTGGTTCGGGTGTGCGGTTCTCCCCGCAGCGGATTGTGACGAAAAAACTGGCCTCGTCAACTCCGTTGAGAATTCATCACGGGGCGGCATGATCGGTCATCCATTGAATCGAGCGCCTTTGGGTACCCCCACGCTCCGCGTGGGCTACACCATCTCGTTCTTCCCCTACTCCTTCTCTCTAGTTTCACCGGGGCAACCGGTATGAAATCCCGGAATGAAACCGGCGGAAGAGAGAGTAGGAATTAGAGAAAGACAGGGAGCCCCACTCGGAGCGTGGGGGTACCCAAGGCTTAGGAAAAGGCAAGAATCCTGCCTACGCCTCATCCCCGATCGCGTCGGTCCGCAGCGTCAAGATATCCCGCAGCTGGTCCGTGTTCAGTTCCGTCAACCACCGCTCGCCCGAGCCGATGATGTTGGTGGCCAGTTCGGTTTTCTGTTCGATCATCTCGTCGATGCGTTCTTCCAGCGTGCCGCGGACCACGAACTTGTGGACCTGCACCGTTCTGGTTTGACCAATGCGGAAGGCGCGGTCGGTGGCCTGGTTTTCCACGGCCGGGTTCCACCAGCGGTCGAAGTGGAAGACGTGCGTGGCGGCGGTCAGGTTCAGACCGACGCCGCCGGCGCGCAGGCTCAGCAGCAGCACCGGGTGCGTGCCGTCGGCGCGTTGGAACTGATCGATCATCTGTTGGCGCTGGGCCTGGCTGGTGCCGCCGTGGAGGAACAGGACCTCGCGACCGAAGCGGTGGCGGATCATGGGGGCGAGTAGTGCGCCCATCTGGCGGAACTGGGTGAAGACGATGGCCTGGTCGCCCTCGGCCATGACCTCGTCGAGCATCTCGAGGATGCGGACGCACTTGCCCGAGCGTGACGGGTCGATGACGCGTGAGCCGGGCGTGAGGTCCTGGCCCTCGTTCTCTTTGAGCATCTGGGCCGGGTGGTTGCAGATCTGCTTGAGCTTGATGAGCGCGGAGAGGACCAGCCCGCGGCGGTGGATGCCCTCGGCCTGCTCGACCTCGCCCAGCATTCGGCGGACGCAGGATTCGTACAGCGAGGCCTGCTCGCTGGTGAGGTGGCAGAACTCGCGGCCTTCGATCTTTTCGGGGAGGTCGGGCACCACGGTCGGGTCGGTTTTCAGGCGGCGCAGCACGAACGGACGAATAAGTCCGCGCAGCTGCTCGGCCCGGTTTTTGTCGCGGTAACGTTCGATGGGGATGCCGAAGCGCTGGCGGAAGTTCTGCACCGAGCCGAGGTAGCCGGGGTTGAGGAAATCGATGATCGACCAGAGCTCGCTCAGGCGGTTTTCGACGGGCGTGCCGGTGAGGGCGATGCGGCGCTCGGCGTTGATCGAGCGCACGGCCTGGGTCTGCTTGGTCGAGGGGTTCTTGATGTACTGGGCCTCGTCGAGCACGAGCCGGCCCCACTGGATCTGCTGGAGCACGTCGCGGTCGCGGTGCGCGAGGGCGTAGGTGGTGATGACGAGGTCGCCCGCGTTGGCGGCCTCGATCAGCTTCTCGCCCTGCTTGCGGTCCATGCCGTGGTGGACGACGACCTTCAAGTGCGGGCAGAAGCGGCGGGTTTCGTGGATCCAATTGCCGACGACGGACATGGGGACGATGAGGAGGGTGGGCAGGACGCGGGGTGCCGAGTCGCCGAGGCCGCCGACTTTTTCGGATTGGGCGGCCGCGACCTCGCGCTCGCGGGCCAGGAGCGCGAGCAACTGGATCGTCTTGCCCAGGCCCATGTCGTCCGCGAGGCACGCGCCCAGGCCGATGCGTTCGAGGAACTCAAGCCAGGACATGCCGCGGGCCTGGTACGGGCGGAGGGTGCCGAGGAAGGTCTTGGGAGTTTCGAGCAGTTCGAGCTTGGCGGCGCCGTCGCTGCCCAGCAAAGATTCGAGCCAGCCGGTGGCTTCGAGCCCGACGACGGGGATGCCGGTTTGTTTGAGATCGCTGGCGTAGGCCATGCGCAGGGCCTCGCCCATTTTCATGGTGCCGCCGGGGTTCTCGCGCATGAACTTGATCGCGGCCTGGACGTCCTCGGGGCGGACCTCGACCCAGCGGCCGTTGATGCGGACGAGCGGGCTCTGGCGCGAGGCGAGCTGCTCGAACTCTTGCAGCGAGAGCGAGACGTCGCCGACGGCGATCTCCCAGCGGTAACGCACGAGCGCGCCGAGCCCGAGTTGGGGCGAGGTTGCGCTGGAGGCCGCGGCCCCGGGGAGCAGGCCTTCGGCACCGTCGACGCCGTCAAGGCGCAGGCGTGCGCCGAGTCGCGCGGCGGGCGATTCCCACCACGTCGGAGCCTGCACGCCGAAGCCCTGCTCTTGCAGGATCGGGCGGACCTCGCGGAGGAACTCGTAGGCCTGTTTGGTGTTGAGCTCAAGCTTGGCGGGGGCGGCATCGTCGAGCGCGCCTTCGAGTTTCTTGTACAGCTTGGACGCGCGGCCCAGCTCGCCCAGCAGCAGTTCCTGCGGGCTCTCGACGCGGCGGCCTTCAACGGTTACGGAGTGGCTGGGCAGCAGCCAGATGTCGGGCGCGTCGAGCATGAGGGTCGGGCGATCGACGGCCTGGAGGTGGAACGAGAGAGTCCAGACCGGCTCGGGCATTGGCTTGACGGGCTTGCTGGCCTTGCCGGGGGTTGCGACCACAGCCGCGTCGTTCTCGAGCAACGATGACTCGATCGGTTCGTTGAGACGCAGGCACAGACGCCAGGCGGCGCTCGCGCCGCGTTCTTCCAGCCCGCCGATCCAGCCGCGCACGCGGCGGACCATTTCTTGACGGACCGCGGGGGTCGCGGCGATGGCGTCTTCGGCACCCAAGAGCCCGGTGAGCCAGGCGACGTGCGGGTCGGCCACGGGGTCACGCTCGCGCACGGCGCCCATCAGATCCTCGACGAGGAAGAACTGGCGGCAGTGCGCGTCGACGAGCGCGGTGAGGAAATCTTCGACGATCGCGGCGGCGCTGTGCCCGAACTCGTCCACCACCGCGCGGGCTTCAGGTGGCATGGCGCGGACGAGCAGCCCGAGCCGCTGGGCCGTGGCCTCGTCGCTGGTCCAAGGCTGCCACGCGCCGTGCAGTTCGCCCGAGGCCTGCTGACGGAGCATGGGAACGAAGCGTTGCTGGGCGATCAGGTGCTGGGCGAGGCGAGCGGCGGCCGCGAAGAAGTGGACGGAGTCGGCGAGTTGCAACTCGGCCTGCTCTGCGATCGCGAGCGTGGAGTCGCCCTCGCCAACAGTGCCCGCGCTCCCTTGATCGCGGGCCCGGTCGCGGCCGTTCGCCGCGTCGGCCGCCTTGTCGATCAGCGCTTCGAGCACGGCCGCGGCCTGAGGCCCGTCGAACGCGACCGTCGGGACGTGAAGCCGCCACATCTCGGCGCTGCCAACGGCTGACGCTGCGGATCGGCCCGACAGTCGCGGGCTCGCCATCGGGATGCCCTGAACGACGGGGAGACGGACCACCAGCTCGGCGGGAGAGCCGGGCGCGGCGGCGGGCAGGAGTTCAGACAGACGGGCCGAGGGCACGGCGAAGGCGTGATCGAGGGGCGCGTCGGCGCTGGCCTGGGTGGCGACGGACTGGGCGGCGCGGTCGGAATCCTCGGCCCACAGGTGCAGCGTGCCGCCCGACCAGCACGCGTGAACCACCCGCGATACGTCTGCCATCATGCCCCCGAAAGTCGACTTTGGTCCGGTGAAGAACGGTTCCGGTCAAGAAAGGTGAAGGTTCGCCGCGCGACGATTCATCGCCTCTGCGGCCTGAAAATGAGGGCGCTGGGACTCGAACCCAGGACCAACGGCTTAAAAGGCCGATGCTCTACCAACTGAGCTACGCCCTCAGAGGCCGGGCACGACCCGGCGCAGCGGGATCGTAGACACGTCCCGAGGGTTGCTCCGGCCTTGTGCGATTTCAGACACAAATGCCGAACGCAGAGGGAACAGAGGAAGCCGGACGGAGGGACGCGGAAGAACGCCCGGGTGGGACGGAAAGAACGGCTCGGACCGGGTTTGGATTGCTCCGCGTCACTCTGCTCTCTTTGAGACCTCTGCGTTCTGCCTTTCGATTTCGTTCTGCATCAAAGGAAAAAAGGCACGGGCTTGAACGCCCGCGCCTTTCGCAAACCTGCGATTCGATCACTCGGTGTCGGTCACACGATCGGGGCGTTGATGCCCAGCGGCGTGCCCAGCGTGGTGAACGCGCCGGGGAAGAAGCTGTCGAAGTGGGTCATGGACGCGACGATCGGGTCGGCCGCCTTGACCGTCAGGCCGTAGTACGCGAAGACGTTGCGGCGGCTGCCCGTCACAAAGTCCTGGATGTTGGTGACGGTGGACTTGCGGGCGGGGACGACCTGGCGGAAGGTTTCCTCTCCGAGCCCGCCGTCGAAGCGGATCGTGATCTCGACGAGAACGTCGGCGGCGTTGGGGTTGAAGAGTTGGAGCGTCTCGGTGACGCTGCTGCCATCGCCGGCCGGGCGGAAGCCCTCACCAAAGCCCCAATACGTGAAGCCCTTGTCGCTGAAAGTGGTTGCGAGCCCTTCACCAAAGGCGAGGCTCTGCTCGCTGAGGCTGACGGGCTGGTCGGAGGTGTAGAGCACCGAATAGGGCTGTCCGATGGGGAACTGCGGCAGGGTGCTGATATCGAGTTGGGCCGAGCTGCGCGGGTTGATGGTCAGGATGCTGCGGTAGGTCGTGCCGTTGGAGAGAAGGAAGGAGAACTGCACCGTGGCCACCACGTCGTTGGGGTTGAGCACTCCCAGAAGTTCTTGGGTACTGCCGATCCCGAGGATGCCGTTGGGGATTGTGCCGCCGGTGGAACCGGCGTTGGGGGCACCCGTGAATCCGGCGGCGGCCTTATCGGCGCGGTCGTAGTGCGAGAGGCTGGCGACGATGTTGGCCGAGGACGTGACACGCACCCCGTAGGCTCCCGAGGCCAGTTCAGGGCGGTCGTTGAGGTTGAGGCCCGAACGACGGAAGGGCTCGACCTGCTGGGTAATGGTCACGGGCGTGAGGCCCGAACCGGTGCGGGGGTAGAACGTGGTATCGACCTTGATCGTCTGGTTGCTGGTGTTCATGAACAGGATGAAGTCCGAGGTGGACCCGCCTGACACGTCCTTCTTGACCTGCCCGAACGTCCAGTCGGTGCCGACGCGGGTTGTGAAGGCCTCGCCGATCGCGGCCCGGCCCCCGGCGAGGATGAACTGGTCGTAATGGCTGAACGTCGCGGCGACGGGAGTCTGGGCTCGGATTTCGAGGGCGTAGGGCGTGTCCTTTCGGACGAGCAGCGTGCCCGCGGCGTAAAGATCGGGCGTCGTGATCGTGATGCCGCTGCGGCTGGCGGCGGGGATCGTGAGGTCGGCGAGCACCTGATCGCGCTGCCCGGTCTCGTACCGTGCGATCACGATGACGTGGTTGGGCTGGTCGCTGGGGTTCAAGATCGGGAGAAACGTGAAAGTCTGGGCGTTGGCGTAGCCCTCGGGGTAGTACACGCGGTAGGGAAGCTGAGGGACGGACTGGTTGTTTGAGAGCGTTTCGGACGCGGGGTTCGCGGTGTCCACGGCCAGGTGCCCCGTGCCGGTGTTGGCGTTGAGCGTGGCGTACTGCGATGTCACGTCGGTCGGGCTCGCGCCAAAGAAGATGAAGTAGCGGAGGTGGGTCGAGGAGCCCGAGTTGCCCGCGCCCGAGAGGGTGCCGAGGTCGTAGGCCAGGCTGAGCAGGTCGTCACTCTGCGCTCCGTTCGGGTCGTTGGCGGCGAAGGTGAGCAGTTGCGTTGAATCGCGGAGGTTGAGGAGCTTGCTCACCACGTTGGCGTGGGCGCGGGTGTCGGACGCCGGGGCGGCGAGGGCGATGGACAACCCCAGCGGGTTGGCGTTGGTGACGACGCTGGCGCGGACGAAGGGTTTGGTCGCGTCGGCGCCGATGCCCAGGTCGTTGGCGGTGTTGGACGTGTTGACCGGCGTGTTCAGGCCTTGCTCGGGGTTGAATGCTTCCATCCAACTGACCTGGCTCAGGGGGGCGGCGCCGAGGTTCGACAGGAAGACGTCCACCGCGACGAACGAATCGTTCAGGCCGAAGGAGAGCGTGCGCTGCACCTTGAGGTTGCCGAACTGGCCGGTACCGACCACGCGACGGTTGAAGGCGTCGCTCTCGTCGGTCACCGCGAGCGGGAGTTGCACTCCCGAGGTGGTGGTGCTCTGGTTGACGAAGTTGCTACCGCTGGCCGACCCGCCGAAGAATGCCTGCGGGACGGGGTTGGTGAGCTGGTCGTCCATCAGGAACTCGACGCCGTTCCAACGGAGCCCGACCTCGCCCGAGGCGGTGCCGGGGACCACGCCCGCGCCGGAGAGGAACGTCCCGCCGGGGTTGAACCCGACCTTGAGGGGCGAGCCGTCGAGGGCGAGCGGGCGATCGCTCACGCCCGAGGTGACCACGACGCTGAGGGTGTAGGTTCCGGTGGTGGCGGCGGAGACGCCGCTGGTGACCACGAAGGGGTTGTACGCGACGTTCGCGCCTTCGGTAACGAAGATGTAGTAGATCCCGCCGTCGCGGATGACCAGCCCGTCGACGCGCGCGTCCTTGCTCGCAGCGGGGGCGGAGTTGGTGATCTCGTGCCCGGCGGCGTCGAAGATGCGGATGGCGGTGTTGAGCGCGGGTTCCACGCTCGGGAGCGAGCCCGCCGGGGTCGTCGCCGTAGCCAGAATGTTGAGCGTGGCACCCGAGGCGAGGGAAACTTTGAAGGCGTCGCGGTCAAAGAGCCCGAACCCGCCGTCGCCGATGAAGGCTTCGCGACGGGCAGTCCCGCCGGAGTTGGGATCGATCTCGGAGAGAGACTTGGCGGTGACAAGCGTGTCGTTGCTCTCGTAGGGCCCGAAGATGTTGTTGGAGAGCGTGATGTCGAGCCCCCAGGAATTGAGCTGCCCGGAGTTGAGCGCGGCCGCGTCGGTAATCGTGAGCGTCCAGGTTCCCAGGGCCGACTGGCCGTCAAAGATGCTCAGCGGGGAATCGGGGCGGAAGCCGCCGGTGAACGGCGCGGCGCCCACGGCGATGGCCGTGGCGGCCTCGTCATCCATGAATGTGTTGGTGAAGTTCTTCCCCGCGCCGCCGCGACGGTTGATGAGCGGGACGACGGTTCCGGCCGGGCTCGTGAGGGTTACGACCAGGTCGCCGTCGAAGTCGTGGGCGATGTCGAGTTTGACGTTGACGTCCAAGATCGACCGGCTGTCCGTGATTTCGAGCGTGTTGGTGATGGATCCCTGGGTGCCGGTCGGTGGCACGCGGAGGGGGGTGAGGAGGGCGGAGTCTTGCGTCACCCGGTCGTCGCCCACCAGCGCGGCACCGATCTTGAGGGTGTAGGCACCGCGCGACTGGGTCGTGCCACTGCCGGCGACACGATTGTTGTAGCGGTCGTTACCAAAGCCGGAGACTCCGATGTAGTACGTTCCGCCGGTGGTAACAAAGAGGTCGATGAACGAGTCCTGCCCGTAGAACTGGTCGTTGCTGGCGATCTGGTTGCCCTGGGCGTTGAAGAGGCGCAGGACCGAATCGAGCGTGCTGCCCGAGTTGAGACGCTTGGCGACCACTTCCGCGGTGAGCTGTCCGCCGCGCGGGATGTCGATGCGGTAGAGGTCAACGTCGAGCGTGGCGAAGAGCCCGTTGCCGAGGGTGGCGCCGGTGAAGCTGGCCTGCCCGCTGGCGTTGAACACGACCGGGGTCGCGGTCAGGAGCGTGTCGTTGGGCTCGTTCTCGGCGTTCACCGACACGACGTTGAACAGGTAGTCCTCGTCGTTGCCGCTGCTGCTGTTGCCGTTGAGAAAGTTCCCGGCCTGGTCCTTGAAGCCCGAGGCTTGCAGGGTCAGGCGGTAGCGATCCAACGGGAGCCGCTGCCCGGACTGGGCGGCCAGGTTGAACGAGACCACGACGGTGCGGGCGTCGCCCGGGGCTGCCGCGACCGACAGGATGGGGATGGTTCGGTCGTCGGAGGTGCCGAAGAGATTGTCGTTGCCGTCGCCCGTGAGCGAGACCTTCCCGGTCGCAAGAAGGGCCGGGTTGATGTCCTTGTTGAACGTAATGGCGGCGGACCGGACGACCTGCCCGGTGTTGACGTCGGTCTGACCCGTCACGGGGCCCGGGTTGACGGCGCGAACGACCGGGCCTTCGAGACCGATGAGTTTGAGCGCGCGATCGGCGTTGATTCGCCCGCCCGAAACGATCTTGCCCTGGAGCGAAGGCTGGGGGTCGGCGCTATCGATGATGGTCTGGCGGATCTCGACGGCCGAGGCGTTGGGTTTGAAGGAC
This sequence comes from Phycisphaerales bacterium, assembly GCA_044221955.1. Lineage (GTDB taxonomy): Bacteria > Planctomycetota > Phycisphaerae > Phycisphaerales > UBA1924 > CAZCPB01. The sequence goes on along the minus strand of JBGAOD010000001.1, from coordinate 82,648 downwards.
TTGAGCAGCGCGACCACGCCGGCGACGATGGGTCCGGCGGCCGAGGTTCCGCCGAAGAAAGAATAGTTCGACCCGATCGAGGCGGTGTACGTGCCGTTGCCCGGCGCGGCGATGTCCACGGTCTGGGCGCCGTAGTTGCTGAACGTGGTGATGTTGTCGTTGAGGTCGGTCGCGGCCACCGAGATGATGCCGGGGAGGTTGTAGGACGCGGGGAACGAGCGGGTGTTGGAATCGTTGTCGATCCCGACGCCGCCGATGCCGTTTCCGGCCGACGCGACGAAGGTGGCGCCGGTGGCGATGAACGCGGCGATGGCGTCCTTCTCGGCGTCGAAACCTGTCGGGGCGTTGGAGTAGAACTCCGGCGCGTACCCGCCGTAGCTGTTGTTGCTGGCCACGATGTTGTGACCACCGTTGATCATCATCGTGAGGTAGTCGTGGGCCGAGATGATCGCTGCCGACTCAAGCCCTCCGAAGGCGTTGGCGATCTTCATGGGAAGGATCGAGACCGCCCAGTTCACGCCCGAGGTGCCAATGCCGTTGTTCCCGACCGCGCCGATCATCCCTGCGCAGGACGTGCCGTGCCCGGCAAAGTCGTCGGGGTTGTTGTCGAGCTCGCCAAAGTCCCAGCCGTTGACGTCGTCCACGAACCCGTTGTTGTCGTCGTCGATCCCGTTGCCCGGAATCTCACCGGGGTTGTGCCAGATGTTCGCCGCGAGGTCCGGGTGGTTGAGCTGCACGCCCGTGTCGATGACGGCGACGATATTGTTCAGCGAGCCGGTGGTGATGTTCCAGGCGTTGACCGCGTGGATATCCGCGCCGATCGTGCCGCCGAACTGACCCGTATTCTGGAGCCAGTTCTGACGATCAAAGTACTGGTCGTTGGGGATCGCGGTTGTGCTGTAGACTCGGTTGGGTTGGGCACCGATGAGCACCGGCGTGTCGCGCATCACCCGGGCGATGTCGGCTTCTGTAAAGTGACCCTTGGTGTTGATCTCGGCGGAGCGGCCGCGGGCCACGGGGATCACGCTCTCCACATCGATCCCGAGCTTGGCGGCGATCGCCAGAGCCGTTGTCTTGGCGACCTCGTTCCCCAGCATGTCATTGAAGTTCAGAATCCAGGACCCGGTCTTGGCGTAGACCGCCCCGCCGTTCCAGCGGACCGCGGTGACCGGTCCGGGCGGGATCGGACCCGGGATCTCGGCCGCAGGGTTGTCAATGAAGTGTCCCTGGCGTCCGCCCGACAGCATCACGCGGGCTTCGAGTTGTTCAAGCAGCGTCTGGTTGGCGAGGTTGACGGGGGATTGACGGCGTGAACGAGGGGTGCGTGCCACGGTGCTACTCCGATCGCGGCGTGGGGGGCCGCGTGAGGACAGAACGGTTCGTTCAGGGCTGGCTGACTCGTTGACGGCGCGCGCCGACCGGTGTCCAGCCCCGGCATCATCGCCGAGAACGACCGCGGGGGCAAGAGCATATCACACGGCGGGGCGGGTGGTTTCGGGTTGGGGACCGATCGTGGGCACAATTCAGGGTTCTACCGAAGATCCACCGCACGTTCGGCCTTTGATTGCCGGGGCCCACTGAGCAACGCTTTGAGCAGTTCGGCGTGCCGGAGGCTGGCCCCGGTGGTCGCGGACGGCCTGAACCCTGGCCCGGCGATCCGCTCGCGTCGTTCAGTCGGCGAGCAGCCCAGATCGCCCGCCAGCTCTCCGCGCGAGGAAACTACTATCCCTCCAGCGCCGCGTAGAATGTTGACGGACTGAACAAAGTCCCCGAAAGCTGGCCCGATGAGGGTCGGCCTGCCCAAGGCGGCGGGTTCCACGGGGTCCGAGCCGAACTGATCCCCAAACGATCGCCCCACCACCACCAGGTCGGCCAACGAATACGCATCGCGAAGCTCGCCGATCGAATCGAGCAAGAATCGGAAGTTCCCCGGCCCACCCGGCGGGCCGCCGGCTTTGCACTTGGACCTCCGCACGCACCCGGGCATGGCATGCGCGGCCTCGTCGAAGCGTTCGGGCTTGCGTGGTGCGCAGAGGAGTTGGACCCCGGGCGGGCAGGCCGCGTGCAGCAACGCTTCCTCCCCGGGTCCGGTGCTGCCAGCGACGATCAGAGGCACGCGGCGGTCGATGCCCAACAACGAGGCGAGGCGTTGGGCGTTTTCGCCCACACCCTCCGGCGAGCTTGGGGCGGCGTCCCACTTCATCGAGCCGGTGACGAGGCAGCGGTCGGCGGGCACGCCCATGAACTCGAACCGCGCGGCGTAGTCGCTGTCCTGCACGGCGGCGAACCGGAGCGAGGCAAAGCTGCCACGCATGAACGGACGGATTTTCGAGTACCCACGGAAGGACCGCTCGCTGAGCCGCCCATTCACGACTCCCATAGGAATCCCGCGCTGTCGGCACTGCGCGATAAAGTTGGGCCACAGCTCGAGCTCAACGAGAACGACGGCATCGGGCTTGATGGCATCGAGGAACCGCCGCACGCTCCGCGAAAAGTCCAGAGGGTATCGGACGACCGTCGCGGCCCCGGCGTACAGCTCTCTCGCCCGTGCCAGGCCCGTGTCGGTCGTGGCGCTCACCACCACGTCCAGCGTCGGCGTGAGCAATGGAACGAGCGTCCGCAGCGCGTTTACCTCGCCCACGCTCACCGCGTGCAAAAGAAGCCGCGGACGCTGCTTGGCCGGGAGGGCGGGTGCGTGGCCGAACCGTTCGGGCCAGCCGCCCCGCGTCTTGCGAGCCCAGAAGGGCGCGGTCGCGGTGCCGACGGTCGCGTAAAGAAGGTCGAGGGTGTTCACGGGGAACGGATTTCCAACCTCAGAAAACAGCCCACGATGCCGGATCGAAGGTCGTCTGGCGGATCGCCTCTTCTTGGGGGTCGAAAGGACAAGAACCGAAATGAGCAGGCCGGGATTCGAACCCGGGACATCTCGCATGTAAAGCGAGCGCTCTAGCCACTGAGCTACCCGCCCAGGAAGGGCGATCCATTCTAGAAACCACCGGGGCACAAAGCCGACGGGCCCGGGAATCGTGCCTCAGCTCGACGAACTCTCGCCCCATTTGAAGAACATCGATCCGCTGATGAAACCCACGACCGCGAAACCCATCAGCACGCCGCAGGGCAGCAGCATATCCGTCCAGGTGAAACCGCGCCAGATCGCGCCCTCGAACGCAAGGATTGCCCACTTGAACGGGCTGACCCCACTGGCTGTCTGCATGAACGGCGGCAGCAGGAACAGCGGGATCGTCCCGCCGCCGATCATCGCCAGGATGAGCACCATCGCCCGCCCCAGACCCGAGGCGCTCCCCTCCGTCCGGCTCATCCCGGCCATAAGCATCATGATCCCCACAAACCCGAGCGACGAGCACAGGAGCGCCGCCGCCATGACACCGGGCTGGCGGACATGGACCTTGAAGAACAACACCGCGACGAGAAGCAGCAGGGTCTGGACCGCCAGGCATGTGACAAAGCACGCGAGCGCCTTGCCCAGGAGAATCTGTCGCCGCGTGATCGGCGCGGTGGTCAACCGCATCAGCGTGCCTCGGGCCCGTTCCGTCGCGAGCGAGGGCCCGAACGCGGTCACGCACCCCATCAGCCCCCACGCGACACCTTGCGGGAAAGAAATCTCGTAGGTGTTGCGTGGCTCGTTGGGGTTGGCCGTCAGCTTGGTCACGGACACGTCGATAGGTTTCCAGGCAAATCCGGCGTCGCTCGACTTGCCGCTTTCCGTCACCTTGCTCTGTTTTCCTGTCAGTTCCGTGAGGGAGCTGAAGAAGGCGTTGAACAGGAGCTTTCGAGGTCCGCTGATCTCTGCGGATCGGTTGATGCTCTCGCGTGCCGTCGCCACCATCGACTCCATCTGTGCGGGGTCGTTGAACGATTTGCCCAACTGCATGAACGCGACCTCGTTGAGCTTGCCCGTCAGCAGCCCGGCTTCCGCGTTGCGGCTGGGGTCCATCATCGCTTCAACCCGGATCGGTTGCCCCGCGAAGACGTTTCCCGAGGCCGCGCCGAAGCCCTTGGGGATCACGATGCACGCGACCACCTTGCCCTTGCGCACAAGGGCCTCGCCGACCGAGCGACTCAGCGGGATCGCCGGGGCTTTGGCGTCATCGCCCGAAGATGCCTTGGTAACGCGCAGCCCGTCCGAGGCCTCAAGGTCGCTGGCGAATCTGGCCGAGCGGTCGGTGCCGTCTTCGTCAACGACCGCCACGTTCATCGCACTCCCACCGCTGCCCCCCGAGAACACGATCCCGAAGAAGATCGCAAAGAGGATCGGGAAGATGAAAGTAAAAAAGGCGTTCCCGCGGTCGCGCAGGAGGAGCCGGAGGTCTTTCATCGCCATCGCCACAATCGGTCCCACACGCCCTCCAACGGGTCAGTCCCGCAAGCTCCGCCCCGTCAACGACAGGAACACCGATTCCAGGTCCGGGCGATCGATCCGCACGCCCGAAACATCGCCCGCCGCCAGCACACGTGAGATTTCCCGAAGCGGGTCGTCGGTGTCGTGCCGCTCTTCCACCTCGCCGCGTTCGACCGTCAGCACGCTCTTGCCGCCGAACCGTCCGACAAGCTCGTTCACCGTGCCGATCGCCAGGAGCTTTCCTTTGTCGATGATGCCCACGCGATCACACAACCGCTGCGCTTCCTCGATGTAGTGCGTCGTGTACACCACGGTCCGGCCTTGCGCCTTGAGGGCGCGGATGAGATCGAGGATACTGTTACGCGACTGCGGATCGACCCCGGCCGTCGGCTCGTCCAGCAGCAGCATCGGCGGGTCGTGCAGCATTGCCACCGCGAGGTTCAATCGCCGCTTCATTCCTCCTGAAAACGCGTGAGCCCGATCCGATTTCCGAGGGAGCAGGCCCACGGCGTTGAGCACGTGCGTCACCCGTTCGTTTAGGGCGTGCCCTGAGAGCCCGTACAGCCGCCCGAAGAACTTCAAGTTCTCCTCGGCCGTGAGCTGGTCGTAGATCGCGAGCGACTGAGGCGCAACACCGATCTTGCCGCGGACTGAGGCATCCGTGCTCGACCCGATTCCGACAATCTCCACCGATCCCGAGTCGGGTTTGAGCAGCCCGACTGCCATCGAAATGGTCGTAGTTTTTCCCGCGCCGTTGGGTCCGAGCAGCCCGAAAACCTCACCCGGTCTGATTTCCAACGTCAACCCGTCCACCGCCGTGGTGGTGCCAAAGGTCTTTCGGGCATCGGTGAAGCGGAGCATCGGTGGAGTCTATCGAACCGAACCACCCCGCGTGATGGCGAGCCGTGGGCAGGCGGCGGATTGGTCCACGATCCTGGTTGAGATGCTCTCTATTTGGGCTTTGCGCACCACCCCCGCCACATCGCGCGATAGGCGGATTCGAGACGGGCCGTGAACCCCGACGCGTTCATCAACTCGGACCACTCGACCCGGGCTCGCAATTCGCCCCGGAGCGCGGCAAGCCTTGCGCGATTCCCCGCGAGCTCGGCCGCGATGTTCGCAAACCCCGCCTCGTCCTGGGCGACAAGCTCGGGCAGCCCGACGCAAGTGAGCAAGCTCGTCCCGACCCGGGCGGCATGAGTCTCCCCGAAAAGCGTCACGACCGGAACTCCCATCCATAACGCCTCGCAGGTGGTGGTTGTGCCGTTGTAGGTGACCGGGTCGAGCGCGATGTCGATACGGGAATAGGCCGCGAGGTGCTCCTCGGTCGTCGCCGAGTGAGCGGCGAACTCCAGTCGCTCCGCCGCGACCCCTTCTGAAGCGAACGCCGCTAGCACCCGCGCCTGCACATGGGGATCGGCAAGGGGCATTGACTTGAGCAAGAGCCGCGAGTTCGGTGTCGCGCGGAGCACGGCCGACCACACCCGGAGCGTCGGACCACAGAGCATCATCAGTGTGTTGAATGATCCGAACGTGATCGGGCCGCCCCCGGCCGAGGGCGGCGTGCTCACGGGCGGGCGATAACGCGGCGCGTAGCACAGAAAGCAGCCCGGGAGTCTCACCAGATTCTCCACCGCGAGAGATTCTGACCCGGGCGGGTCCGTGATTGCGTCCACGATCCTGTGATCGATCGCTCGCAGCCCGGTCGTGTTCGCAAAGCCCAGGTACGTCGCTTGCAATGGCGCGGGGTGGCGCGCGAACGCGGACATCCGGTTCAACGGCTCGTGCCCGGCGAGGTCCACCAGAATATCAATTTTGTCGCTCCGAACCAGGTCGCAGAACGCCTCGTCGCTCAGGTCGGGCACGTCCCGCCAAACCTGTGCATAGGAGCGCAGCAACTCCGTCACCTGGTCGGACTTGGACGCTCCGAAATAGCACGTCACATGAACGTTCGAGCGGTCGTGCGAGCGGAGGATCGGCTCGATGAAGTACGACACCGAGTGCTCACGAAAGTCCGGCGAAACGTAGCCGATCCGCAATGGTCTGTCGGGGTCGGGCGAGCTCTCCGGCGGCCGCTGCGGGCGGCCGACGCTCCGCGCGATCAGATCCCCGGCCCAAACAAGCCGAGCGAAGCGCCCGGAGGGTTCGATCGACGTGTAATTGCTGACAACCGCGCGGTGGACGCTGAGTTCGACGTGATTCGGCAGGCGTGCGGCGGCCCGATCGAGCACCTCGAGCGCCTCCTGCGCCCGGCCCGTTTGACGGAGCAGCCCCGCGAGGTAGATCGAGGATCGGGCCAACCCGGGCCCCGGATCGCTCGCGGAGAGCGCCTGACGGAGCGCCTCCTCGGCAGCGCGGAAGTAACCTCGGACCCTGCGCACCTCGGCGAGGGCAAGGAGCACCTCGACGTGCCCGGGCGCGCAACGGAGCGCGTCGCCGTACGCCGACTCTGCCTGGGCGATCTTGCCCGCCGCCTGGAGGATCGACCCTAGCGTGTGGTGGCAGGCCGCCTGGTTCGGCCCCACAGCCGCGGCCTGCCGCGCGAAATACTCAGCCTCGACAAGCTTGCGCTGCCCGAACAGGATCGCCGCACGGGCCTGCAATACGCCCGGATCGCGGGGTGCAACTTTGAGAGCTTTCTGAAGCGTGCTGGTGGCGTTCTTGTAGTCGCCAGCGTTGCAGAAGGACCAGACGGCGCGGATGATGCTCGCTAGATCGACCATCGTGCATCCGCCTGCCTAACTCATCAGCGACACGATGGCCGCCAGCCCGCGTTCGAGCTTCTCACGCGGGGTGGCGAAGCTCACGCGGAAGTGCGTGTCGCGCGAAGAGAACGTCCGCCCCGGCACAACGAGCACGCGCCTCTCAACGCACGCCTTGAAGAACGATTCGGCCCGCGAATCCGGGGTGTACCCGAGTCGCTCTGGGACCTTGATGAACGCGTAGAACGCCCCGCCGGGCGTGGGAACTTCGGTCAGGCCCGCGAGCCTGGACACCACCAGGTCACGCCGGCTCTGGTACTCCGCGATGTGCGCGGACATATCCACGTCGAGCGCGGAGATAACCCCCCACTGCAGCGGGTGCGGCGAACTCACGTACAGATACTGCTGGAGCTTGGTCATCTCCTCGATCAGCCGCCGCGGCCCCGTCGCGTACCCGAGCCGCCAGCCCGTCACGCCGTAGGTCTTGCCGAACCCGCGCACGACCAGCACCGTGTCCTCGGCCCCCGCGAACCGGGCCGGGCTCGGGCACGTCTTGCGCGAGGGCTGGCCGACCCACCCCTGCGTGCGGCATTCGCTGAATGTGAACTCGTCGTAAATCTCATCGCTGCACAGCACGATCCCGCGCCGTCGGCACAGGTCCAGCAGGTCGCGACACTCCTGCTCGCTCGAGACCACCCCCGCCGGGTTGCTCGGCGAGTTCAGCACCACCATCTTGGTGCGCGGCGTGATCAGCTTCTCCACCCGCTCAGCCGTCAGGCGAAAGTCGGGGTATGTCGAGCACGGCACCGCCCGCCCCTTGGCCAGCTCCGCCATGTGCGGGTAGACCACGAAGTATGGATCGGGGATGATGATCTCATCGCCCTCGTCCAGCAACGCCATGCACGCCAGCACGAGCGCGCCGGAAGTGCCCGAGGTCACGAGGATCCCGGGATCGGTGCTCGAAAGATTGCCCGGCAGCCCGCCGATGTTCCAGCCCAGGTCGAGCTTGAGCCGGGCCGCGAGCGCCTCACGCAGTTCGATGATCCCGCGCGTCAGCGGGTACCCGTTGCGGTCCTCTTGGATCGCGCGGATCGCGGCATCCTTGATCGAGCGGGGAACTGGAAAATCCGGCTGCCCGATCGACAGATCAACCTTGTCCGCGATGCTCGCCCCGATCTCAAAGACACGACGGATCCCCGAACCGTTGACCGATCGGGACCGCGCTGAAATCAGGCGTTCGATGTCCATGCTGGCGCTCAATGCCGTCCACGCCGCTCCAAGAGCGAAACTCACCGAAGGCTCGATGGAGAAATCAGCCCTTGGGAACCAGCGTCTTGGCGATGCCCAGCGGGCTCTGCTTCTTGACGTCGAACTTCTTGTCCGCCGTCATCTTGGCCACTCGCTCGGCCCGCGTCAGCACGCTGCGCTTGCCGGTCAGGGTCGCGGAAATCTTCAGTGATCGGTCCAGGCTCATGGCAATTCCCTCAAAGTCGTGATCGTGATCTCGGTCGTGTCCGCGCTCGGCCCGGTCGTCGGACCGCTGATGTCGCCCCGCTAACGTTTCTCGCCCACAAACGACTCCCAGTAGGTCCTGGACAGGTCGCTCCGCCCGGGCTTGGTCTTCTTCCACAACGCGCCGATCCTCTGGGACTCGCTGACCAGCGACTGGCGGATCGGGTCGTTGGCCTTGTACTGCTCCTTGGTCACGCCCGTGAGGGCCACCACTTTGAACAGGTCTTGATTATTGCCCGCTCGCTTGGCTTGATCCAGTTCCCCGGCCACCGCCAAGGCCTCGAAACCGTTGGACGAGAGGAAACCGACCAGTTCCCGGGCCTCGGTGCGCGGCATCAACGTCGCCAGAACAAGGTAATTCAGACCTTCCTTGCGCGGGTCCGCGTCAGCCGCTCCGGTGCTCAAGATGACTGGCTTTGACCCCTCGTCCGCCGCACCCAGACCCGGCTTTGGCTTGGGCGCAGGGCTCGGAGCGGGCTTGGAAATAGGCTGCTCCGGGGGCGAAGTACCCTTTGACGGCGCCGGCGAAACCGCTCCCTGCCTGGGGTCGGCCGACTGCTTGAGATCGACGCCCACCTTCGGTTCCACGATCGCCGGGCCCGGGTTGGTTCCCGCCATTTCACGCTGGCCCTGTTTCCGGCCCGAGCTATACCCCACGGCGTACATCGAAAAAATCAGCACGAGCGCGAGCGTCGCGGCGGCCGCCAACGCCAGCTTGGAGACGGTCACCGTTCCGGTGGACCAGGAAGCCGACCATGATCCCCAGGACGCCGCGTGCGGTACGCTCGATTCATGCGCGCCGGGGGGAGAAACTCCGTCAATCGGTTCCGAATCGCGCGGGCCGCGCGACGAGGCACGCTCTTGCGATCGTTCACGGGATGGGTCAAGCTTGGGTTCCACCGTCGAACCCGCTCGCGCGGCGGGTTCCGGCGACGGCGTGGCCGCGGGAGGTGCCGATCGACGCCCGGTCGTGATTCCTCGCGGAGCAACTCGAACAGGGGTTTGCTGGGCCGACCCAGTGCCATGGAGCATCCTAGCCGGACTGCGCCGGAGGGCGAACTTGGGCCTGGGGGCGAATCCTGGATAGAAGTGGCGAAGCCGATTGAGGGGAATCAGCAGCCGAGCTCGAAGGACGCGACGAACTCGTCGAAGTCGTCGCCGGTCACGAAGCCGTCGTTGTTGAAATCGGCGAGGTCCACGCCGTACTCAAAGAGGCGGACGTACAGGTCGAAGTCATCGCCGGTGACGAAGCCGTCTCGGTCGCGGTCGGCGGCGCAGGGCGGGCCGGGCTTGGGAACGATCTGTCCGCGGAGTTCGCCGTTGGGGTAGGACTTGGTGAAGATCTGGAGGTAGGTTTGCAGAGCCTGCATGGCGTCGTCGTTCGTACCAAGGTCGGAGTCGAGATTGCCCTGGGTTCCGCCGAGGAAGATGTTGGTGAGATGAAGCTCCATCCCATCCGGCGTGTCACTCCAAGTCGAGGGAGTGAAATACGTGAAATCCACGATTGGCGTGCCGTTCTGCCCAGGGCCGCCCACGAAGACATACGCTGGAACGCTGTTGGGCCCAGCGACGGTCAGGTCGGACGTGTGAATGCCCCACACCGTTACGTCGACGCTAAAGAGCCCTGAGTGGTGGTTGTAGACGATGTGACCAACACCAAGGGCAGAGCTGGGAACGCCGGGAACGACCTGCGTAGGGAGCAGCACGAAGTCATAGACCAGAAAGTGGGCCCGCGCAACCGAGGCGGCGCACGCAGTTCCCGCTACCGCGGCGCAGAGGGCGATTGCTTGAATGTTCCGCGCATGGCGTCTCATGGCGACTCACTCCGATACACAAGAACCCCTCGAGCAATCGGCAGGCAACCCGGGTCTCTAGGTGTGCTTCTTGCAGATTGGACAGATGTCTGGCATCCCGCCGTGCCCAACCGGGTGGATCGGTCCCGAGCAGTTCGGACACCTGAAGACCTCGGAAACATTGGTTTTCCCGCACTTCGGGCAGGGAGGCTGCCCGGTCTGGCCGGGCACCGCTTGAACCTCGCGCTGCGTGAGATCAAAGACGTTCTTGCAGTCCTCGCAGAGGAACGTGACCTTGAGTTCACGAACATCGACGGGCGCGTCGGACTTTGCTTGCCGGAAGATCAGGTACCCCGCCGTCCCCAGCGCGAGCAGAGCAACGATCAGCTTGATTGCACGCGAGTCCATCGAACGATTCCCTTCCGGCATCACACCTTGTCACCGAGCAATTCTTGCCCAAACGCCAACCCGGCCGGTGCTTCAATAGTGGGGTTTGCGGTCGTAATTCCAGATCGCAACTTGCCGAGGATCTTTGTTGTCAAGGCTCTCGGCTACGTTTCTCGCGCTAATGTGGGTGTCCGCAAACATGAATTGAGCCTTGCCGAGGTGAACGTAACCCGGGCGCTCTGCCGCCTTCGTGGGGTCATAGTTCATCGCCAGATTTGACATCATCGAGAGCGACGTATCCCAGTTCCCGTCCCGGTTTGAGTCGCCGAGCGCAATCATGTCTGAGGGGAACTGAATTCTCGAATCAGGTACCTCGGCCCATGCGATGTCGCCTGGAGCGGCGTTGTCCTGACGGTTCTGCTCTCGAATCCATTCCTTTGGGTGCCGGATGTGTTCGCCAAGGCCCCAGATCCTGCTGGTGCCGTAGTTCTCCTGCTCGCCGAATCCGTTGTACCCGAACGTCCAGTACTGCCCGACGCTCTTGCCGTTTCCGGTGTATATCGGCTCGTCCTCTTGCCACCCGACGTACTTCCCGGTCGTCTCGTAGCGAGGATCCACGGTTCCGTTCTTGTTCTTGGGCCACTTGAAGTCGTCCTTGGGAGTTGCCGCGGCGCACAGGAACGCACCCTCCGTGCTCGGGCCCAGGAAGGTCCGAATGCGAGCGGGCCAAACGATCACGCTGCGACCGCCCGGCTCCCAGTGATCGCCTGGGTAGTAAGTTTTGTTCACGTTGAGGTACGCGCCCATCGCGACGCCCAACTGTTTCTGGGACGCTTGGCACATCAGGGCGCGGGCGGTTTGCCGCGCCTTGCCGAGCGCGGGCAAGAGGATGCCAATGAGAAGGGCGATGATCGAGATGACCACCAGCAGTTCGATGAGTGTGAACGCTGAACGCGGACGGAATGCCGATTTTTTCATGAACGATTCTCCGTTCGCCTTTGGCAGAACGCCGGGCGTAGAAACTTGAGTATGACAGGTTCCAAACCGGAATGCAACTGAACTTGGGTAACTTTTTCTGGGGGTTGCGGACCGGGAAGTATCCCTAGCGGCGTTTCAGGACGGCGCGGTCTCTTGCTCAACCTTCCAAGCAATTTTCTGGTACCGGCAGTCGATGTGAACCGCGAAGAACCCGGGCCGTCCTTGCGGGGATTTGGGTTCGTGCTTGCGCATCAGGGGCCAGATAATGGTTCGGTCGGTCTCGGGGATGGGGAGAGATTCGATCTCGTGGTGGTGGAACCAGTCGAGGCGGCCTTCGGGGATGTCGCGGGCGGGGACCTCGACCGGGCCGAGAACGCGGTAGACGAACATGAGCCAGTGCCCGCGGCCCTCGAAGGCCTGCTCGCTGACCATCCCGATGAGGTGGAGGCGTTCGATGGGGACGTGGATCCCGGCCTCTTCCATGATTTCGCGGCTGGCGCATTGGGCCGGCGACTCGCCGATCCCGACCTCGAGTTTGCCGCCGATGGGCGAGCACAACCCCAGATTGGGTGCCTTCTTGCGACGGAGGAGGAGGATTCGGCCTTGGCCATCGCGGAGGTCGCAGAGGCAGGCGATTTTGTACGGGAGATCGGGGGATTGGGAGAGGCTGGGCATGGGTCGGGAGAGTAGGGGGAGCGGGACGCTTTGGGTGGAACTCCCCATGGCAGGCATGGAAACGTTGGTCTATCTTCCGATATCTCAATACATAGAAGGCCTTCGATGTTGGTCGTCGGGGTCTTGAACGAACCTCTTCTCTCTTCCTCGTGTGGCCGGGAATGCGAAAGCGTGCCCGGCCATTTTTCTGCGCGGGGCGGAGCGCGAGTCCGACCACTACGATGGGCCATGACGATGGAGCGGAGCACCAGGCAGCGTTCGGCGATCCGGGAGGCGATCGAGGCGGCGGATCGACCTCTGAGCCCGGCGGAGATTCTGCGCGCGGCCAGCAAGCATGTGAGCGGGATGGGGATGGCGACGGTGTATCGCACGATCAAGGCGATGACCGGGGACCATCAGATCGTGTCGATCGAGATGCCCGGGGAGCCGGCACGGTACGAGATCGCGGGGAAGGAGCACCATCACCATTTTTCGTGCCGATCGTGCGGGAAGGTCTTCGAGGTGGAGGGGTGCCCGGGAGATCTGAGTGCGCTCGCGCCGCCGGGGTTCGAGGCGGAGTCGCACGAGGTGATTTTGTACGGGCGGTGCGTGGGGTGTGTGAAGGTTGGTGGGATGGGGACGGGGAAGAGTTCGGCGGGGAAGGCAGCGGGGCGGGGTCGGTCGAAGACTTCGAGCGAGCACCGTCACACGCACTGATTCCTTCCTTTCCAGCGGCTGAATTCAGGTACATTGGGGAACCTTCTGCGAGAGGATTCCAATGTCGTACGCCGCCTTGGTCGTCATGGTGCTTCGTTCGGTCCTGGCCGCGGGCGGTGAGCCGAGGCCGGTGGCGTTTGATTGGATCACGACGGGGCCGGACTGCAAGCTCTACGCAGCGGGCGATATCAATGGCGACGGGTTCGCGGATGTGGTGACGGTCAATGGGAACCGCGACCTGTGCGTGTTGCTGTCGGTGAACGGGTGGAAGGCCTCGAACTGGACGGGCGTGGCGAGCGACGTGAACCCGGACGCGCTGGGGCTGGCGGTGGCGGACGTGGACAGCACGGCGGCGGGGAACGAGATTGTTCTGATCGAGAAGGACAGGGTGGTGGTGTTTTCGAAGTTTGTGGATGGGAAGTTCACGGCGCGGGTGGAAGTACAGACACCAGCGGGACTCAGCGCGAACGGTGGAGAGTTCGCGGTGGATGACCACGGTCAGCAGTGGAAGCTTCACGACGGTCGATATGACAAGGTGCCAGGAAAGACTGAACCGCAACCGTCCGTGGCGGGGAAGGTGGCAGGCTGGGTTGTCGGCCACCTGGTCGGCGCGGCATTATCGCAAGGCTTGGAAGAGTTGTTCGTGTCGTGGGCGCCCCCCTACGACCCGGCCGCAAAGGCCGTAGCGATGTCGGGCGGTGATTTCAACCACGACGGCGTCGAAGATCAGTTGGTGGTCTTTGCTTCAACCAAACCGCACGATCATCACGTCGTTCGCATCGTCATAACACCCAACCCCAAGTCCAACGACCAAGACTCCGACGGCCTGACCGACGATGAAGAACGTGCCCTCGGCACCGATCCGTACAACCGCGACACCGACAGCGACGGGCTGCTTGATGGGTGGGAAGTTCACGGGCTGCCGCGCGGGATTGAGTTGGGCGATCTCATCAAGACGTACTCGAAAGACGCGCCCGAAGCGGATCGTGCGATGCAGTTGAACCCGATGCGGCAAGACGTGATCGTGGCGGTTTCGTACTTCGAGGGCGTGGACCCCAAGCAGTTCGCGGCCGAGATGCCCAAGGTGCAGGCCGTGTACCAGAAGCTGACGAACGTGAACCCCGACGGCTCGCACGGGATCTGGGTTCACTTCCGCGTGCTGCCGGGGTTCGTGCCCAAGGCCGAGCAGTCGATGCCGTGGTGGGATATCGGGAACAAGTACTTTGCGAAGCGTGAGCGCGGGTTGATGCATTGGCTGCAGGTGACGCCGTGGGGCGGCGGGCAGTCGAGCGAGACGGGGGACATGGGCGGCGCGGGGAACAACTGGCAGGTTTTTTCGCACGAGTTCGGGCACCAGATGTCGCTGAGCCATTCGGGTGATTCCGAGCCGGCGTGGTGCCCGCTGTACCCGTCGATGATGTCGTACGCGTTCAGCTATTCGCTGGATGGCGATGGGAACGCGGTGCGGTTTTCGAACGGGGATTTTCGGGAGACGGTGCTGGACGAGCGGCATCTCGTTGAGAAGTTGCCGTACGCGCACGAGAAGCTGAAGTACCTGGCGAACTGGCCGTTCCGTTTTACCTTGAAAGACAACGGCGACGGCACAACGCTCATCGACTGGAACCACAACGGGAAGTTTGATGAGGGCGAGGTCGAGGCGGACATCAATTACGGCGGCTCGACGTACTGTGGCGTGCGGCGCGAGCACGAGGCGGTGGGTTCGGCGGGGGCGCTGGCGTACGTTGGGAACACGGCCATTCTCGCGGCGCTGGATCAGACCAAGGACCACATGTGGGTGAAATCGTACCTGGGCGATGAGAAATGGTCGGAGAAGAAGGACATCGCCAACACGGGTTCGGAGAGCGACCCGGTGCTGGTCGGCGGGAGGGATTACGGGATTTTGTTGCACCGGCATCTGTATGGCTGGCGCGCGACGAAGATCGAGCGGAAGCCGGTCGCTGCGCCGACGCAGGCGGAGCAGGGTGCGAAGCCGGAGGAAAAGCCGCTGGTGAACGCGGTGCCCGCGCCGGCGGGCGTCGAAGAAACGGTGGTGGGCACGCCGGTGCAGTTGCCGGAGGTGCCCAGCGCGGAGATCAATGCTTGCCGCGTAGGTGATCGTGTGCTGATCGTTTCGCGGCACGACAACGACGAGCTTGAGGCGCGGTGGCTGACGTTCAAGGACAACGACGCGAGCAAGCCGGCGGTGTCGGCGGCGGTGAAGCTGGAGACGCGGTCGCTGGTGACGCCGGGGATCGCGGTTGATCCGGCGGACGGGCGGATCGTGATGGTGACGTCGATGAACAACTCGCGCGGCTCGCCGTTCTGCATGCGGGTGACGTGGATGAAGGTGCAGGGCGATCGGCTGTTCGAGCAAGAGACGAAATGGACGCGCGGCGAGGGCTCGGGCAACGGCTGCTGCTCGCGGCCTGTGGTGGCGTTCACCAACAGCGGGCAGTTGAACATTTTCCATCAGGGCGGGCCGGACGATTCGGGTCAGCAGATCGCGTACCGCACGAGCCGGGTCGGGAATGAGAAGCTCGATGAGGGCTGGCTGACTTGCATGCTCTACGACGTGTGGACCAAGTCGCGTGTGCCGGTGGGGTTTGCGAACGGGGCGCAGGGGGCGATCTTCGCGTATCGGTGGGACTCGGGCGGGCCTCACGTGAACTGGTTGGCGACCGCCCACGACGGGTTCGGGATTGATCGTCAGCCGATGCGGGATTTCGATGACGGCGAAAAGATGAGCAAGTGGGGGATCCGTCACTCGATTGTGTTGATGAACGCGGAGTGATGGGTAGCGGATCGGTAGACCTTGCTCACCGCGCGAGCCGGCGGCGGACGAAGGCGTCGTACTGCTCGGGGGTGTCGATGCCGGTTGTTGAGGCGTTGCGTACGGCGACGGCGATGGTGTGGCCGTGCTCGAGGATGCGGAGTTGTTCGAGCATCTCGGTGTTCTCGAGCGGCGTGGGCGCGAGCGTTGCGTAGAGATCAAGGAACTCGCGGCGGTAGGCGTACATGCCGACGTGCTTAAGCGGCGCGGCGTTGGTGGTGCTCTTTGGATCGCGCGGGTGGGGGATGAGCGAGCGGGAGAAGTAGAGCGCGGTGTCGTCGCGGCGGAGGACGGCCTTGACGATGTTGGGGTTGGTCGGGTCCTCGCCGGGCTGGAAGGGTGAGGCGAGCGTGGCGACGGGGGCGGTGGTCGCTCGCATGGTTTCGACGAGGGCGTCGATGAGTGAGGGTTCGAGCTCGGGCTCGTCGCCTTGGACGTTGACGATGATGGCTCTGGGGTGGAGGTTGAGCTTGGTCGCGGTTTCGCCGAGGCGGCTGGTGCCGTTGGGGTGATCGACGCGGGTCATGATCGGCGTGCCGCCGAAGTTTCGGACCGCGTCGGCGACGCGGTTGTCGTCGGTGGCGATGACGACCTGGTGCACGAGCGTGGCGCGGCGGGCGGCGTCCCAGACGTGCTGGACCATGGGTTGGCCGGTTGCGCTTGCGAGGACTTTGTTGGGGAAGCGGGTGGAGGCGAGGCGCGCGGGGATGACGGCGACGACGAGGTCGGCGGGGTTGGAAGGTGTTGGGAGCGTTGGGCTCATCGGGATGGGCGGGATCCGAGAACGCGCGTGATTGAGGGGTGATCGAAGTGGCGAGGTTGGATGGGGAAAAACACGGAGAGTGAGAGGAGAAGAAGGAGGGAGGGAAGAGTCGGCTCGGAGAGCCGACCTACCTCAGGCGGGTTTGGCTCGCAGTTCGGCGAGGAGTTTCTTCATCGCTTCGCGACGGGCTCGGATGTCGCGGTAGCCGATCTGCTGGATGGCGATCTGCGACGCGAGCTTGTCGGCCTCTTCGGCGGTTGCGACTTCGCGGGTCTGCTCGGCCTTGGCTTGCAGGGCGGTCATGAGGTGGTAGCGGACTTCCAGCGTGAGGTCGGGGAGGAGATCCTTGATGTCAAGCGTGCGTTTGAAGGTCTCGATCGCCTCGTCGATCCAGTCCTGCTTGATGAAGGCCTGGGCCATGAGGTTGAGGGACATGGCCTTGAGCTTGCCCTCGTTCTGAGAATCTTGGAACGCGGCGATGGCGTCGTCGAAGTTGCCGAGCACGAAGTGGCGTTTGCCCATCTCGAACTTGATGGTGAGATCGGTGGGGTAGGCCTCGGAGCGGGCCCTGAACTCTTCGAGCTCCATCTCGTGGAACGCGCGGACGGCCTGGCGGAGGGCGGCCTTGGCGTTCTCGTCGGCGGGGTTGGCGTCGGCGGTCTGCTTGAGCGCGGTGACTTTGCGGCGTTCCTGGCGAAGGCGCAGGTCGCCGGCCTCCTGGCGGAAGCGGAACTGACCGGTTTTCTTGTACGTCTCGTCGAGGATCTCGAACGCCCTGACCTCGTCGGCGGGCGTGCCGCGCTCGCGCAGGCGTTGCGTGTACTTGGTGACCGACGGCAGGTCGTCGGGGCGCTTGAGGTACTCGGCCTCGGCGACGGCGAGCAGGCGATCGATGGATTCGGTGCTCTTGGAGACTCGGTCCTCTTCTTCGAGCTGGCGTTGTTTGTCGGCGTCGCGGATGTTGGCGCGGAAGCCGCCGGACTGGCCGGCCTGGTCGAACCCGCCGCGGTTCATGGTGGATTGCGCGGAGAGATTGCGGACGGTGGCGGCGAGCGGCCCGTCGGCGGGGTCGAGCTTGCACGCGGCGTCGCCGGCCTGCACGGCCTTGTCGTACACGCCGGCCCTCTGGAAGGCCTCCATCAGCTTGACGAAGGTTTCCTTCTTGGTTTTCTTGTCGAGCCGGCACGCGCCGAGGGCACGTTCGCCGATCCAGTAGGTGGGCTCGATCAGCTTGAGTTCGGACGCGAGTTCGGTGGCCTTGACGGCCAAGATCGCGTCCATGGGCTTCTGGGCCCAGTCCAGCAGGGAGGACAAGTATTTTTCTACCTTGGAACTTCCGCCGACGGACTTGGAGACCTCTTTGTCGAGGCGCTTCCCGCCCGACTCGTTGAGCCAGCGGGCGGAGGCCGCGAAGAAGTTCTCGATTCCCGTCATGTTGCCGGGATCGAACTTCAGCCCGTCGAGCCAGAGTTTCATGGCGTACTCGACGTTGCCGGTCTCTTGGGTTGTTTGCGCGTGCGAAAAGAACCGGGCGGCCTTCTCGGGCGAGAGCGTGGGCTCGCCGCCCTTGCCGGTATCGGCGGACTTGTCGGGCTTGCCCGCAGCGTCGGGTTTGGCCGACTTGTCGGGTTGATCGGTGCTCGATTTCTTCCAGAACATCGCCAAGTCTGTGGTCCTTACGGGGTTGGTCGGATCGGCACCGGTTGGTCGAACAGAGGGCCGGGGCTCGCGCCGAGGGAGGCGACGGATTCTACCGGAGATCCGGGCGTGAGGGCGGGGGAGTTCCACCCCGATTCGCACGTTGATTTCCGCGTAATCGGACGCTCGCCCCCGGGGTGCCGGGGAATCCATGACGGAAAGCCTGCCCTGAGCGGGCGCGAGGCGGGATTCCCTCGATGACCGTTGTCGGAAACGGTACGCTATGGCTCTGCACAGGAGCAGCACATGGCCACCAAGAAGGCACCGACCAAGAAGAAATCAACTCCGGCGAAGGAATCTTCCAAGAAGGTTACGAGAAAATCGGCTCCCCCGTTCGTGAAAGCCAAGGCCGCGGCGAACGCGAAGAAGAAGGTGAACCCGCGAACGGGCAAGGCGGTGATCTCCAAGCGGGCGGACCTGGGCGAACCCGGGAGCGTGGCGATCGAACGGTTGCCCGAGCCGCACCGCACCATCGCGCGGGCGGCGGACGCGATGATCCGGAAGACCGTGAAGGGCGCGACCAGCGTTGTAAAATGGGGGAACGCGTGCTATTACCAGGGAGACAGGGCCTTCGCGACGCTCTACCAGACCAAGCGCGGCGTGAACCTCGGCATCCCGGGGGCCACGGCCGACGATCCTGAGAAGCTATTGGAAGGAACGGGAAGGTCGATGCGCCACGTCAAACTGCACGACAGGGAACTCGCGGAGAGCTCGGCTGTGGCGATGTTGGTCGAGCAGGCGGCGCGGATTGGCTTTGAGAGGATGTGAGGGTTCCGACCCTCGAAGCGTCGTCGGAGCATCCTCTCGACCCATCACACATACCTCGCCACTTCCTTTGCCACCTCGATGGTCGAGTTCTTCCCGCCCATGTCGTAGGTGCGTACCTTGCCTTCCTTGATGACGCGGGCGATAGCGGTTTCCAGGCGCTTGGCCATGTCCTTTTCCTTCGCCCCGCCCCCACCGTTCCCGTCCCCAAGCCAATCGAGCATCATCTTCGCGGTCAGAAGCATCGCGTGCGGGTTGACCTTGTACTGACCGGCGTACTTGGGGGCGCTGCCGTGCGTGGGCTCGAAGACGGCGTACTTGTCGCCGAGGTTTGCGCTGGGAGCAAAGCCGAGCCCGCCAACGAGCCCGGCGCAGAGGTCGCTCACGATATCGCCGAACATGTTCTCGGCGACGAGGACGCTGTAGTCTTGTGGGTTCTTGAACATCCACATGCAGATGGCGTCGATGTTGGCTTCGTCCGCCCAAATGCCGCCGTTCGCCGGGACTTCGTATTCCTTCGCCAGCTTGCGGAAGATGCGAGTCATGAGCCCGCCTGTCTCGCGCAGGACGTTGGGCTTCTCCACCAGAGTCACGCGCTTGCGCCCCGTTCGCTTGGCGTACTCGAAGGCCTGACGGCAGATATTCGTACACCCGGCCACGCTCACGATGCGTGTGGAAAGGGCCACGTTTTCCAGTCCTTTGTCTTTCCACGGCTTCATCTTCGGGTTTGCGCACAATGCCGTGTAGACGCTCTCGGGGAGCGGGAAGAACTCGACGCCGCCGTACATGCCCTCTGTGTTCTCGCGGAAGATGACCTGGTCGATCATGACGTCCTTCACGCGACCGTCGGGCCCGGGGGGATTGGCGATGGCGGTGCCGCGGTAATTGAGCGGGTTGCCCTCATAGCTCTTGCAGGGGCGCATGTTGGTGTGCAGGTTGAAGAGTTGACGGAGCTTGACGATCGGGGAGAAGTACACGAGGCCTTTGCTCTTGAGCTCGGAGATCAGCTCTTCCTTTGCTTCGTCCTGGGGTTTGCTGGTGATCGCCCCGAAGAGCCCGCAGGTTGTGGATTGGAGCGTCTTGATGGAGCGGTCGGGGAGAGCGTTGCCTTCCTTGCACCAGAACTCCCAGCCGATGTCGGTGGGGATGTACTCGGCGTCGAGCTTGAGCGCGTCGAGGACGAGGCGGGTGGCTTCCATCACGTCGTTGCCGATGCCGTCGCCGGGCATCCAGGCGATGCTGAACTTGGCCATGGGAAACTCCTTTCAACGCGGAGGCGCGGGGCGAGTCGAGAGGGGGCGCGAACCGACGAGAGTGTAACGGGAATCAGCGGGCTCGAGCGAGATGGTTTGCGGCTCGTACTTCGACGGCAGCGATGACCGACGCCGTTCACACCGAGCGCCGCGCGTACTACGGCGCACCAGACCGAACGGTCTCTGATACATAGGGAACGTGATCTGCCTCACGGAACGCGTCTTCTGGCGCGACCTCGGTCGAGGCCATCCCGGACCGACCACGGACGTTCAGAAGCCTTAGCAGCCGACGGCGGGCCCAGCGCGGTGGATCGCCGAGGGTGCGGCAGAGGCGAACGAACGCGGGCCGCTGGGCGTTGAGGTCTCGCTTGGACTCGGGCACCAGGTCGGGCCTGAGTCGCAGCATGTGCTTGAGGATGTGGTAGTCGTCCATGTTCTGGAGCGTGCGTATGAACGCGGAAATGGGCCAGATGTTTCCCAACACACCGGCCGGGCGCGAGAGGCATATCTGAAAATCAATCAGGCACGGCGAGCCGTCGTCGGCCACGATCACGTTTTCGCGTTTGTGGAGGTCGATGTACGCGATGCCGCGACGGTGGACCTCGCGCAGGGTGCCCGCGAGTCGATCGAAGAACGCATCGTCGACGCGCTCGTCGCGGCGCATCGGGTGCCCCTCGATGAACCAGTGACCGACCGCGTTATCCAGCGGAGCGCCCGCGGCGGTGATCGAGCCACAGTCGCGCGGGATGTGCGGCACGTCTGCCAGCATTTTCAAAAACGTTGCTTCGCGTCTCGCGAGCCGCCGCCCGAGCCATCCCATGGGAATAGGTCCGATCCGTTGGCGCCGGTTGAACTTGACGATGACCTTGGGGGTGTCGTGATTCCCTGACGGTGCGTACAGAGCGGTCGCCGCCCAGGTGTCGTGCTTGAAAATGTCCATTCGATCGAACGGCTTGCCGCCGACCAAGATGGAGGCAGGTGGTTCATCGCGTCCGAGCGCTCGGAAGATCGCGGGCCGGGGTCGCGTCCGTCGGGTTGACGCTTCTGAGGTCACCATTGATCCAAGTATACACAGAATCCGACCTCCCGGAGAGCGATCTGCACGAGGCACAGCAGAGGGCGGCTCGATCGGCTTCTCGGGTGAGTTAGACCCCCTTGCAACGGCGTTTGGCCTTTCGTACGCTCCCGGCATGAGCACAACCACTGCAAACAAACCCGCGTCGTTCCAAATGCCCCCCATGTCCGCCGAGCACCAGGCCACGCAGAAGGTCGCCGACCGTCTCGTGGCGTTGTGTTCCACCGGCAAGAACCTTGACGCCATCAAGGAGCTCTACGCCGACAACGCCAAGCACGTCGAGGTGATGGAAGGCCCCGGCTGCCCGCGCACGCTGGACGGCAAGAAAACCTTGCTCGAAAAGGCGGAGAAGTTTGCCAAGACCACGACGATCCACGGCGCGTCGTGCGGCAAGCCGATCGTCAACGGCGACCAGTTCATCGTGCCGATGAGCCTCGACTGCACCTGCACCGAAGGGCCCATGGCCAACCAGCGCATGAACATGACCGAGACGGCCCTGTACACGGTGAAGAACGGAAAGATCACCGAGGGCAAGTTCTTCTACGGCTGCGGGGCGTGATGCCGCAGCGTTTCGAGAACACACGGCGTGTTGCTTGGCAACTCGCTCGGGTTGTACTCTGCGCAAAATGAGTGAGTCTCACGCAGGTACCATGCATCCATTCCTCAGGAGTCGCTCATGCCCCGCTATGTCGACGGTTTCGTGATCCCGATCGCTACGAAGAACCTTGCCGCGTACAAGAAGATGGCGAGGATAGCCGGTAAGGTGTGGCGTGAGCACGGGGCGGTTGAGTACGTCGAGTGCGTGGGTGACGAGCTCACCACCAAGCAGATCGGCGCTCCGTTCCCGAAGATGACCAAGCTCAAGAAAGGCGAGACCGTGGTCTTCTCGTGGATCGTTTACAAGTCCAAGGCTCATCGTAATCGGGTGAACGCCAAAGTCATGAAGGACCCGCGCCTCGCGCCGATGATGGACCCCGCGAAGATGCCCTTCGACATGAAACGCATGGCGATGGGTGGGTTTCGGACGATGGTCGAATCGTACGCATGACACGCAGCAGGACAGCGGGCCGTTAGCTCTGCAACCGTTTCGCGACGGCCTTTTCCGCGCCACCGGCGACGACGAGTTCCTGCGCCACCCGGCTGAGGGCCGGGAACCTGAACGATCGCGGCCCCTCTTCTGAGGTCAGCGTGAGCGTGCCTGCGGTGAAATCA
The DNA here is from genome assembly GCA_044221955.1 of Phycisphaerales bacterium. Lineage (GTDB taxonomy): Bacteria > Planctomycetota > Phycisphaerae > Phycisphaerales > UBA1924 > CAZCPB01. The sequence goes on along the minus strand of JBGAOD010000001.1, from coordinate 59,949 downwards.
ATCTCGATCGAGCCCGCGTCGCGGGTTCGGGGGATGGAACTCTTCGATGCTTGTGCGATCGTCGCGCGAAGGCTTTGAACAAGCTCCGGGCACTCGAAGACCACGAACCCGTTGTTGAAGGCGTTGCGCTTGTATGTCTCGGAAAAACTCGCGGCGATCACGCAGGGGAAGCCAAAATATTTGAGTGCCGTCGCGGCCTGCTCGCGGCTTGAACCGGTGCCGAAGTTCAATCCGCCGATCACAACGTCACCCGGCTTGGCCCGTGTCCGAAACTCCGCGTCGTAGTTCTCGAAGATCACGCCCGCCATCTGCTCGGAAGTCATGGCGTCGTTGTACGTGTGCTTGCCAGCGTAGATGCCGTCGGTGTTCAGGTTGTCCTTGTCAAGGAACCAGGCACGCCCACGCACACGGGCGGGGAATCCCTCGATGACCTCCAAAGCTCCTTTGCGCGGCGCCGCCACGGCGGGCGGCTTTGGGGTACGTGATGACGAGCGGATATGGACCGCCTCGAACCTGCGCGGGGCGCAGATGTACCCCGCGGCAGCGCTGGCGGCCACGACGGCCGGCGATCCGAGGTACACCAGCCCGTTCTTGTCGCCCATCCGCCCCTCGAAGTTTCGGTTCGTTGCCGAAATCCCGACTTCGCCAGCCTTGATCGTGCCCCTGCCTAGCCCGATGCACGTCCCGCACCCGGGCGGCAGTTCGATCGCGCCGGCGTCGATGAGAGTCTTCCAATATCCAAGCCGCGTCGCCTCGGTCTGCACGTCGGCGCTCGCCGCGGCCACGAAAAACTCCACGCCCTCTGCGACGCGCTTCCCGCGAAACACGTCCGCCGCTGCGGCGATGTCTTCGAGCCGCCCGTTCACGCAGGACATGAGCCAGGCTTTGTGGATCTTCACGCGCTTGGCTTCGATTTCGGGGAGAGCGGACATCGCCTTCACGTCGTTGGGCCCTGAGACATGCGGGACGATGGACGAAAGATCGATCTCCAATTCCGCCGCGTACGCCGCGTTCTGATCAGCAGAGAGCACGGCGCGATCGTTCCACCACTGTTCAACGTGCGTTCGCGTGTACCCCGATCGTGACCCGTCGCGGCGAACCCCGGGCCGTCGGCCGCGCTCGAAGTACGCCGCCCGCGCGAAGAGGTAGGCTCGCAGCGCCTCATCGAACGGGAAGAGCGCGGCGAGGGCACCCCATTCCGTGGACATGTTTGAAATGCTCATCCGCTGGTCGACCGTGAGCGCGGCCACACCCTCGCCGACGAACTCGCAGGCGTGGTTGAGCACCTCGTCCCGGTTGAACACGCCGCACAGGGCCACGATCACGTCCTTGCCGACGACGCCCGGCGCGAGTTTTCCCGTCAGCGTTACCCGCGCGACCGGCGGCACCTGCCACCACGCGGTTCCAGTTGCCCACAGGCTCGCCGCGTCGGTACGCACGACTGGAGTGCCTAGGCAGCCGAGCGCCCCGTACAGGTTGGAATGGCTGTCGCTCCCGACGACCATCGCGCCGGGCGCGACATACCCCTGCTCGACCATGACTTGGTGGCTGATCCCTGTTCCGGCGGGGTAGAAGTCGATGCCGTGTTCGTTCGCGAACGACTCGATCTTGGCGTACTTCCCGAGGTTTTCAGGCGTGACGTTCTGGATGTCGTGGTCGATGGCGAAGACGGGTTGACGCGGATCGAAGACCTTGGGCGTGCGCCCGGCCAGCTTGAAAATCTCCTTGAACTTCGGAATCACCGCGCCGGTGTTGTCGTGGGTCATGACGTGGCGAGGTCGGACGATCACAAAGTCGCCGCTGTGAACGATGCTGCCGGGCGCGAGCCCCTCCGCGTGCTTGGTTGCGATCTTTTCGACTGCCGTGAGTGCCATGCGGATCTCCCGAGAGCATCATCGAACCCAACGATGTTCAATCAAAGGCGATCACTACTGCGGCTTGCTCGCCCGCTTGCCCAAGACTTTCGCGATGTCAAAGTCGATGAAGTCCGCGTGGTGGAAGATCCAACTCTCGATCGTGCGCTCGACCTTGTCCCCCTCGTGGCTGTGCGTGGCGACGATGTGCATGACCTCGGCGGTGATGCCGTGCTTGTAGCACAGCGCGACACCGCTGAACGGGTGCCGCAGCATGTCGCCGAAGTGGCCCTTCACGACCTTGCCCGCAGAGTCCTTGTCGAACTCGAGCATCTTGCCGACATCTGCCAGGAGTGAACCGGCGATCAGGAGATCGAGGTTCACCGGCACGCGAGCGCCGAAGACTTCGCCAAGGACCCCCGCGATGGCGATGCACTGCTTGCAGCAGGAGTTGAGGTGCTCGACGAATCGAAGGTCGATTGGCCCGGCGAGGAGCGTGAACGGGATCGCTCGGATCTCGGCGAAGGTCCAGCCCCTACCGCCGCAGCCTGAAGTGAGCGCTTCGTCCCAGACCGCCGCGACCTTTTCACGGAGCGTGGCGTCCCGAATCCTCACGATGTCGGGGAACAACTCAGCGATCTGTGCCATTGAATACTTCATCACTCTCTCCGATCCGCTTTGTCGACAGCGCTCGGGCCGTCGTAGGCGTGGTTCACGGGGTCGATGCGCCGCATGGGTTTCTCGCGTGTCTGCTCTTCCACGACGTGGGCGACCAGCCCAGGCGTGCGGGCGATCATGAAGATGCCGTTGAACACACGCGGGTCCATGCCCAGGTCCGCGAGGATCGCGCCGAGCGCTCCGTCGACGTTGATGGGCACGGGCCGTCCGACCGCCGCGAACGCACGCTCGATCGCGCGCGCCGCGGCGATGTGCGTCCAACCGTTCTCGCTGAGCCCGGCCCCGGCTGCGAGCTCGAAGAGCCGCGCGGTGCGCGGATCTGCGGTGTGGATGCGGTGCCCGAACCCGCTGATGCGCTCGCCGCTGGACTTGATTCGAAGGACTTCTTCGTTCGCGAGGTCGTCGAGCGTGCGCCGCGAAGATTTCGAGGTCGCGAGCATCCGGGCGAGGTAGCGCGAGGCGTCCTCGATCGCTCCGCCGTGGTGCTTGTTGATCGACATGATCCCTGCCGCGACGCTTGCGCTGAGCGTTGCGCCGGTGCTCGCGACCGTGCGAGCGGCCAGGCAACTCGGCGGCGTCGCGCCGTGGTCGATGCTGCTCACGAGGATCGCGTCCATGAGGCGTCCGACGCGCTCGTCGGGGAGCTTGCCGGTGAGGATCAGGTAGACGGCCGCGCCGAAACTCGTGTTCCCCATCAACCCGGCGATGTCGTGCCCGCGGACCGCAACGGAGTTGGGCTGGATCCGCGTGACGCCGGTGGTCCAGACGGCCTTGCGCTCGGCGTCGGACATCAGGCTTGCGCTCCCGCGTCCTCTGAGCACGCTGGCGACGGCGGCGGGGAGTTCGCCGAAGGCCTCGACGACGGTTGCGCCTGCGCCGCGGAGCGCTGCGAGCTTGCCCGCGTGGGTGCCTCGGTTGCCCTCGATGATCGCTCCGGCATGGCTGAAGCGCGTCCCGCTCGTGGCCGCCTTGCCGCCGATATAGGCAACCACGGGCTTTGTGACCTTGTGCGTCGCGATCATGTCCGCGAGCTCTTCTTCCTGCGAGCCGCCGATCTCCCCGAAGAGCACGATCGCGTCGGTCTGCGGATCCTGCTCGAAGAGTTGAGCGACATCGGGGATGCGCAGCCCGAGGACGGCGTCGCCGCCGATGTGGACGATGGAGCTAATGCGCACGCCCGCCTGCCCGCAGTAGTACGCCGTGCTCGACGACATGCCTCCGGAGCGTGAGACGATCCCGACGCCCGTCCCTCCGGGCAGCGGCGGCTTGAACCACTCGCGCGCCGATTCGGCCCGTCCGCCGATCATGCCGACCACGGCTTTGCCGGGGCTCGCGATGCCGAGCGTGTTCGGCCCGATGAAGCGTGCCCCGTGCCGTGCGGCATCTTCGGCGATCACCATCGCGTCCCAGACCGGAACCCGGTCAGCGACGAGCACGAGCAGCTTGACGCCCGCGGCGATCGCTTCCAGCGCTGCGTCCTTGATTCCCAGGGCGGGCACGAAAAGCACTGAAACGTCGAGCGCGCCAAGTGCCACGGCCGCGTCCTTGCAGGAGTTGAAGACCGGAACGCCCAGAACCTCCGCCCCGCCGCGGCCCGGGGTAACGCCGCCGATGACTTTCGTGCCATAGTCGAGCATGAGGCGGGTGCGTGCCTGCCCCTCTCGGCCGGTGATGCCTTGAACGATGACACGCGAGTTTTCGTCAATCAAAATCGACATGCGACTCTCGAGAACTCAAGCACGAGGAACCGGAAAAGGACACACTTCGACCATCCATCCGACCCCGCAGAGCGCCGGGCTAGGCAGAGACTCTGAACGGGCCGCGCTCAATCACTAGGCGTCCGCGGCATTTCCAGTTCCACAAAGAGCCCGCCGATCCCATCACGTCGGCACTCCACTTCGCACGCGATCAGGTCGCTGTCCTTGAGCGCGAAGGCTTCGAGCGCAACGGTGGGTGCGGGACGCCCCCCAGCGTCCCTGAGGTGACCCCCCGCTCGCGCGATGATGGCGGGTGCCGACGTCTTCCAGACGTTGAGGTCAATCCAGAGTTTTCCGCCCTTGATTGGAAAGGATGTAGAGTCGGGTGATCCAACGAATGCCGGGCGCCTAGAGGGGCGAGGATTCCATCCTGGGCCTGGCGAACTCTCGGCGACCAAAGCCGCGAAACGGGCCGCGATCGTGGCCGGGGTGTCTGTTTTCTTGAACGCCTCAACCTTGCCCCGCAGCCCCGCGGCTTTGCACGAGTCTCGGAGAATCTCGACCGCCCGGTCCTCGGTGTTCCCGCCCAGCCGGATGACCGCGGGGATGTCGAGGTCCATTTCCCAGAAGGCCTTCGCGAGCCCGTACGCGCTCCAGAACTGCTCCTGGTTTGCCACGCCCGAGCCTGATCCGAAGTACCCGACGAGTCCCGGCTGGCTGAGGATGATTCGGGCGGCGCGGTAGACCTTGGCGGGCGAGGGGTTGCCGCTGGTGTCGCAGAAGTTGGCGACGGTGAATCCTTCGGCGGTGATGGCGTCCATCGACATCATCGACCCTCCGCCGCCAGCGCCGTGGAAGCCAACGAGCCCCTTGCTGGGGGGAGGGGCGTCGGTGTTCATCTGGGCGAAAAAGAACGTGCCGCGGTGGTCTTCATGCTCGATGCGGTACGCGACCCGCTCCAGCGGGGTCGGGGGGTGATCGAGTTCCCGCGCGATCTCTATCCCGAGCTCCGGGCGACGGACCACTGCGTAGTCGTCCACCGTGACCCGGCAATCTGCTGCAACAACCTCGCCTCCGGGCGTTACGGCCAGGGGGTTGATCTCGACGGAACGGGCGTCGATGGAGCGAGCCATTTCGAAGATCGCGCGCGCCACTCGGCCAATCTCGGCGGCAACCGTGCCAGCAACCTCCAACCTCGCGATGGCGTCGGCGAGCATCGTGGGATCTGGTCCTGAGTTGACTCCGCACGCGACTCGGCGCGTGCTGGAGGCTCGCTCTTCGACTCCGCTGCCGCCGATGCCGGAAAGGAGGAGCACCGGGGTCCGCTCGCGTTCGTCGATCGCCAAAGAAAGGAAGAACTCGCGCTCGATCGTGATGCACTCTTCGATGAGCAGTTCGGTGACCGGGAAGCGGCCGAACTTCATGCCGAGCATCCGCGCGGCATTACGAGCCGCTTCGTCGGAGGTTGCCGCTCGCGCGATCCCGCCAGCCGCCGCCCGGCCGGTGGTCCAGGCCTGGACTTTGACCATGACCGGGCAGCCCAGGCGACGGGCAGAGTCCGACGCCTCACCAGGCGCACGCGCAACAATCCCCCGGGGCACCCGGATTCCGGCCTTCGCCAACAACGCCTTGCCTTGGTATTCGTGGAGTCGCGCCATGCCAAAGCCAATGAGAGAGCGTCCGAACCCGACGGTCAGCGGGTGAATTGCGACCGGGAAACCCGGCAGTCCCAAGTCTACGCGCCCCGCTGCCGTAGGGGTTCGCGCGGGATCCACGGCTGTGGGTGGAATCAGTGGGCCGGACGCGGTGCCCGGAAACTGTTCTGGGCGGCCACCTCCACGGCACGCTTTCGGTAGACTGCGCCCGACCGTGGTTGCGAGCTCCCTCCCGGAGTTCGCCCCGCCCGCCCCTTCGGAAAGCGCCCTCACATGATCGCACACCGACTCGTTTTCGCCTGCTCGCTCGCGTCCCTTTGCCTTTCCGGGTCGAGCTCGGCGCAGCCCGTGCTCGAGAGCGCGTTTGAGCACCCGCCCGCCGAAGCCAGGCCGCACACGTGGTGGCACTGGATGAACGGCAACGTCTCACGCGAGGGGATCACCGCTGACCTCGAGGCCATGAAACAGATCGGGCTCGGCGGGGCACAAATCTTCAACGTTTCAGAAGGAATCCCCGACGGCCCCATCGCCTACAACACCCCGGAGTGGCGAGGGCTCGTGAAGTTCGCCGCCAGCGAGGCCCAGCGGCTCGGGCTTGAGCTCTGCATCCACAACTGCGCGGGATGGTCGAGCAGCGGCGGACCCTGGATCACCCCGGAATACGCGATGCAGATGCTGACCACCAGCGAGGTCAAGGTCAAGGGCCCGGCGAAGTTCCGCGACAGCCTGCCCCAACCAAAGACCAACGCCGGGTATTACCGCGACATCGTAACTCTCGCCTTTCCTACCCCCAAGAACGACGCCTACCGCATCCCCGACATCGGCGCCAAAGCACTTCGAGAGTACAAGTACGGCCTTCCGCCCTCCATGGACGAGGTGCCCGAGGACGCGGTGATCGACCCGAAGTCGGTCATTGAATTGAAGTCCGCCGACGGCAAGGTCGAATGGGACGCACCCGCAGGCGACTGGACTGTCATGCGCATCGGGCACACCCCGACGGGCGCGGTCAACGCGCCCGCGCCGCTCTCGGGTCGCGGGCTGGAGGTCGACAAGCTCAGCCGCGAGGCGTTTGACGCGTACTGGGCGGGCGGAATGGCCCCGCTCATCAAGGAACTGGGGCCTCTCGCGGGAACGACCCTGAAGAACTGCTTGATCGACAGTTACGAGGTGGGCTGCCAGAACTGGACGCCGAGGTTCCGCGCCGAGTTCGGCAAACGCCGCCAGTACGACCCGTTGCTCCTCCTCCCGGCGATGACCGGTCGAGTAATCGGAAGCGGGCAGGCCACCGAGCGTTTTCTCTGGGACATGCGTCGCACCATCGGCGACCTCTTCGCGGAGAATTACTACTCCTACTTCGCCGAAACCTGCCGGAAGAACGGGCTTCTCTCGTCCATCGAACCCTACGACGGCCCGTTCGAGGGCGAGCAGGTCGCTAAGGACGCGGACATCGTTATGGGCGAGTTCTGGTCCAACGCCGGCATGAGCTCCTCGTGCAAGCTGGCGGCGAGCGTGGCCCACACCTGGGGGAAAAAGTTCGTGGGCGCAGAGTCGTTCACGGCGTTTCCCGACCCGATGGGCCAGTGGGGTACGCACTTCGAGCGCACGACGACGTGGTGGGGACAGGGCTCCGCGTGGATCACGTACCTGACCCGGTGCCAGTCCATGCTCCAACAGGGCCGGTTCGTCGCTGACGTGTGCTACTTCGCGGGCGATGCCTCGCCCAACGGGGCACCGTTCGAGCCCGAGCTCAAGGCCAAGGGCTACGACTACGACACCCTCGGAACGGACGCCCTTCGCGACAGAATGACCGTAAAAGAGGGGCGGATTGTTCTGCCCGATGGCCTGAGCTATCGAGCGATGGTCCTGCCCGATTCGCCGGTCCTGACCCGCGAGTCCACGATGAGAATCGCCGCGCTTGTCCGGGCCGGCGCGACGGTGATCGGGCCCAAGCCGGTCTATTCACCCAGCGCCATGACGGGCCCGACAGCGATCGACAAGGAGATGACGAGCATCGCGGAAGAAACCTGGGGCAACTGCGACGGGAAGACGACGAAAGAGCACGCCGCCGGCAAAGGACACGTTGTGTGGGGCAAGACCGTCGAGGAAGTACTGGCGGGCATGAAGGTCGAACCTGACTTCACGGCAGCGAGCGTGTCGGGGGCCGCGCCCGGCGTCGCGTGGATCCACCGCGAAACCGACGGCGCGGACATCTACTTTGTCTCGAACCAGAAATCACGCTCGGTCGAGGTCGAGTGCTCCTTCCGCGTGACGGGAAGGACCCCCGAACTCTGGCACGCCGACACCGGAGTGATGGAGCCCGCTCCGATTTGGTCGGTGAAAGGCACCCGAACCGTCGTCACAACTCGGTTCGACCCTTCTGGATCGGTCTTCGTGATTTTCCGTGCTCCCACCAAGGGAACAGTCGCCGCGCACGTTGTCGCGGTCAAGCCTCCACAAACCATCGAACAGGAACGTCGCACGCCGAAGATTGAAATCAAGAAAGCCGTGTACGAAGCAGTGGACGGCGCGGGCGGTGCCGACGTCACGGCCAAGGTCGTCGCGTTGGTCGAACAGGGCGAGACCGAAATCACCGCGAACAACGGGCTCTTCGGCGACCCGACCTACAACCACGCGAAGCGGCTGCGGGTTGACTACACGGTGGATGGCAAGCCGATCAGCAAGTCCGCCGCGGAGAATGCGATACTTGTACTCGTGGACACGAGCGGCCCGGACTCCCCCCTCTGGTACGCGGTGGGTGTGAATCCGGCAGGGCGCGGGGAGCTTTTCGCGTTCAGAGACGGGGCCTACGAGGTGTCCAGATCGGACGGCAAGGTATCAACCCTGACGATCAAGCCCCTCCCGGCCTCGATCGTAGTCGGCGCGCCTTGGACCGTGAAGTTCCAGGGCGGCCGAGGCGCTCCAGCGTCGGCAAGTTTCGACTCCCTGATCTCCTGGACGGCGTCGGCGAACACCGGCGTCAAGTACTTTTCAGGAACGGCCGAGTACGAACAGGTGTTCGACGTGCCCGCTTCAAGTGTCGGTCCAAAGTTCGTGCATCGCCTCGATCTCGGCACCGTCAAGGAGATCGCCGAGGTCACGCTCAACGGCACGAAGCTCGGCGAGGGGGGCGTGTGGTGGAAGCCGCCCTTCGAGGCCGACGTGACCGGACTGATCAAGGTCGGAAAAAACACGCTCCAAGTCCGGGTCACGAACACCTGGGTCAACCGCCTGATCGGCGACGAGCAGTTCCCCGACGACTCGGAGTGGAACGGCATCACCATCAAGAAGTGGCCCGAGTGGTTCAAGCCGGCGAGCGACAACCCGCTGCTCGCGCGGCCGGTCAAGGACCGGTTGACCTTCACCACCTGGAAGCATTGGCACAAGGACTCCACGCCGCTCGAATCGGGGCTGATCGGGCCCGTGCGCATCCGCACAGGTGAGCGCGTCGAACTCACAAACTGATGCTTCCCTGGGGCACTGCGGTCGTCCGCGTTTCCTTCGTCAAACGTCGCAGATCATCACCGCTTCGCGCAGCGATTTCATCGCGTCGCGCGTCGGGATGAACTCCTGGCCGAGGTATCCGGTGTAGCCGAGTTCGACGATCGCTTTGCAGATTGTCTTGTAGTTCAACTCCTGGGCGTCGTCGATCTCGGCCCGGCCCGGGACGCCGCCGGTGTGGAAGTGGGCGATGTGCTTGATGTTGTCGCGGATGGTCCCGATGACATCGCCCTCCATGCGTTGCATGTGGTAGATGTCGTAGAGCAGCTTGAAGCGGTCGGAGCCGACCTGCTTGACGAGCTCGACGCCCCAGGCCGTGTGGTCGCACTGGTAGTCGGTGTGGTCCTTGCTGTTGAGCAGTTCCATGATGATGGTGACGCCGAGTTTTTCGGCGAGCGGCGTGATGCGTTTGAGCCCGATCGCGCAGTTCTTGAGGCCTTCTTTGTCGTCCTGCCCGGCGCGGTTGCCGGAGAAGCAGATCTGATTGGGAATCCCCTCGGCCTTGACGAGCGGCAGGCGTTCTTCGAGTTCCTTGATGATCGCGTCGTGATGTTCGATGCGGTTGAAGCCCTTGGGGATGGGGTTGCTCTTCACGGCGTTGGCGACCGCGCAGGTGAGGCCGTGCTTCTTCACGACTGGCCATTCGTCTGGGTTGAGAAGTTCGACGGACTTGAGCCCGATCGCGGCGGCGTTCTTGGCGAGTTCATCGAGGGGCATCGAGCCGTAACACCACCGGCACACGGAGTGGTTGATCCGGCCTTTCAACGCGGCGGCGGGAGAGGGAGCGGCCGACGCGGGCTGGGGCTGCGCGTTCATCGCGTTCGTTGCGGACGCTGCGCTGGTGAGCGCGGCGGTTCCGGCGGCGATCATTCCCAGAGCTGTGCGGCGTTCGAGTTCGGGGGTGGACATCATCGGGCTCCTTGAAAGTCGGCGTTTGCGTCGGCGGCCTTCCATCGTACAAAGCCTTCGATCGCCTCGTATTCCGCGAGCCCGAGCCGGTCGTAGAGCCGGGCCGTCGCGCGGTTGCGTTCCTCGGCCCGTTCCCAGAACTCGCGCGTGTCGCTGGGGCCCGGGAAGAGAGCGCTGTCCTTCTGGCTCTCGTGCTTGAAGATCGCCATGCGCTTCCGCACGACCTCGTCGGGCGACAGGGGCACGGCCATCTCGATCTCGTCGGGCCCCCACTCCTGCCACGCGCCGCGGTAGAGCCAGGTCACGCAGCGTTGCATCCAGTCCGTGCTCGCCAGCCGCGCGATCGCGGCCGTGACGATGGACAAGCAGACGCGGTGCGTGCCGTGCGGGTCGGAGAGGTCGCCGGCCGCGTAGATCTGGTGAGGCCGAACTTTCTCGAGCAACTCGGCCGTGATCCGCACGTCGTCCTCGCCCATCGGCTTCTTGCGCACCCGGCCCGTTTCGTAAAACGGGAGATCGAGGAAATGGATGCGCCCGGGCTGAACGCCGGAGTACTTGGCCGCGGCCCGGGCTTCGGTTCTGCGGATCAGGCCCTTGATCCGCTGCAGTTCCGGACTATCGACCTGCCCCGGGTGCTTGTGCGCGATGAACGATTCGAGTGAGGCATCGATGCGATCCACGGCCTGCTGACCGATCTCCGGGAAGGCCCGCGCGAACTCGCGCACGAAGTCGGCGTGCCGCAGAGCGGACTCGTCCCACACCGCGATGTTGCCCGAAGTCTGGTACGCGACGTGAACCTCGTGGCCTTGCTCGCAGAGGCGGATGAACGTACCCCCCATGCTGATCACGTCGTCGTCGGGGTGCGGGCTGAAGACCACGACGCGCTTGGGGAACTCGTCGGCGAGCGTGCCCGGCTTACCGCCCGGCCAGCCGGTGATGGTGCGTTGCAACGACTTGAAGACCTCGATGTTGATGTCGTACGCCCCCTCGCGCTCGCCGCCGCGGGCGCTGGCGAGTTCCTGCAGGCCGTGCTCGGCGTAGTCGTGGTCGGTGAGTTTCGTGATGGGCTTTTCGACGGTGCGGGCGAGCCAGATCACGGCGCGTTTGGTCGTCGGCTCGTCCCACTTCAGGCCGAACGACTCAATCGGTCCCAGCAGCCACGGCGTTTTGAAGCGGGTCAGTTCCGCGGCCGCGGCGGGGTCGAGCATGACCGTCGCCGCCGGGTGATTCTGCAGGAAACTCGCTGCAACGGACGCTGTGATCTCGCCCTCGACCGCGCGCTTCACGATCCCGGCCTTGTGCTCGCCGAACGCGAGCAGGATCACTTCCTTGGCGTCCATGATGGTGCCCACACCCATCGTCACGGCCCGGCGCGGGACGTTCCACTCGCCGAAGAAGTCGCTGGCGGCATCTTTCCGCGTCACGCTGTCGAGCGTGATGACGCGGGTTCGGCTGTCGCGCGGCGAGCCGGGCTCGTTGAACCCAATGTGCCCCGTTCGCCCGACGCCCAGGATCTGCACGTCCACGCCGCCCGCGTCGCGGATCTTGCGCTCATACCCCTCGCACATCGTCGCGACGCTCGCCTGATCGACCGTGCCGTCGGGGACGTGCGTGTGCGCGGGGTCGATGTCGATGTGGTCGAAGAGATTCTCCTGCATGAAGCGGCGGTAGCTCTGGATCTCGCCGGGCTTCATCGGCCAGTATTCGTCGAGATTGAAGGTCGTGACGTTGCGGAACGAAAGACCCTCGCGGCGGTGGAGCCGGACCAGTTCTTCGTACACGCCGTGAGGCGTCGATCCGGTCGCCAGCCCGAGCACCGCGCGCTTCCCCTGCGCCGCCCGGGCACAAATTAGGTCGGCAAGACGCCGCGCGACCGCCACACTGGCGGCGCGACTGGTCGGATGGACCACCACGGGCATCCGCTCGCACGCGGGCCGTGGCGACGCGGCGACGCTGAGCAGCGAGAAAGACTGGTCAACACCCTGACGCGGAGCGGTGGTCGTGCTTTTCGGGTCGCTGGTTTTCAGGTCGCTCTTTTTCATTTCGTTCGGATAATACATCATCTCGGCAAGCCCGGTCACGCGGTATGCTGTGGAGGAAATGACCTCATCGCACACATCCCGTCCGCACCTCGGTGTTTGTTCCTGGTCGCTCACGCCCGCGAGCCCCAGCGATCTCGTCGCGCAGGTCCGGGCGTGCGGGCTCTCGGCCGTGCAGCTCGCGCTCGACCCGATCCGCGTCGGGGCGTGGACGCTCGACGAGACGCGCCGCGCGCTCACGGACGCTGGAATCAGGTTTCTTTCGGGAATGATGGGGACCAAGGGCGAAGATTACTCGACGCTCGATTCGATCCGTCGCAGCGGCGGCGTGCGGCCGACCGAGCACTGGGCTGAGAATCTCGATGCCGCGAGGAGAACCGCCGAGATCGCACGCACGCTCGGGCTCCCGCTCGTCACATTTCACGCGGGATTCCTCCCGCACGACCGTGAAGACCCCGAGCGCCGCGCCCTCCTCGATCGACTCGGGCAGATCGCCGACGTGTTCGCCAAGGCTAACGTCGCGCTCGCGTTCGAGACCGGGCAGGAGACGGCCGCGACCCTCGTCGAAGTGCTGAAGGACCTCGACCGCCCGAACGTCGGCGTGAACTTCGACCCCGCGAACATGATCCTGTACGGCATGGGCGACCCGGTCGCGGCGCTGCGAACGCTGCTGCCGTGGGTGCGACAGATGCACGTCAAGGACGCCGACGCGGCCACGACCCCCGGCGCGTGGGGGAGCGAGGTGCCGGTCGGGCGGGGGCAGGTGCGCTGGCGTGAACATCGCCTCGCATTGACCCTGGGATCCGATCGAGGTCTCACTGGTTTGCCAGTTCGCTCTTCAGCTCGTGCCGAGCCCGAATCTCGGTGCAACTCTCGCCGAAAGTTCCGCAACCCATGACACCTCATCCTCCAGCAAAGACACTCTCAACGCCACTCGGCGTCGGCGTCATCGGCCTTGGATTCATGGGCCGAACGCATGTGGGCGCGTACCAATCCGCGGCTCGCGATCTGGGTGTGTGCGAGCTGGTGGCGGTGTGCGATTCGAGCCCGGACCGCCTCACCGGCGAGCCCGCGGCGGCCGGGAATCTCAAGACGACCGCGAACGAGCCGAAGCTCTTCGACCCTTCAAAGGTCCGCGGGTACACCGACCCCGACCAGTTCTTCGCCGACCCGCGACTTTCGCTCGTGAGCGTCTGCACCTACACCGACACGCACGTGGACCTGGCGATCCGAGCGTTGCGGGCCGGCAAGCATGTTCTGGTCGAGAAACCCATTTCAATGAATCCTCAAGAAATCCGTCGGCTGGCCGACGTTGCGCGATCCAGCGGCAAGCTCTGCATGCCGGCGATGTGCATGCGTTTCTGGCCGGGCTGGGACTGGCTCCGCGACCGCATCGCGGAATCACGCGCGAACACTCCCGGGTCGCAGGGCGCTCAGTTCGGGAAAATGCTCAGCGCGACTTTCCAACGCCTCGGCAGCGGGCCCAGCTGGGGCGCCGCGTTCTACCGTGACGAATCCCGCAGCGGCGGAGCGCTGGTCGATCTCCACATCCACGACGCGGACTTCGTCTCCTGGTGCCTTGGAAAACCCTCGGCCGTCTCCACCTCCGGGTCTGTGTTTCACCACACGACGCACTACCAAATCCCCGACGGCCCCCAGCACGTCACCGCCGAGGGCGCATGGGATCTTGCACCCGGCGCGGGATTTCGCATGCGTTACCTCGTCAACTTCGAGCATGCCACGGCTGATTTCGACCTCTCGCGGACGCCTCAATTGCTCGTTCATACCTCCGAACGAACCAGCCCGGTAGAACTCAGCACGCTCAGCGGGTACGACCTTGAGATCAGACATTTCCTGGACGCCATCAACGAGGGCCGCCGCGACCTTCGCGCCACGCTGCAAGAAGCGGCGGACGTCGCACGCTTGCTCGAACACGAACGACGGAGCATGACCATTTTCCGACCAGAATCGGTCCCGCCCTGATCGGCTCGATACCCGCCTCGATGCCGCGCCCCAGAACCAGGATCCGCACGGTTCACAAGGACAGCCATGGACCACAACCGTGAGACACTCGATCATCGAGCCGTGAACCAGCGGCGGTCGCGCCTATGGCAGGCCGTCTGGCTCAGCATCTTCGCCGCGCTTGTCCTCATCATCACGGCCCGGGTTCTGACCGGGTTGAACGCTACGTAGTGCGGCCTCTCGATCCCCACGCCTTCATCTAGAGCGACTACTCCGCCCGGGCCTCCCACGGCCTGCCCGGCGTGTAATCGATCAACTCGTACAACTCCTTCCGCGTCTGCATCCGATCCACAAATCCCGCCACCGTTCCCTCCGCCTTCAACTGCGCAAGCGCGGTGCTTACCGCTCCCATCGCCACCCGCAGCATTGAGACCGGATAGATCACGCACGAGTAGCCCATCGCCGCGAACTTGGCCAGCGGGATCAACGGCGTCTTGCCAAACTCCGTCATGTTCGCTAGCAGATACGGGCCCGAACGCGCCGCACCCGACGAGCCCGTTTCTTTCGCCCCCATCGTCGTTGCGAAACGGAGAAACTCCTCTTCCGACGCGAGTCCTTCAGGGAAAATCATGTCCGCCCCGGCCGCGGCATACGCCTTGGCACGCGCGACCGCCGAATCAAAGCCATCGACGCCGCGCGCGTCGGTCCGGGCACAGATCACGAACGAACCGCCGGAGCACGCCACCGACGCCCTCCGCGCCCATTCAATTTTCTCCACCATGTGGTCTGTTGGCACCAGTTCCTTGCCGTCCAGGTGCCCGCACCGCTTGGGGAACTTCTGATCCTCGAGATGAAGCCCGGCCGCCCCGGCGCGGTGGTACTCGATCACGGTCCGTCGAACCATCTCCGCTTCGCCAAACCCCGTGTCCGCATCGGCCAACACGGGCAGCTTCGAACCGTCGGCCACCTCCCGAATCACCCGGCAGAAGTGTTCCAGCGTGAGCAATCCAACATCGGGCACGCCAGCGCAAACGCTGGTGGCCGCGCCCGAGACGTAGCACGCCTCGAAGCCCGCCTGCGCAACACTGCGCGCGCACAACCCGTTGAACGCCCCCGGGATCGCAACGCAGCCCCGGTCCATGAGTTGGCGAAAACGCGCGCCCGGAGTCGCGACGGACGGTGTTGTTCTCATGCGGTCAGTCTAGGTGGCAACCCGAATCCTCTGACCTGAGCTCAGTCATGCCCGATGCCCCGCGAATCCGTACCCAAAGAAACCCCAACCCGCAATCCTTGGGTGGTCTGGCCCCCAATCAGCCGATAATCTCCCCGTGGCTGGCCCTGAAAACCCCGGCCTGCGGACTACCATCGCGTGCTCCGCCGGTTTTTGGGCTCGGTTTGGATCGTGCTCGTACCCCTTCCCCCGGCAGCAGAGGAACCACCGCTCGTGATCCTTGACCGTTTCTTAGGACTGTTCAGCGTGGACATGGGCATCGACCTGGGGACGTGCAACACCCTCGTTTCGGTGCGCGGGCAGGGGATCGTCCTCAACGAGCCCAGCGTGGTAGCGGTGCGGAAGGGGACCAATCAGGTTCTCAAGAACGGCGAGGCCGTGGGCTGGGTCGCCAAGGAGATGCTGGGCAAGACGCCGGGGTCGATCACG
The DNA here is from genome assembly GCA_044221955.1 of Phycisphaerales bacterium. Lineage (GTDB taxonomy): Bacteria > Planctomycetota > Phycisphaerae > Phycisphaerales > UBA1924 > CAZCPB01. The sequence continues at coordinate 43,998 of JBGAOD010000001.1, read as the reverse complement.
GCGATCAGGCCGCTCAAGGACGGCGTGATCTCGGACTTCGAGATCACCGAGGCGATGCTCAGCTATTTCATCCGCAAGGTCAACGGCAAGAGCAAGATCTTCGGGCCGCGCGTCGTCATCTCGATCCCCTCGGGCATCACGGCCGTGGAGAAGCGGGCGGTTTTCGATTCGGCGGAGCGGGCGGGGGCACGGCGGACGTACCTGCTGGAGGAGCCGATCGCGGCCGCGATCGGCGCGGGTCTGCCGTTCGCGGAGCCCACGGCGTCGATGATCGTGGACATCGGCGGCGGCACGACCGAGGTGGCGATCATGTCGCTGGCGGACATCGCGACGTGCGAGTCGGTGCGGGTGGCGGGCGACGACATGGACGAGGCGATCATCAACCACATGAAGCGCACGTACAACATGATGATCGGCGAGCAGACGGCCGAGCGGATCAAGATCGAGATCGGCTCGGCGTTCCCGATCGGGCCTGAGACGACGATGGACGTGCGCGGGCGGGACATGATCAGCGGGCTGCCGCGGAAGACACCGGTGACAAGCGAAGAGATCCGCGAGGCGTTGCAGGAGCCGGTGACGGCGATCATTGAGGCGATCACGCGGACGCTGGAGCGGGCCGAGCCCGAGCTTTCGGCGGACCTGGTGGACAACGGCATCATGATGGCCGGGGGCGGGTCGCTGCTTCGTGGGTTCACGAACGTCGTACACAAGGCGACCGGACTTGAAACAACGCTGGCCGAAGATCCTCTGACGTGCGTCGCCCGCGGAACGTGCATCTACCTCGAGCACATCGAGGAATGGAAGACAACGCTCGAGAACGACATGGAAGGGTGAGAGTGGGTCGAGCCCGGTCGCCACGAACTCGCGCACCAAGCGGTGGACGGTGAGAGGCGTGTAACGAGGAGCGAAACAGACCACGCCGCCACTCAACACGTTCCGTGCACTTCTTGACCGCTCGCCACCCACCACTCGCCATTCGCCTCTCCCATGTCCCGATCACCCGCCAAGTTCACTCTCGGAAAGAAGGCGCTCCCTGTCGCCGTTGGCCTGCTGCTCGTGCTCGCCGTGACCCCCGTGCGATACACCGCGTGGATCGGCTGGTTCGGAACGCTCACGACCACCCTCATCGCGCCGATCAGCGCGCCCTTCGCGGCCCTCTCCCGCTGGCTGGCACCCAGCGCCCCCGCGACGCCCGACGCCCCCGTTGTCAACGCGCTCAAAGAAGAGATCGAAAACTGGCGCACCCAGTTCCTGCGTCAGCAGCAGGACAACATCAGGCTCCAGGCGACGATGGAGGAACTCTACAAGCTCAACAACCTCAACCCCAACGTCGCGGTCCGCCAGGTCGCCGCCCCCGTAATCGGCGTCTCCAGCGACCTTTCCAGCGGGCTTCTCCGCGTCCGGGCCGGGGAGACTCACGGCGTCGACCTCAACACCGTGGCCGTGGCCTCGGGACTCCAGCTCCTCGGGCGCGTCAAATCGACGAGCGCCCGCCAGTGCCTCGTTCAGCCCATCACGTCAAAGTCCGCCGGCGCGATCCGTGGTCGCGTCATGGTCGACAACCCCGAGGCCCAACTGCTCTGCCAACTCGAACCCCTCGGCAACGGCACGCTCCGTGGTCCGGTCTTCCGACCCGAAAGACCGACGCCCGCCGGAACGACCAGCACGTCCGCGCCCGACGCTTCGGCCCCCGAGCCCGCGGTCGGGCAGACCGTCCGCCTCGACGACGACGCCGACCGCTGGCCCCGGCACGCCCAACTGCTCATCATCGGGAGGATCGAACGCGTCGAACCCAACCCCGACATGCCGCTGCGGAAGATCATCACCGTGCGCCCGACGCTTGCCCTGGACCGGGTGAGCGAGGTCGTCCTGAGAATCTCCGAGGAACCCGCGGAACTCAATCCCGAAGCCGTCCCCACACGCAAGAAAAATAGCGGAGGAACGCCATGAACTGGCCCCTCTTTGCGCTCGTGAGCTGGGTTCTTTTCGGGCTGGAACTCGGTTTCCGCGACGCGCTGCGCCTCGGGCCGACGCCCATCGCTCGGGCTTATCACCGACCTGACGTTTCCTATCGAACTCCGCGACGGCGGGCCCGCGGCCACGATCGTCGGCCCGTACGCGCTGGGCTATCTTCTCGCCAGCCAGCTCGTGCTCACCCTTCGCTCAATGATGATCCGCCGCAACCCGCTCACCGTCGCGTTCCTTTCGGTGCTCGCCGCGGCCGTCGCTCAGATCGTCGTTGTCACCCTCTTCACGACCCGTTCGGTCTTCGGCGACCCCATCGACTGGCACCCCACGCACGAACTCTTCACCCGTCTGGCGTCATCGCTTTCGTGCAGCGTGTCGGGGCTCGTGCTGTCGTTCGTGCTGCTGCCGCTCGCACCGATGCTCGGGCTCAACATCGGCCCCGCCCGACGCAACCCGCGCCGGAACTAGCGGCGTCGACCACCTTGAAGGCGCCGAACGATCAGTCCACGCCCTGGGCCGCGAGCCAACGCTCGGCGTCCAGGGCCGCTTGGCAGCCCATCCCCGCCGCCGTTACGGCCTGACGATACTCCGCGTCGGCGACGTCGCCCGCCGCAAACACACCCGCGATGTTCGTGTAACTGTGCCTCTTGTGCAGCGCCACGTACCCCTTCTCGGTGAGCTCGACGCCGCTGCCCTTGAGGAACGAGGTCGCGGGTGTGTGACCGATCGCGATGAACAGTCCACGCACGTCCAGCGTGGACTTCTCACGCGTGACGGTGTCTTCGAGCACAACCCCGCTGATCTTCTCATCACCCAGCACGTCCACCACGGCCTTGTTCCACAGCACCTTGGCGTTGGGCCGGGAGAGGTACCGTTGCTGCATGACCTTTGACGCACGGAACGAATCACGCCGGTGGATCACGTAGACGGCGCTTGCAAACTTGGTGAGGTACGTCGCCTCCTCCATCGCCGTGTCCCCGCCCCCCACCACCGCCAGGGGTTGGTTGCGGAACACCGGCAGCGCGCCGTCGCACACCGCGCACGCGGACACCCCGCCGCCCGTGGTGGCCAGACGCATCTCGTTGGGGAGCCCGATCCAGTTGGCCGTCGCGCCCGTCGCGATAATGACCGCCCGGGCTCGAACCGCCTTGCCCTCGGACGTGTGCAGCACATGAGGTTTGGAGGGTTCACGCGAGAACTCGCACCGCTCAATATCCTCGCCCACGATCTTCGTCCCGAACCGCTCGGCCTGCTCCTGGAACTTGCCCATCATCTCCGGGCCCATCACGCCGTGCGGGAACCCCGGGTAGTTCTCAACCTCCGTCGTCAGCATGAGCTGCCCGCCCGGCAGCACGATCGAGGGCGTCTGCTTGGGAACACCCACGTAGCAGACGGGGTCCAGCTGGGCTCGTGCCGCATAGATCGCCGCCGTCCACCCCGCAGGGCCCGAACCGATGATGAGAAGCTTGTGGACTTGGCCGTTCACCGGATCGGGCATGGATGCGCCTTTGGTTGAGGAGAGATCGTTGAGTCGCCCTTGACCCGGGCACGCGGCGGCTAGATCAGCCGGCCCTACTTCAACTGCCCCTTGTCCATCAGGTACTGCCTGTACAGCGACTTGACGGGCGGCCAGATCAGGTAATCCGCGCCGAGCACGCGGGCCGACGTGTTCTGCACCTTGGATGCAAAGTTCTTCGCCCCGTCACTCCCGACCGAGTAGAGCAAGAACTGGTCTTGCTTGAACTTGAGATCGAAGTTCGCCTGATCGGGCATAAAAATGTTCACCGTGTGCGGCTTGGGCTCCTCGCGCGGGCCGAAAGTCTGGTCGCGGATCGGCACAAAGTACTCCAGCGGCGGCATCGCCCCACGGGCCCGGTTCGGGTTGAACGGGTCGGCCTCGAAGGTCTTCACCCAGCGCGGACGGATCGAGGTGATCTGCGGCGGGAAGGACTTGGTCGCGTAGTAGTACCCCAGCACCCCCAACGCCGCCCGGGTCCCCGCGACCTCGGTCCTGAGCACTTGTCGCATCCCGAACAGATCATCGATCGGGGGAGTGGTCTGAGCCAACACCGCATACGACGCACGATCGAGCTTCGTCGCGTACGTCGGAGTTTCCAGCCGACGATTGAACGGCTCAAGGTCCCACCGTCCCTCCCAGTCCTTGTACGCCTTGGGGAGCTCGTCAACAACATCGAACCAGGGCTTCTGGCGTGGGATCACCGCCTCCCACTTGGCCGATTCGCTGAAAAGACGGAGCGGGCGGTCGGTGCTTCCCAGCGCTGCCATCGTGGTTGAAAAGGTGCTCGTGTTCACGCCCCCGCGCGCAACATAGACCCGGGCCACGATCTGCTCAGCCCCGACCCGATCCGCCTCGGGCAGCCGGATCTTGGCGATATTCAACGTTTCCTTCTCGGGCTCCAGCCGCTCGATCAACTCCGGGAGCGCGTCGTTCGCCTTGGCCGCCAGGCCCTGCTTGCCCTTGGAATCGAGGTACGCGATGTCCCGCATCCGCTCGATTGAATCCGTCATGGCCCGCATCGCCCAATCAACTTCCTTGAAAAACTGCCGATCCGCGAACTGCCGGGCGAAGGCCGCAAAGTCTGCCAGCAGCGTCAGCGCCCCCATCGGATCGCCCGCGTCGCTCCGCCTCATCGCCTCGACATGCACCAGATTCTGAAACGCGTCGAGCGCGGGCATGAACAGGAACCGAGCAGCCGAGAGGGTCGGCGGATCTCCGAGTTCCGTGTACAGCCGGGCCCGCACCAATTCGATCGGCACGCCTTCCACGCCGTACGGCTGCCCGAACACCATCGCCTTCCGCGCATCCGTCTCCTTTACCAGCCCGGGGAGTGCTTCAAGCACCGCCTTCTGCGGGCCACCCTCCGCCCACGCCTTGGCCTCCGCCCAGCCGGTCGAACTCGGGACAATGGTCCGGGCCTGGTCCAGCGTGCTCACGGCCTTGGGTGCCGGTGCCATTTTCGCGAGCAGCGGCAGCAAGATCAGATCGCTCCGACGGGCCTGCCCGATGTTCGCGAAGGCCTTGTTGGCCCGGTCCACGAACTCGTCCCCGCGGACCGATGGAGTCAGCACGCCCGCGCCGACCGACGCCAAGACCACCAGCGCGGCCAAACCCCGGAACGAATTGAAGGAACGACGAACGAGCTTCAAGGTTGACATGCGGCGGATGGTAGCAAATCGGCTGACTCCGTTCTCACCCGCTCCGCCAGCACAACCCCCTCCACCTCCGGCCGGGCCGCGCAGACTGCGCACCACCCCGCCGGTTGCGACAGATCAAACACCCGCCCGTGGCCTGCCTCGGCCTTCTTGACCGGGACCCTGGCGGGAAGCTTGGCCAAGAACTGCTGCCTGAACCGGTCCGCGTGCAGTTGGTACTGCGGATTCCCTTGCGTGTACGCATACTCCTTGGCCAATTTCTTCTTGACCACCTCGACCCGCGCCGCCGGGTCCGGGTGGGTAGACAGGAACTTGTCGAAAGCTCCCCCGCCGCCCCCCGCTTCACGCTTGAGCAGTTCCATCACCTGCTGAGCCCCGATCGGGTCGTAGTTCAGTCTGGTCATGTACCGCATCCCCAGCCCGTCCGCCTCCAGCTCCTGATCGCGGCTGAAACTGAGCACGATGAGCTGGCTCCCCGCGCTGAAGGCAACCGGTGCTGCTGCCTTGATCGTGTCGTTGTTGGTAACCCCCCCCACGATCACTCCGGCGACCGCCGCCGCGACACCCGCGCCCACCTGCTGGGTCATTCGCTCGCTGGTGTGCCGCGCGCACACATGCCCGATCTCGTGCCCCACCACGGCCGCGAGTTGGGCCTCGTTGTCCATCTTCTCGGCTAGCCCTCGCGAGACGAAAACCTTCCCGCCCGGCAGCGCGAACGCGTTGATCACGTCCGAGTCCAGCAGCGTGAACTCCCAGGGCAGCGTCGGGTTGTCCGCCTCCGTCGTCGCCGCGAGCTGCTTGCCCAGCGAACTCACATAGTTCACGAGTTCGGGGTTCGCGACTTTCCCGCCGTACTCGGTCGTGAGGCCCGGCGTCGCGTCGGTCCCGATCTTGATCTCGTCAGCCCGGCTGAGCGTGTTGAACTGTGAACGCCCAGTCGTGGGGTTGGTGGTGCATCCGGGCAGGGTGACCAACGCCCCCGTCGCCGCGGCCAGCACCGCGAAAGCCGCCGAGACAGAAGAAGATCCCCGACCCGGCGTGAGATTCTGCGTGCAGTTCATTGACAATGCCTCCAGACCACCGCGAGCGACCAGGACCCGCGCACCGTCTCCCGGCGGTTCACGAAATCATACGAGCCCGTCGATGTCGGACGCGTCCGCGGAACTACCCTCTCAGACCGATGCCCACGACCGCGCCCACACCTTCCCAGCCAACCCCCTCCGCTGGCCCCGCCTGGACCGACGCCGAACTGACCGACCTTCACGCCCGCGCCGACAAACCCGGGCGAGTCCGCGGCATGTTCTCCGCCATTGCCAAGAGTTACGACCTCAATAACCGAGTCCACTCCTTCTGGCAGGACCAGGCCTGGCGACGCTTCGCCGTTCGTGAAGCCCGCGTCCGGCTCGGCGACCGCGTGCTGGACGTCGCGTGCGGGACGGGCGATCTCACTCACGCGTTCGCCAACCTCTCCCCCGCCTTCAGCGTCACGGGCATAGATTTCACGCCTGAAATGCTCGCCATTGCTGGCGAAAAACGTGGGCTGCTCCCGATCAACCAGAGCAGCAAAGTCACCTACGCCGAGGGCGACGCCCAGAATCTGGCCTTCCCCGACGCAACCTTTGACGTCGTCTCCATCGCCTTTGGCATCCGCAACGTGGCCGACCCCACGAAAGCCCTCTCCGAGTTCGCCCGCGTCCTCAAACCCGGCGGCCGGCTCGTCATCCTCGAGTTCGACCGTCCGTCGTTCGCCCCGGTCCGCTGGTTCAACGATTTCTACTGCGGCTGGGTGATGCCCCGGACCGCCACGCTCATCAGCGGCGACAAGTCCGGGGCGTACAAGTACCTCCCCAAGTCCGTAGGGAGTTTCATGCCCCGCGCGGCGCTGTGCGCCAAAGTTGCCGAGGCCGGGTTCGAGGCGGTCGTCAGCACGGGGCTCTCCTTGGGAATCTGCGTTTGCTACCGCGGTGTGAAGCGCGCTGGATAATCTGAGAATCCAGAAAGCAGAGCGCAGAAGTTGCAGAGAGTTCAGCGCAACGCAGAGAGAAGGCCCGGGCTGGCTGACTTCTGTGACGCGCTCTCGCGAATCTCCTCATCCAGGCCCGGTCTTTCTCCGCGTCCCACCGCTTTGCAGCTCTGCCTCCTCTGCGTTGGGCCTCTTCCCGGCCAAGAGTCCACACCGAGTAGGTTTATCAGACCGCACGATGATCGGACGGACCCTCCGCGCGACACCTGCTCAACATTCACGCGATCCATCCGACGCGCTCGATACACCTCTCGACTGGTGGGTCCGGCCGCTTGCTGCCGGTGCAGTCCCCCGACGGGGATCGTCGCGGAGTTCACAACTTCTTCCGGCCTTGGTGGAACTGGGCCGGCGACGATTCCCTAGTCGGAGTATCCACGGATGGACCACGATTTGATGGTTGAGCGGTTGTTTGAGTCTCTCATCAGCGGTGATCGCCAGGGCACGCGAAAGCTCGTCAGCGAGTTTACCGGGCAGGGGATGACCCCTCGACAGCTCGTGAACGACCTCTTCTGGCCGACCTATACCCTCATCGAACGCTTGCACCGTGAGGACCAGCTCACCCGGATGAGCTACCAGATGGCCACACGACTCCTGCGCGTTACCGTCGATCGAGCCACCGCGCAATTGACTATTGCCCCCAGCAGCGGGAAGACCATCTTCGCCTGCTGCGGTCCGACCGACGGCGACGAACTCGGGGCCCAGATGGCCACCGACCTCCTCGAGGCCGCAGGCTTCACCGTCACCTTTGCCGGCGGGCAGATCCCCAACGACGAGATCCTCGCCCAGGTCCACGAATCTCGCCCCGACACGCTCCTCATCTTCGCGGCCGGTCCCTCGGACCTGCCGGGAATCCGCGGGCTGATCGACAACATTCGCGAAATCGCGGCCGTCCCCAGCATGAAGATCGCCGTCGGCGGCGGGGTCTTCAACCGTGCCGCGGGACTTGCCGAAGAAATCGGCGTTCACATCTACGCCAGCACCCCGCGCGAGATGGTCGACGTGCTCATCAATCCCCCGGCGGAGCGCATCATCGAAGAACGACCGGTCGCGACCAAACGGCGAGTCAAGCGGGCCGCCTAACGACCGAAAGCGGGAACCAAAGTTCGACCCGCGCTCAAAGCAGTTCCCGAAGGGCCACGCCAAGGACGGCGTGGCTTTTCTACGTACGGACACGCCCGGGGAAATCCGACCGCAGCACCGCGCATTGCGGGTGTGCGTTACGGCTGGCGGAAAAGGTCGTTGATCTCCTGCTGGATCATCGCGCTCTGCGTGCTCACCTGGACCTGCATCGCCTTGAGCTCCGCGCGTCGTTCCGCCGAGATCGACCGATCCGACAACAGGATCGCTATCTCTTGCAGGCGGTTCGTCAGCGCCTGCTTCCGCGCGATGAGCGCATTGCGGATCGTCGGGTCACCGCCGATCTGGTTGCCGCGGCCCGCCCGGGCACGCTGGTTGGGGTTGATGAGAATAATCTCGTTGCCCCGGATTCTCACACCGCCGCCCGCCAATTGGTCCGCAGCCCGCAGAAGTTGGTCACGCACTTGCCCGCCCATCGCAAGCGCCGCGATCATCGGCCTGGGCAACGGCGAACGGATCTGCTCGCCCGTGAACGGGTCGTGCGTCGGCTCGTTCTTGGCCGACAGAGACCGGCGCTGACGCTGAGCGGACAAGTCCCATTGCTCGGCCGAGAGCCCGCTGGGCACCGGCGGCTGAGCGCCTGCGCCGCCCTCGCGCGCCACGCGGTACGACCACGCCGCTGAAAGGACGGACTCGTCCAGCCCTTGGCTGTTCCGAAGTTCTGAGTAGCTCCCGAGCCTTACGCTCGTCTCAATCGGCACTCCGTCGCGAACGATCGTGAGCGGCAGGCTCTCGCCCGGCTCACGCGAGATGATGGCAACCCGAATCTCGTCCTGCTCTTCCACCCGCCGCCCGTCGATCGCGCGGATCACGTCGTCGGTCTTGAGCACGCGCGAGGCATCGAACCCCGCCTGCGCGGGCCGAACCAGCACGCCCGCCGCAGTCGCCCCTTCAAATTGAACCCCCATCGCACCGCGCGGCGTGGCTTTGAATATCTCGTACCCCGCGCTCAGCAACCTCTGCCGTTGCTCCGAGGTCAGATCCGTTCGTGACAACGCGCCCCGCAAGGCCGACATCCCGAACCGCCCCGAGCTCCCCACCTGCTTGGTCGCCGCCTCGCGCAACAGCAACTCGGGCGAATCAAGCTGCGCCAGGAGATCGGAGGGAATCTCCGACTCCACCATCACCCGTTGCTCGGACGCCGGCGGCGCGGGCGGTTGCCCCTCCGCCGGCGGAGGCACGGCGACCTGTGCCTGTGACAGGCCAACGCTTGCCCAGCACACGCCTACCGCCGCAAACAGCGCCGGTCGAACCAGAGAATTGTGCTGACAGCGCCTAGTCACCCGAACAGCTCCTGCCTTCTTCGCTGTGCCACGCCTTTGCGGCGGCACGGCCCCAGATCCGCCCAGGAAGTGTACCACCCAACGAATACCGGGGATTCAGGAAAGATACTCCACTTGCAGGCTCGGAACCCTTCCTCCTGACGAGCGTCCGACAGCTCCCGCCGGTAATCGCCCGCCTCCTGCTCGCCGCTCTACCCTTGCGGATGCCCAACGCCCTCGTCATCCGCACTGCCGGCACCAACTGCGACGCCGAAATGACCCGCGGTTTCGAGCTCGCCGGTGCTCACGCCACGCTCGCCCACGTCGACGCGCTCATCGCCGACCCGACCATCATCAACTCCTTCGACCTCATCGGATTCCCAGGCGGCTTCAGCTACGGCGACGACATCGCCTCGGGCCGGATCATGGCCGTCAAAGTCCGCGAGAAGCTCTGGCCCGCCCTCCGCGATGCCGCACGCCGAGGTGCCGCCATGATCGGGATCTGCAACGGCTTCCAAACCATGGTCCAGATCGGGCTCCTCCCAGGCCCGCTCGCCGGTGAGCCCTGGCCCGACGATGCCCCGCCGCCGCAACGCGTCGCCCTCCGCGACAACATTGCCGCCCGCTACATGGACCGCTGGGTCCCCATCGAGCCCGACCCCAAATCGGTCTGCGTCTGGACCAAGGGCCTCAGCGACCTTCATGCCGACAACCCCGCGGCCCGCCGCGAGGCCCTCCAGCTCCCCGTAGGGCACGGCGAAGGCCGCATCCTCGCCGACTCCGAATCCACCCTCGCCGACCTCCGCCGCCACGGTCAGATCGCCCTCCGCTACGGCGACAACTTCAACGGCTCGCAGGATTCCATCGCCGGGATCTGCGACCCCTCCGGCCGAATCTTCGGCCTGATGCCCCACCCCGACCGATTCCTTGCCTGGAATCGACATCAGAACTGGACGCGGATCCCGGCGAGCCTGCGCTCCGGTGACACGCCGGGGTTGATGATGTTTAAGAACGCGGTGGCGACCGTCGCGGTGGTTGATTCGCGAAGAGGTTGATCGTTGGGCTTCACGCTCGCAGCTTGACGCATGACCAACCCCTCAGACACGCCCCCGATTTCATCACGGACCCCACCGCCGGTCGCAACGCCGACATCGGGGCAGGAAAACCCCGACGGCAAGGCTTGCATGAACTGCGGCTATGCGCTCGACGGGCTGGCGACAGAGGGCGTCTGCCCCGAATGCGGTACGGCGATCCACCTGTCACTCCGATCCGACCGCCTGGTCTTCGCCAATCTTGAATGGCTGACCCGAGTTCGCCGCGGGCTGGTGCTGATCGAGATCGCGATCGCCCTGCTCATCGCGCAGCGAATCCTCGGCGGTATCGCGGCGACGTTCGGTGCAATGAGCATGTCGGCCGGCACGCTGTTCTGGCTCGGATCGATCGTGACGCTTTTCAACACGGGGTTGGAGCTGTGGGGTTGGTGGCTTGTCTCCACCCCGGAACCGGCGCGAGCCGAAACGCTCGGAACCCTTACCCCAACCGCGTGGTTACGCCCCTTGGGCTGCTGCCGCGCCGCGTGCGAGATCGGATACGTGCTCCTTCTGCATATCCCGGCGTTCGGAATGTCCTCGGCGCGCACGCTCGCGAACGCGCTCTCGGAGTGCGTGTTCGTGGCCTTGGTCATGGTCGCCGGCGGGCTCCTCGAAAATCTCGCCATCCGCGCCCAACTCTTGCGATTGCTCAAAACGGTCCGGATCGCGCGGGCGAACACCTGGATCATCGTGGTCCGCGCCGCCGCGTCCTTGGCGGCGGCGATCGTGGGAATGGCTTCGACTTCTTCGATTTCGCCGATGATTCAGATGGGCTTCGGATGCATGCTGATCCCGCTCAGCATCGCCTGGATCCCGTGGGCGATCTGGTATGTCATGGCCTTGGATGGAACCCGGAATGTCATGACCCGGATCATCGCTCATCGAAAACACGGCACCATAAAGCCCGACCATCACCCTCTCCCCCCGACGTCGCCAAGGGAATCCGGGGTCACGAACGATTGATGCACCCTCCCGCCCCGGCCGTGGTTTAATACCCCAATGCCCGCCGACGCATCACTCTCCCGCACCTCCGCCGGGGCAACGCTCCCCGACGATGTCGTCTGCCCCAAGTGCCGCTACAGCCTCCGCGGCCTCAAGGTCGGCGGCGTCTGCCCCGAGTGCGGCACGCGAATCTCCATGGGCCGCCGGCGTTCGCGCGTGGACGACAACCTCACCGACGCGCCACGCACCTACATCAAAGTCCTCGCCCTCGGCTGCTGGATGATGGCCGCCGCCGCCCTCCTCGGCGTCCTCCTCGGGCTCACCTCCTTCCGCACCGGCAACGTCTTCGTCATCGGCACCACCGCGTTCATGGCCGTCGTTTGGTGGGTCGGCGTCGTCATCGTCACCCAGCCGCGCCAGACCAGCGTCCGTCCGCGCCACGAACTCCTCGCCGAATGGCGTCGCGCCCGCCGCTACGTCCGCTTCACGCAACTCGGCTGGGTCGTGGCCGCGGGCACCTGGTGCGCCTCCGAGCTCGCCCGCAACGCCGCGATCGCCGCAGCCGTTACGAACGGCACTGCCCTTGTCGCCACACCGCTGATGAAGTCCCTGCACACCCTCTCCGCCGGCGCGTATTTCATCGCGATCACGGGGCTCGTTCCGCTCGCCTTCATGATCGCCTACCTCGCCGACTGGGCCGGGAACACGGTACTCGCTGATCGCTTCCGCGACGCCACCTGGGGAATGAGCTTTGGGATGGTTGGCGCGTCGATCTCCATCCCACTCGCCGCCGCCGCGAGCACCTCAAGCACCGCCTTCGGCCCGACCGGGATGCTCCTCTGGCTCGTCAGCGTTCTGGGTGGCGTGACCTTCCTCGGGTGCGGTGTCCTCTACCTCGTCTGCCTCATCCAGCTCGCGGGCATGAGCGCTTGGGCCGTCTCCAACTCCATCACGGCCGAAGAACGCGACCGCCGCATCGCCGAAAAGAACGCACGCCATCAAGAAGAAATGCTCGCCCGCGTGGAACGGGCGATGGGCGGTATGACCAGCGCAAGCCCAACACCCGCCACACCCTCCGCACGCGCCGCGCGCGGCAACACAGTCGCCCCCGCCGCCAATCGCAACGCCCCAATCACCCGCGCCGCCAGCGAGGCCTACATGCCAAGGCCCGAAGGTGTCAAGCCCTACGGCGTCGACCCGCCCGCCCCAAACCAATAGAAAACGCGGCCGAACGGGGCCGCGTTTTGTGAACGAACTCTTCTCACCGGAAAACAAGCAACCCTTACAGCAGCGGGTTTCTCGCCCCGTGGACGTAATCCCGAGTGGGGCTCAGGTTCGGCATCGGATTCACGAACACGTCGCTGTACAGCTCGGCCTCAACGTCCGGCACAGGGCTGTTCTCCGCGAACTCCACCGAATCGCGCACGATCCCCTTGATCTGCGTCTGCATCTCGATGAACTTGGCCTCGCTCAGCACCGGCTTGCCGTCCGCGCCCTTGCGATCGTTCATCAGATGGTGCGCCAGCCGGTCGATCGAGTCCTTGGCCTTGAACTGCTCAACTTCTTCTTTCGTGCGGTACTTCTGCGGGTCCGACATGGAGTGGCCCTGATACCTGTAGGTCTTGAGATCGACGAAGGCGGGGCGTTGCTCCTCGCGGCAGGCGTCGATGAGGGGCTTGAACTCGTCGTAGAGGCTCATGACGTCGAAGCCGTCGATGATGCGCCCTTCCATGCCGTAGGCCTTGGCCTTGGCGGTGAGGTCCTGGGCCATGGTGGTGCCGCGTTCGATGCTGGTGCCCATCGAGTAGCCGTTGTTCTCGACGACGTAAATGACGGGGATGTTCCAGAGCCCGGCCAGGTTCATCGCCTCGTGCAGCGCGCCCTGGTTGAGCGCGCCGTCACCGAGGAAGGCGAGCGCGACTTTCTTCTTAGCCTTGCCGCCGGCGAGGGACTTGCCGAGGACTTCCCACTCGTAGCGGGCCGCAAAGGCGAGGCCCGTGCCGAGCGGTGTCTGCGCGCCGACGATCCCGTGCCCACCGAAGAACCAGTGCGGCTTGTCGAACATGTGCATCGACCCGCCCTTGCCCTTGGCGCAGCCGGTGGACTTGCCAAACATCTCGGCCATGCAGGCGTTGGCGCTCATGCCCCGCGCCAGAGCGTGCCCGTGGTCGCGGTAGGCGTGAACGATCGGGTCGTCGGGCTCGCAGGAGTTGATGGTGCCAACCGCGACCGCCTCCTGACCGATGTAGAGGTGGCAGAACCCGCCGATCTTGGCCTGCTGGTACGCCTGGGCCGTGCGGTTCTCGAACTCGCGGATCAGGGACATGTCGTACAACCACTTGACCAACGTCGCGTCCGGCAGCTTGGCGCTCAGCCGGTACGGCTTGGCGGGGGCTTGTGACGCGGGGGCGGGCGAGGGAGGCGGCGTGGCAGTCTGGGCCATGACGGGTCCTTGGGGGTCGGAAAGTTCGGGCAATTCGACCACAAGTCTAGGACACGACTGTCCCTCTCGCCGTCGCTCTGCCCGTCGAACACCCACCCCTCAACAACCGCTCTGAAACGCCAGCGCATACGCATCGAAATCATCACCCGTCACGAACGTGTCCCCGTCGAAATCCGCGGCCCCGTCCCCCAGCTCAAACGCCGCCACGAACCCGTCAAAGTCGTCGCCCGTCACGAATCCGTCCCGGTCAAAGTCCGTCGGGCAGAACGCCGCCGTTAGCGTGACTGTGAACTCCTCGCTCGGCGCGTACAGCCCCGCAAGGTCGCGAACAAAGAACCTCACCTCAAACGACGCTCCGCTCGGACCGTCGAGAATCTGCCAGACCGGGTGATAGTCAAAGAAAGGGCTTCCCAACGCGAGCGTGTCGCCGGCGTTCATCGCAACGCTCGGGCTCCAAACCCGGCACCCGGCGTCAAACGAAACCAGGACTGCCTCAACGTTCGCTGACGAATCCGGCACGAATATCCCTTCCAACGGGATATCAAAGTCGATCGACTCAAACCCCACCTCGCCAAACGCCCACCCCGGCTGCAACGGGAACACCGAGAACGGCACTGTGAAGGAGGGCGCGTCGATAATTACCTTCAGCTTCCCCGCCCCGTCCTGCCCAACCTCGATACCGTCTCCCGCCAGCGTCCGGCACGATGCGCCGATGGAAACCAGCGCCAGCACGGGCGCGGCCAAACAACGCCAACCGTGATATCTGATCTTCATACCGCTTCCTTCGATCGATGACTTTGTGACGCGTGGAAAGCCATAAGCCCCACGCCCGCGCCTTTGAACCAGAACATACCGCCACGGGTCGAGAAATTCAATCGTTTCTGTCTTCTTGTCGTCCCACGCCAACGGGATGAGCCCCGCTCGAACACCCATTGGCACAGCTCGAAACAACAACTCTCACGCCCGGCCGAATCCTGCAAGAACCGACGCATGAAGCTACATCTGCTTTGTTGTGGCGCGATCGGTACGTCGCGACGGCGCAGCAAGTTGATCGAAAATTTCACGCGACCTTCTGATCGCGCGAAACTTCACTGGTGTCGCGCCCGACCCCTTCGGTTCGAGTTTCCGCTCTGCGTCCTCGTCGGGTTGTTCTGCCTTCCAGATTCACTTTCAAGAGGAGATTGCACATGTCAACCGTTCTCAACCGTGCTCCGGGCGCCCTCAAGACGTCCGTGGCGGCCGTCGCGCTCCTGTGCGGTGTTTCCGCGTCCAACGCCGCGCTCATCAGCTGGACGGCCCACCTCGACGGTCCCTCCGAGAGTCCTCCCAACGCGTCGCCCGGCACCGGTGACACCCAGGTCGACTACGACACGGCCACGCACCTCCTGCGCGTTCGCACCACCTTCACGGGCCTCACCGGCAACACCACCGCGTCGCACATCCACTCCGCGACGGTCGTCGCCGGAGTCGGCACCGCTGGCGTCGCCACTCAGACGCCTTCGTTCTCAGGTTTCCCACTCGGCGTCACCTCCGGTTCGATGGACACCACCTTCGACATGACGCTCGCCTCCAGCTACAACTCTTCCTACATCACCGGTCACGGCGGCACCGTGCCCCTTGCCGAGGCGGCCCTGATCCAGAGCTTCGACGACGGCAAGGCGTACCTCAACATCCACAGCAGCACCTTCGGCGGAGGTGAAATCCGCGGCTTCCTCGCCCGCGTCCCCGCCCCCTCCAGCCTCGCACTCCTCGGCCTCACCGGCGTCGCCGCCGGTCGTCGCCGTCGTGCGTAAGTTCGTGCCTTGACATCTGAACGAGTGCCCACAACGCCGAGGCCTGACCTTGGCGTTGTGCTTTTCATGGGTGTTGTGATTTTTAGGAGCACCCAAGTCGAGGTGCCGCATTCGATCCACACCGGCCGAACCACGATCTTTCGAACCGCGGCCAAAGCCCACCCAGCGCACCACACAACGGGCGCGGTTTTTCGCCCCCGAGCCTCCCAACACATCCTTGATAGACAGATCCTTCGCGACTTCGGCCCGCAAGCCCGGCTCACAAAGACCTCGAAAACTGGGGATCAAGGATTTGAACCTTGACTAACTGATTCAGAGACAGTCGTGCTACCGTTACACCAATCCCCAGGAAAACGCAGACCGAGCATCGTATCTTCGGCCTTCCGCGAGGCAAGCCTAAGCCCGCCCACACGCGACGATCGGAAAATCCAAACGAAATCCTGATTTAAGGAGGGCGTTTTGTCGAGCCTCGGCTTCGCGAGGCATTTCCCGGTACACTCGCCTATCGCGCCCCCGCCGATGGCGCGGGCGGACCTTCTACACCCTGCGCCCGGTACCGGTAGTACACCTCCAAGCTCAGCGTGCAGATCGCGGTCTGGTACACCCGCCCTCCGAGCTTGGACCACTGGTCCTGCGGGTCCCAACTCCCCCCCGCCCGCCCGTCCTTCCGCTGGTTGGCGAGCAACTCGACACCAACGCAGTGTTCCACAGTTCCCACGCTTTCCCCTGTTGCTGGAACAAGGCCAGCGTCGCGTAGTACCAGTAGTACGTCGGGGCCCCGTCCTTCCAACGCGGCGGGGTCCCGAGAATGAAGGACGCCGACTCTTCCATCCGGGCTTCCTCGCGCGAATGTCCAAGCAATTGCTGCACGAACATCGCCTCGGCGGTCATCGCCGCGCTCGGTGCCTCGCCACGCCGATAGGAGTACCGACCCCGCGCACCGCTCGCGCTCACGGTGTCCAAGAACTTCCGCGCCGAATCAAACGTCGTCCTCGGCGTCGCGATCCCCGCACGCCGCGCGCTCTCCATCGCCATCACTTCCCACCCCAGCACCGAAGTGCCGTCGCGCAACCCGCTCCCCTTGGCCGAACCCTCGAACAGGAAACTCGCCGCGCGTCGGGTCGCGGGCTCCAAGGCTCCGTCGCGCGTCATCGCAAACGCTTCGCACAGCGCGACCGTCGCGATTGTGTGTCCGTACATCGTCCCGCCGTCGCGCAGGTCGCCGTTGGTCCCCTGCCGACTCACCAACCACGCCAGCCCGCGCCTCACCTGCTCGCGGTACGGCCCTTCCGCCGTGTGCGTGTGCCCAGCGCCGAGGTAGCACAGGAGCACGATCCCCGTCATCGCCGAATCCGCGTCAATCTCCGCCGCGCCATCGCACGCTCCGCACCCGTGATCAAACTCGCGCCCACTCCAACGTCCGTCCGCGTCCTGATGCGCGCGGAACCAATCAAGCGCCAACCCCACCGCCCGCTCAGTCTCCTCGCTCCCTCCCGATTTCTGGAGCATCTCCTCACGAACTTCCGGGGCTCGTTGCGCGAAGTCCTCGGCCGGCGGTGCCTCGGGTTCCATCACCGGGAGGCGTAGCCCGGTCAAACCTGGAACCCCGGGTTCGACCGCCACACGGGTCGCACCCGCACCGACCGACTCCGCACGCCGCTCGCTCGGACCGATCGCCTCGAACGGCTCACTCAGCACAACCGGCTGCGAATCCACCGACTGACCGCCAACCCGCGGACCCGGCAGCACGGCCCGCGCCGGAGCAGACGCCTCTCCATTCCCTTTCCACGCCCCACCCTCGGCACGAGCGGCACGGGGAATCTCAGCGCGAAACTCCGACGCCACCGAAGCCGAGCCCACGCCAGCTTCCGCGCGGTCTTCTTTCCTCGGCGCTGGTCCATCCACCGACGGCAGAGAAATCGGCATCGATGACCGGGACCCCGTACCTTCCACGAGACGCGCCGGCCCGATGCGACTCGCCAGTTCGGGCACCCTGTGTGCCACGGCACTCGGGCCCGACCCCGGCAACAGCGGCTTCGACTCCGAAGCCTTCAGCGTCGGCCCGGCAAGCCGCACACCGGCATCACCCGGGCTCGCTTCCACCGAGAAGCCCGCCCGCGAGGCCATCGGAACTTCCGGGCGAAACTCCGGTTTCCCGGCGTCCGATCCCGCGCCGCCTGTCGTGCTGGCGTCCTCCCTCGCCGCGGGCAGGTCCGCCGCTGGCAAAGAAATCCCTACAGAGAGTTCCGGCCCAGGAGGCTCCACGGCGCGGGCGAGCTCGACGCGATTCGAGCTTTCCGGCCACCGCACCCGCGCAGGCTCAGGTTCACTCCCGGTCGTAGCGGGCGACAAGTCGGAGGTCGTGAGCGACGGGCCTGCGAGTCGCACCCGCACGTCGTTCTGACTGGGGCTCTGCGACAATCCGGCACGCGGAGTCCCGGTCACTGCTCCCGCCGGGGCCGCCGGTCGCGCCGCCTCCACTACCGCCGGAGCAGGCTCGGACTCGCTCGGAAGCGCTGTACCGGAAGTCGCGGTCAGCGGCACGGGCACATGCGGCGATACGGGAAACTGCGCAACCCGTTCCCTCAACGGCGACGCTTCGAGAAAACGATCATGCACCGCGCCCGAATCGTTCATTGTCAGCCTCGGCAAACCGTCGGTCTGAACACGCGGATCGTCCAGGGCGGGCGCAGCAAAGTGACCCCGTTCCAATCCCGTCGGCAGCACCGGTTCCACGCTCGGAGCCGCCGCAACACCACGGATCTGAACCGCTAACCCCGTCCCCACGCCCGACGACGCGAGCACGACGCGCGTGCCCCCCGAGTGCTGCAGGTAGTCACCGATCCCCGACCCCACCCGCCACACGGCGAACGCCGACGCGAGCAGCGCGTGGACCGCCAGCGACACCACCACGCACTTGGCGAACAGACTGAGCTGCCCGAACCGCCGCCGCCACACCGGGCTCCGCGCCAACCACGCCAGCAGCACGCCCAGGAAAATCGCCAGAATCAGAATCACCACCCAAGGCCACACCATCCGCCACGCATCCGCCAGCGCACGCCGCGCTCCGCTCTCATCAACCTCCGTGAAGACCTCGCGTGAGGCCGACCCCCACAACTCGTACGGCACGGGCTCCGACGGACCACCCCGCTCACCCTGCCCGCGATTGGTGCTGAAATAGAGCCGGAACCCCTCCGCCGACAGGGCCGGGTCCAGATCGTCGCTCGTCGAGTTGATCGCCGGACCAAGATTCTCAACGGCCAGGAACACGCCGTGAATCTGCCGCGCGCGGTACAGATCAAATCCCCCGAAGCCCCTGGGACGGTCCGAGGCGAAGTAGACGAAATCACCCGCGGGGCTGATGGCCGGAGCGCCCTCGTCGTCGGACGTATTGAGCGCGAGCAACGGCACCGCCGGCTTCGGGCCTTCCGGTGAAAGATCTGACCGGTACAAATCGTAATCGTGACGGCCCCGCGCCTCCCGCACTGTCGCCGTCCACGCCCCACGCACGGGTTCCGCCTCCCCAGCTCTCGGACGATTCGACGCGAAAAGCAGTTCCAGCCCGTCTGGAGTCTGCGCCGGCCCGTATTCGTTGAACTCGGTGTTGATCGCGCGCCCAAGATTCGTCGGCGCTTCCCAGCCCGTATCGCCCCGACGCGCCGACCACAGGTCGTACCCACCGAACCCGCCGGCGCGATCCGAGTAGAAATACAGCGTGCTTCCGTCACGCGAGAGCTCGGGCCCCAGTTCGTCGGCGTCCGTGTTCACCGCCGCGATCGGCTCCTCCGAGGACCACCCGCCGACCGTCCACTTGCGCGAATACAGGTCCGCGTTCGCGCCCGGGCGGCCGCGGACAAACACCATGACCGTCCCGTCCGCGCTCACACGCGGCTCGTACTCGTCCTGGGCCCCGCTGCGTGTGCTCGACAGCGGCTCGGCCGGCTGCCACAGCACCCGCCGCGGAACCGTCACACGAGCGGGCAAGCGGATTCTCTCGCCGTCGGTGTAGTACGTCGCCCGATCAAGCAACACAGCCCGCGCCACGAACACGCCGACGCCGACCAGCGCCAACGACAGCGCAACCATCACCGCCAACGTCACCGATTCCCGCGCCGTCTTCATCGCCGTCTCCCGCGAGGACGTTCCTCATCCCCGAGCGTCAACACTCACGGCACACCGCGCACCCCGGGCCCCGGCACGGTCTCCAGGTACGGCTCCGCAACGCCCGCCGCCTTGCACACGTCCAGCACCCGCGTCACGTTCGCGTACATCGTCGCGCGATCCCCGCGCACGCTGACTTTCTGCTCTCCGTGAGCACCCACCGCTCCCTTGACCATCGCGAACAGCGCCTCGTCCGTCACGGCCTGCCCGGAAACAAACACACCCCCGCGCTCGTCAACATTGACCACGATCTCTTTGAGCGCCGCCGAAATCGGACCCGACGCCCCGGCCTGCGGGAGCGCGATCTTCATCTCCCGCTCCGACTGCTGGATCGTCGTCGCGACAAGAAAAAACACCAGCAGCATGAACACCATGTCGATGACCGGTGTCAGGTCGATGAGCGCGTTGAGCTCTGCGGTCTCTGATCGCAACAGCACGCGAAACTCCTTCCTAGGCGGTGGCAGCCTCAAGAACGCCGTTGCTGGTGCTCGCTGGCGCGAGAGCAGCCGCGCCGGGCGCTGGACGCGCCACGCCGTCGGTCCCTCCGACGCTCGCCCCGTGCCGATCTAGCAAGCCCACGCACACCCGGTCCATCTCGCCGACCAACCCGTCGACCATGGACGAGAACCAGTGGTACATCAGCAGCGAAGGGATCGCCACACTGAGCCCCGCCGCCGTCGTGATCATCGCCTCATAAATGCCACCCGCCAGAACCTCGGTTCGCCCCAGCGCGTCCGCCGACTGGGCCACCGTCTGGAACGCCTTGATCATCCCGATGATCGTCCCCAGCAACCCCAGCAGCGGCGCAACCGAAGTGATCACCGACAGCACGCGCAGGTTCTTCCGCAACACCGCAGCCTCGCGCTGACCCGCCTCCAAAAGCTGCTTCTCCACCTGCTCGCGCGATTCACTCCAACGTCGCAGCCCGGCCTCGCAAACCCGCG
This sequence comes from Phycisphaerales bacterium, assembly GCA_044221955.1. Classification (GTDB taxonomy): domain Bacteria; phylum Planctomycetota; class Phycisphaerae; order Phycisphaerales; family UBA1924; genus CAZCPB01. Next base: position 23,060 of record JBGAOD010000001.1, on the reverse strand, counting down.
CGATCGGGCTCGCGTGCGATCGACAATACTCCACGCAACGCGCGGCGAAACCCACCGCCGCCAGCGCCGCCATCCCTTCCGCAAACCCTGCGGGGACCACCTTGCTCCGGCGTAGCGACACCGCCCTCTCCACCCCCACCGCGATCGCCACCAGCGAGCAAATCACGATCGGGATCATCCGGAGCCCACCCTTGGCCACCAAATCCCACACCGACGTCACCGCGAGCGAACTCTCGGGCCCGGGATCCGCCCCGAGCACCAACAACATCCCCGTGGAACAAATAAAAACCTGCACCATGTCATGCTCCTCCTATCACTTGCTCTGCGCGGGCTGGTGCTGCCGGGAGGGCGAATCACCCCCCGGCAACGAAGACGCCGCAGCCCGCGTCGCAAGCTGCCCCGATGCCAGCTTCGCCCACTCCGTCCCCGCGTACTTCTCAACGACCGCGCGGAACTGACGGGTCGCGTCCTCCGATTTCCCTGCACGGTCAAAGCAACGCCCCGCTTCATACAACCCCGCCGCGGACCACTCCGGGTACGAGTACAGAATCTCCACCTTCAATAGTTCCCCCGCGGCCTCAACGTGCCGACCCAACGCGAACAGGCACTCGCCGATCTGGAACTGCGCCCGCGCCGCAGCGCTCCCTTCAGACGCCGCGACAACCCGTCGGTAGGCGTCGATGGCTTCCGTCGGCCTTCCGTCGTTCTCTCGCGCCCACCCGACGCCGAACTGCGCCTCAGGCCACGAGTCCCCCTTGGGAAACTCAGCGAGCACTGCAGAGAACGCCTCCTCGCTCTGCTTCCATCGCTGCGCCGACGCTAACGCCGCGCCCCGCTTGTGCAATGCCGCGCCCCGGACAGCCGGATCAGCCGAAGTGGCCGCGACTTGAAACGCTTCCGCCGCCCGCTCAAACTGCCCCTGCGCCGTCCACGCGTCCCCCATGACTACCGCCGCCTGCGCACGAAGCGGGCCCGTCGGAGCGCGATCAAGAAAACCCTTGAGGGTCTCCGTTGCGGTCGACCAGGAGCCAAGACGCGACTCACAAACCGCTCGCATGTACCACGCGCTTTCCACAGCTCGGTCCGCGAACGGCCCCGTTGTCCGGTCACCGCTCGTGACCGCCGTCAGCACCGTCAACGCCTCCGCGAACCGCCCCGCTCGAATCTCGATCGATGCCAGATCCACCGACGCGTGCAGGGCAAGATCGCCGCTCGGTCTCTCCGCCAGCGCGTGCCATCCGCGCTGGTCGTTCCCCAATGGCCACGCCACGCGCCTTCGACGTCATGCCGAAGCTGAACTACGGCGACGGGTCCAGCTTCATGACCCGATCTCTCCAAACTCGGCGATCGCCTCCTCAAACTTGTCCAGTCGCGGCAGCTGTTCAATGCGGGCACGAGCGCCCGCGCATCACCGGGATACCGCGCAACGACCTCGCGCAGAGTCTCCAACGCCTCGCCGAACCGATCCGCGCTCGCCAGAATCTGCGCACGCTGCATCAACGCACCCGCCGCCACCTCTCCCGACGCCTTGTCCGCCGCGACCGCCCCCAACAGCGCCGCCGCGTCCTCGCTCCGCCCCTGCTTGACCGCGATCGACGCCAGGTGTCGCCGCGCCGGCACGGCGAACCTGCTGGCGGCTCCGAGCGTGCTCGCGAGCACTCGCTCGAACCCCTCCCGCGCCGGGCCGAGTTCCCCCAGATCAACCAGAGCCTGCGGTCGCTCGAACTCACCCTGCAACGCGATCTCGGGTGCCGGGGGCAACTTCAACAGCGCCCCGTATGCCTCCACGGCTTCCTTCAGCCGATCCTGCCGATGAACCGTCATGGCGAGCTTGAGCAGCACGGGCCCGCACGCCGACGGGTCGTCCGTTGCCGCCGCAAGCTCTTTGAGCCAGCGCTCCGAACTCTTCCAATCACCGCGGTCAAACGCCATATCACCCAGCGCCGCGAGTCCCGCCGCGGCCAGGGGAGCCGCGATCGTTCTTCCCTGCGAAATCCCCGACTCAAGCAGCGGCGCCGCTTCCTCTGGCTTTCCCAACCCAATGAGCGAAAGCCCGAACCGGACCTTCGCGTGCGGCGAGCGGCTCGTCCTTGGGCCAACGCTCCAGGAACCGCCGGTAGCCCTCCGCCGCGCTGTCAAACTGCTTCAGGAGATATTCGCTATCAGCCCGGAGCAGGCACACCCACGCCGCTCGGACGTGCCCCGGCCAGCGCGCCCCGAACTCATTGCACAGCTTCACGCATTCCTCAAACCGGCCCGCGCGGTGAGCGATCGACGCCTCGACCGCGACCGACTCGCTCACCAGCTCGTGATCCGGGAAACGCGCGCGGAACTCCTGGAAAGCCTTCGCTGCTCGGGCGTCTTCCCCCGCACGATCCAGTGACCAACCCAGATCGAACATGACGCTGGGCCGCAGATCGGCGGAAATCGAACCATCGAGTAAGCGCGTCAACCGCGCCCCCGCCAGCTCGAACTTGTTGAGTCGCATCTCGCACCGCGCGGTGAGGTATTCGATTTCGCCGCCCGCGCGCGCCTGATCGCCGCCCTTAGACTTCGTTGTCAGAGACTCAAGTCGCGCCAGGGCCTGATCGAACTCCCCGGCGTCAAGATGCACGCGGGCCCGCTCGACGACCGTGCCCGCATCAACGGACTCACCCTGTTCCCGGATCACCTCATCCAAGAGCGTTCCCGCCTCTTCGAGCTTGCCCGATGCCCGGTCCAACCGCGCGATCCCCACCTTCGAGTCCAGCGCGAGCGACTTGTCCCCAGAACGCAGCGCGAGCTCGAAAAGTTTCATCGCCGCGTCCGCTTCGCCGAGCCGGCACAGGCACTGCGCCTCCACCACCGCCGCGCGGGCCGAATACGCGCCCGCGCTCGACCTTGCACGCAGCAGGCTCAACCGAACCGCGGCCGATCGGTTCAACCCCTGGGCCGCCTCCGAGAGCGACCACAGCAGGTCAACCCGGTCCCGCTCCGCAGAATCCCAATCCGACGTGGTGATCGCTCCAAACGCCCGGCACGCGCCCTCAAAGTCTCCCTGCCGGTAGAGCACCTCGCCCAGCACTCCGCGGGCTTCGCCCGCGACCGACGACCCGTCGTGCTCGCGGAGCAAAGTTTCAAGAAAATCCTTCGCCTCGCCCGCTCGATCCCCGGCGAGCGCGCAGCGAGCTCGCAGGAGCAGCGCGTCGGGCATGAACTCAAAGTCACGAACCTTGAGCACATGCTCAAGCTCCGAGCCCGCCTCGGCCGCGCGGTCCAGCCGCCACAGACAGATAGCCAGCCCGTAGTGCGCGTAGTAATACCTTCGCTCCGTCGAGAAGCCTCATATAAGAACGCCCTGTACTCACCCTCGGCCAGTTCGTATGCCGCGGTTGAGCAGCCCTGTGGCGGCGCGATAGCTCCGCTCCGCGTCGATCGCCGTCGCCCGCGCCGACCCCGCGGTTGGCGGGGCCACGCGCACAAACGCCCCGGAGCAGAGACTCTGGCACGATGCAATCACGCACGCGAACCGCACCGTGCCCGTCACCACCCACCCGGGGCGCCCGCTGCCGCGAGCTGAGGCCACCGTGGACTTTGAGCAGACTCTCACGGTACTTGTCATTGGCTCCAACCTCATGGCGAAACCTGATGATCGACGCGCGCACCGACCGCGCGGCACTCCGCGTCCCGGTGCTTCGGGCCCTCGAAACTTGGTCCATTCCACTCGTGAACACGCCGTCCGGCCGACCCCATGAGAGCCAGCCGCCAGCAAACAGCCCCGGCCTTTTCAGCCCGGGCGCTGGGTCTATCAGTGATTGCTCGTCGTCACGGGCGATGACCCGGCCGAGATCGAAGCTGGCGCGATGATCATCACGGGGCTTTCCGCAATCGAGGGACGCGGCGTTACCATCGTCTGCGGAGTCGCTGACTCGCTCTCGCTCTCCGGCACCGTGTCCGACTCTTCCGTGATCGGTGCCTCGTCCGAAGTCATCGAAACGTCGGCCTCGGCCTCAACCTCGTCGATCTGTCCGTCGAGCTCTTCCGCGGCTGAGGCAAGCTCGTCAATCTGACCTTCCATCTCGTCCGCCTGAGCGGCCAGCGCGTCCGCCTCCGCCTGGATCGCGTCGGCTCGCGCCGCGATCTCCGAGGCCTTGCCTTCAAGATTTGCGCGCTCCGCGTCGTGCTCTTCGTTCGTCGCCTGCTCGCGCAGACGCTCCGAGATCTCCCTCAGGTTCTCGCCCTTCTCACGGACCGACTCGGACCGCTCACGCGACTGTTCCATCCGACGCTCAAGCTGCTCACGCGAACGTTCGAACCTCTCCAGAGCGCGCCGGTATTCTTCGACCTTCGCCGGCCCCACCCGCGGGCGCGCCGACCCCGACCGCATCAATGGGCTCTCCGCCGCCGCGGGCACCCGGTCCGGGCTCAACGCTTCACTCTGCTCCGGGTTGATCAGCCGCACGAACGCCCCGAAAATCTCGTGTTGCTCAAGCGTCGCGTGTACCACGATCTTGTCGCTGTGACGCTCGATAAAGATCGGCACGTCCTGACGCTCCATCAGCCCGATCAGTGCCTGAAGCTTGCCCTTGGGCAGAACGTAGGCCCGCGGCGTCGTGCCCGGCGCTGGAGCCGTCATGGGCGCCATCGGCGTGAACGACCCCAATGCCCTCATCGGTTCCGAGGGCGGCACCGGTGCGATCGGCGCGATCGGCGTCCGTGGAAGGGTTACTGCGGCCTGCCCGTAGTGCCCGGGCACCAGCACCGCCAGCCCGTGCCGGGGTTGAGTCGCTTCCACTCGCGAACGCAGCTGCCCCGACAGTCCCCCGGCCGACACCGCGGCACGATCTGCGGCACGCGCGTGCAGCCGTTCCAACCGAGCCTCCAACTCCGCGAGCCTGGCCTCAAGCCCGCCCATGGAATCTCCTCCCCCGACCGCTGCTCCCTCGGCTGCCGCCTGCGCCGAGTGACGCGCGTGGCTCTCGCCCCCGCCCCGCATCGCCTCCAACGCCGGAGCCTCTCCCATGAACGCATCCGCACTCGCCGCGTTCGCCCGCGCCGCCTGAGCTTCTTTCTCGGCCTCGGCCTTGCGCGCCTTCGCCCCGTTGGTCACGACCCACACCTGCCCCCGCGCCGGGCCGGCGCTGCTCGAGCCCGACGACGCTTTTTCCGGCGGGCAGGCCAGCCCCGGCGTCACGAACGTCCCCGCCGCCGCGATCCCGATCGCCGCGAGCATGCCCATCACCGACGCCCGCGGAGCCACACGTTCTTTCATCACCATGGTCAGTCTCCTTGCCATTCGTTTCGAACGACCCGACATCCCCGACACCATCGAAAGACCCGAAACCACTCTCGGCTGCGGTCCGCCAAGGCCCGCGCCGGCCCCTTCACTCAAGAACACTCCCGTTGCCAACAGGACCTCGGCGTACGCGCGCCGACTCCCCGGCAGCAGCGTGGTCACCCACGCGTCACAGCTCAGATCCGCCTCGTCACGCAGCCGACGCTGCGCCCACCACGCCACCGGGTGCCACCAATACAGCGCGCCGATCAGCCCCACGAACCAGCACAGCCTGTGGTCCATCCGACGCAAGTGCGCAAGCTCGTGCATCACCACCGCGCGCCTCGCCGCCGAATCCAGCCGCGCCCACAACGTCTCGGGCAACACCAGCCGCACACGCCCGCCGCACCACACCAGCGGCGACACGGACACCGGAACCATCACCGTCTCAGGAACACGCGAGAGCCCGATCCGCTCCGCGCACTCGCTCACCAGATCAACCGTCGAGTGAGTCGGCCTGGTCCCTCGCTCCACAAGCCGCATAAGCCGCCACGTCCGCCATCCCGACAGCGCGACCAATGCCACCAGCCCGCTGGTCCACAGGGACACCGGCAGCGGCGGCAGGTCCGACATCGCCGAGCGCACGCTCGGGAACGCCGAGAACCAATGCGACGCCCAGCCCGGAATCCGGCCGGTGGTCCATCCCGATCCCCCGCTCAGCGCTACCGAGGGCTCAGTCGGGATACCCGCCGCACCAGCGCCAGCCAGCTCCGACCCGCGGTTGGCCGCCGCACGATCATCGCGGATCGACGAAGGCCCGCTTCCCAAACGGCGCGGCAAGTTCGTGACCGTTGATCGCTCCGGCGATCGAAAACTTGGAGCTCCTCGAGTTTGGGACCCGAAAGCGCGAATACCCACCTCGCTCATGCCCCGAGGCCGCGCCGCAAAGGTCCCGACCTGAACCTCCGTTTGGCCCGCAAAGTTCAGCCCTGAGTCGACCGATCCATAACTCGCCGTCGCGGAATCCCCCGGCACGACCGCGTAGTCCGCCAGAAACGCGACGCGCTCCGAGCCAATATCGCCACATTGAGTAGCCGAAGGGGTCTCAGCACACGTTTGCGCCACCAGGTCGGAACACGTTTTCTGACGAGGCGTCAGCGCATCCGCACATTCTCGTGCCGGCGTTGAACGCTCGCCGCGGCTGCCGTTACGATCAGACGCAGCGCCCGTCACGTCCTCAACTCGCCGCGTACCGGGCTTTGTCGTCGAAGCGGCTCCCACTCGTTCCCCCCGCGTGCCCGTCCCGGCTTCTTGAATCCCATCTCCCCGAGGGAACAGCACGTTGGACGCCAGGCGGACGCCCCATCGGGCGTTCCCCATCAACTCGCGTCCGCGCTCTGCAGTCACGCTCACCAGCCGCCACGCCTGTCCCGCCTCGACCCACACCGGACGCCACAGCGCCGCCGCCAGAAATGGCAACACGAACGACGCCAGCACCGCCGCCCAGATGGCGTGCCGCGTCGCGGGGCGACAACGCGCCCACCGGCAGATCCCCGCCGCGATCAGCGAGAGCGGAACCGCCGCCAGTGCTCCGATCCACAAGAGTTCAAACAGTCGTGAGGCAAGTTCCATGGAAACGCTCCGCTCAGCCACGCAACCGAACCCGACCAGCCCGACCAACGATCTTCACTGGCTCAAACACTCAGTGCCCAAGGTCATCCAGCAGCTTCCGAAGTTGGACAAGCTCGTCGCTCGTAAGCCTCTCGCTCTCGAGCAACTGCAAGACCATCGGCCCGGCCGCCCCGTCGTACAGCTGGTCCAGGAGCGACTTCACCCGCGACTCGCTCACCCGCTCCCGCGTCACCTTGGCTCGGTACACATACGCGTGCTCGGCCTTGTCGCTCGCCACACAACCTTTTTGCTCCAGCCTCGTCAGGAACGTCAGCACCGTCGTGTACGCAACCTTGCGACCACGATCGTGCAGACGCTCCATCACGTCCCGCACCGTCTGAGGCCCACCGTCCCACAACGCACGCAGCACCGCGAGTTCTGATTCACCGAGTTCGTAGTCTCGCTTGGCCATGGTTCTTCCATCCTTCGGGCGGCGACTCGCACGCCGTCCTAAACGTCCCGCTTGCACTCTCATCGGACAGCCTACTACACCTGTCGTAGAAATCTACTACAAATGTCGTTGAGTGTCAAGTACCTTTGTCGCCCCGTCCCGAAAAAACTTGGTCACAACCTAATCTTGGGTCCCGAGGTCCATCCAGGCCGCCCCGCGGCCGGGCCATTCCACCTCTGGATGCGCCCGCCCGGCCAAGCCGTCACAAATCTTCGGAGGGTTGTGAGATCGCAGGCGGCGTCGATTGGGGAGCTCACTCGCCACCCGCTTTCCGTCCCCAGGGTCGATCGCTACCGGAATCAGCCGGGGCAAAGCGAGAGGCCTAACCATCTCGTGTGGGACGCTCTCTCACCGCAACGAAGCGGCACGCGCAGCACGGCGGCCGGCAGGGCAATGGGCGCAACAGGACTCGAACCTACTCGCAATTCCCCGAATGAAACTTCACTTTGCCATATGGGCGGCGCGGAATCCGGCGCACTTCCACTTCGCCCTGAGAAGGGCCTGGGTTTTGACCTCGTGGAACTGGCACAAGGTGCCGGTAGCCACAAGCACCGACTATCCAGAGGCGAAGCCCAGCGAGAAAATGCACTCCGAGCATGGCTCGCCAAGTGCCCGGTCGGGATGCCCGACATTGTGGCCGCGGGGATCATGGCCTTGGTCGACGCCGTGTCCAAAACTACGGCCGAACAGCGGCCCTGACAATGTTCTGAGCGTTCAGCGGCCGGTTCCGTGTTTCCCCTTGGCCGCCTTTTTCTTGGACTTCTTGGCGGACCGACCGGTGCCGCCGGAGGTCTTCTTAGGCTTCTTGTCCGCAGCAGGACTGAGGCTGTGGGGTTTGCCCAGGGCGTTGCCGCGGGCGTCGGTCTTGAAGGTCTGGGACTGGAATGCGAAGAAGAAGGCCTTCCAGCCATCGGGGTACTGGAAGACGATCCCCCCGTCCTGATAGACGCCGTTGTCCTTCTTCCAGTTGTCGGCGTTGCCCTGGTTCATGTGGATATCGTGGATGCCGTTTCCGGGCTTGAACCCGAAATACTGGTCGGCCTTGGTCGTCTCGGGCCCCCATTTCTCTCCGAATGCATGGATCATGGACCCTTCTTCCTCCATGGCGCGAACGACGCCGTCCTCGAGTTTGTCCTTGAGGTCGTTGTCCACGCCAGCCGCATCGGGAGGAACGGGTTTCATGGTGGACGTGTTAAAGAGGTTGCTGCGCACATAGTCAATTGCGAGGCCGCCAGCCTTGGAGGGGAGTGCCTTGTACCCTGGCTTGAGGGCTTCAAGCGCCTTGCTCATTGCGGTCGGGACGGATGTGAGGGCGCGGAACAGGACGGTGGAGGGGGCATTCTTGGCGGCGGACTTCACGTTCACGGCGATGCGATGCAGAACATCGCCACCCTGAACGAGGATCTGGTAGTGGTCGTCGTCCGCGTCACGGAGGTGGCCGATGACGGTGCCCTTGAGAACGCCGTATTGCTTGAGCGACATGAGTCTTCCTTGGCAGGAGGAGTGCGTGTGGGATGGTGCCGGGGATCAGTGGGAGAACAGCACGCGGTCTCGCGCTTTTTGAGAATTCGCCTGGTAGTACGGCTCGAACCACGCGGGCTTCCCGCTCAGAGCCGTGGGCTTCTTGAGGGTGATGGTGCCAGGAGTCTTGTCACCCTTCTTCATGGCGGACCGGAAGTGGAGGTGGTCGAAGACGCGTACGGCCTCGATGGCGTAGGCGGCGGCAACCTTGGGGTCGTCAATCTGGATGAGGTGGTCTCCGTTGTTCTTCTCGCCGCTGGGAGAGTGGTTGCACGAGCCGGTGAAGACCCGCGCGGAAGGCAGGCCGAAGTCGGTCACGACGAACTTGTGGTGGACGTTGATGCCCTTGCCACCGCTCCACTCCGAGCGGAAAGGTTCGGGCGAATGCTCGGCGAGGTAGGCAAAGTCGACGAGGGCGACGGTACCGTCGGGCTTGTGCACGTTGAGACCCCCCGCTTTATCCGAGACGCCGTAGCTGAAGATGGGCTTTTCGGCGAGGCGGTCGATGGCCGTGCGGACAGACCCGGATTTGGCCTGGTTGAGGAACGCGAGGTTGAAGAAGACGGAGGAGGAAGCCTGGTCAATGGCAGCGCCGACGACGCTGAGCGAGAGTTCGGGTTCCTTGTGAGGGGCGAAGCAGAGCCGAACGATCGGGCGTCCGGGCGAATGAACTGCATGCCACTTCGAGGCGAGGTCGGTCTTGTGGAAGTTCGCCGCGTCGTGGAAGAGGAGGTTGAAGTATTCGCCGAAAAGACCGGCGATGGCCGGGTCGGAGAACACGAGGATGTTGTTGGCTTGGATGTACAGTCCCCTGAAGCTGTGGTTGGTAGAGCCCGCGAGGATCTTGAAGGGTTTGCCGTTCCGCTTGGCGATGAGGACCTTGTTGTGCTGGAGACCGCGACAGTGCGTACGGAGGACGTTTCCGGTGCCGGCGGTCTTGCGGAGAGCGGTTGCGGCGTGGGATTCAGCGCTGCCGGGCGTCACGTGACCCGTGGGGTTGCCCTGCTTGTCGGTGCTGCTGGAGTCGTCGATCATGATCCGGAGCCTCTTTCCCAGCTTGCGGAGCAGGTCGAGGAGCTCCGGTTCATTGAAGTCGTAGCACATGGCATCGACGGAGACCGATGGATCAGCGACGGCCTCTTGGAGGAATGAACACAGCAGATCGCCCGCCTCGAATCTCATCCATTCGTAGAGTCCGGACGGCTTCTGAAGCTTCGTGAACGTGAGGCCTTCGTCGGCGTTGCCGGGGATGATCTTGGTGGAGAACTTGTTGAAGCCTCCGACGCCTTTGAACTTCTCAAGGAAAGCCTGGGAAGAAGCAAAGTTTCGGGTAAAACCGACATCGAGGAAGCCGTTGTAGGTGACGGGGTCGAGGGAGAGGTCCAGCTCGATGGAGTCGCCCTTGATCGGATCGGCATCCTTGGGCATGTGCATGGCGGTGACGCGGTAGGCGTAGGTCCCATCCTTGACCTCGCGCGGGAAGTGGACCCAGCGGAACTTCTGGAAAGGGCATGTCGTCGAGGGGAAGATGCGGGCGCCGGTCACGCTGTCAAGCGCAGGGCCGTCGTAAGAGAATGCAATGCGGTTCTTGAGCGGTACGAAGTCACTCGCGCCGGGCTCGCGGCACTCAACGGCAAATCCCACGAGATCGGGACTTGGCTTGGGAACATCGAAGCCCAGGAGGCACACCCGCTCGCCACGCCACAGCTTGGCGGTGAGGGATCCTTTGGTTCCGGAATTCTCGAACTCACTCATGGGGCATCACTCCAGCGAGGGGGGTGTTGTAAGCTGTCGTCATGTCATGTCGCGGGCCGAGGGTGACGCCTCTTCCGGGGTTCCGAGCACGCGATGGTTGGTGATCAGTACTCCGGGTGTCACCACAAACCCGGTGCCATATCCGACCACGCGACCGTCGGACGAACGGAGATTCACCCGACGCACCGCCCGCGACGCTCGGGAGCTGCGCTCAAGGTAGTTGATCCTAAATAGGTTATTGCCGGCCATGGTCCGTTCGAACGCGTCCCAAGCTTGTTCCGGCGAGGCGCTCGTCTGGAGAAGGTTGACGTGGACCCACTCGCGCTGTTCCGCGGACATGAATCGTTTGCGATCACCATCGCCCACTCGCTGCGATACCTCTTCCGGCTTGAAGCTCAGCCGTTGAATCGAGGCATTCACAGTGTTCGTGTCTACTCTCATGGTGAATGTGCTCCGCAGAGCCAGTATAGCAACTCACCGGGCGATTGCGCGCGCCGCGAATGTTCCAGCGCATTCGGGCTGGTCTTGGGTAGACATGCTCGAACTATTCGTACGGTGTTAAAATCAACCGCAAGACGCGTAAGTGGCGATCGACTCGATCGCGGTGTCGAGAACACAAGCGATGTCTGTCTGACCACCTGTTTTGATGGGAATCCATCTAGAAAGAGTGTTGGTTCGCTTTTTTGTCGGCGCGAAAGAAGCAATCTCAACGAGTAGCCTTGCAGGAAGGTGCATCGCTAGGGAAAGCACGGGCACCAAGAGTTGGACTGTATAGGGAACGACGCGTCATGGAGGTGGTGGGCGGCGTTGTTTGTATATGAGGCATCGGAACCAGCTAAATAGATGTTCGGAGAACCAGTGCACTAGGGGTAGCGATCAACACTCGGCGGCATCGCCACCGATTTGCACTTGCCAACCAGATTGGTACACTTCGCGGCATGTCACACTACTTGATTGGGATCAAACGCTTGGTTTGGATGCGATGGGCTGCAGCGTCGGCAAGCGTGATCTGTGTCGCTGGTTGCGGCACGCCGTGGCCGTACGTCGGTGGCGTCGCCGGCGTTGCGGCGGTGGGCGGGTACTCGCCGGGCCAAGAGATCGAGCAGACCTACTACCTCGGCGTATTCGACCCTCAGGAGCAGGTGCCGCCGACCATCTACCGCCTCAGCGTGCATGGGCAGGCCAGCGTGCTGAGCAGTACGAAGTTCGCGTCGGGGTGGGTTCGATCCGAGTTGATCGACTCGCTGAACACGCGCGTCGGCCAAGACCTCCAGTCCGGCGCGATTACCGCGACCACCGATTCTGGTTTCGGTACGATGACCCCGATCACCACTGGGCGCAGGCTGGTGATGTTCGGCCCCGAGGGCTTCCGCGAGGCCCCGTCCGACCATCGTCTCGTCATTGTCATGGGATCGAGCCCCCAATCGTTCTTCAGCGCGGTCGACGAGGCGCTCGGCTCGGTCACGAGCGTCGCCGTTGAACGGAACAACTCCGAGGTCCAGCGCAAGATCTTCGAACAGCGCGAGTTGCTTCTTCGCGAACGCGACCGGCTCGCCGATCTCGGGGACGAGTTCGGCGGCTGACAGTGAGCCGGTTACTCCGAGGATGTACGCACACCCCATCACCCGATCCAGAGGCTCGACACCATGCCCGCGAACATCGCATTGTCCGCACGCCCAAGTCGCCGACCAGGGCTCACGCGGCTTCTCTCCTCCGTCTGCCTCCCGCTGATCCTCATCTGCGGCGCGTGCTCCGTTCTGACCATCGATGTGGATGTCTACAAGGGACCCCTGTCTAACGAACCGGACGTGCAGACCGAGCAGTTGGCGGCGATGGCGATCGGCGCCAAGCCGCTGCTGGTTGCGCTGCGGGATTCTCTCCAGTGGGGCTCATGCGATACCGGCGACCATCCCGGTTACAAGCCCGATTTCATGTCCAACTTTCCGAGTGACAACCGGCTGGCGCAGCGTGCGAACGCGATCCTCAGCCTTTATCACCCGCGCCGTTCGGGCGAACTCGGGCGTGCCGTCGATCGGCTGACCCTCGCCTACGGCACGTACTTGGACGCGTACGAAACGCTGCGCCCGGCAGACGGGGGTGAGGAGGAGAAGAAGTGGTGGGCGGCACTCACCCCTTATTTTCGGTCGCAAGATACACTCGAAATTCGCGGCCCCGAATCCTCGACCGTGAATAACAAAGATCAAGCGGTGCCGCCCGCGCCGGTTTCTTTCGAAGAAGCGTACCGCCGTTATTTTCAGAACGACACTTCTGGATTCCGCGGCAAGGACAAAGTCATCGCCGCGCACATCGCCCTGTGGAACCGGCTCGACGACAAAGCCCGGGCGTTAGCTCTCGGCGACGCGAACCCCGCCCTCTTGACCGACGCACCAGAAGGGGCTGGCGGTTCACCGGTCCCCTGGTCCAGCGCCGACCAGTTGTACCGGGCGCTGTCGGACAAGGCGCTGATCGGTCGGCACGCCGATCTTTTGTTCACTGAGAGCACACCCCGGGCAGTCAAAGACGACTTCATCTCGCGAGTTGTGAAAATCGCGTCGGCATTCGCTCGCGCCCGCGGCGCCATCGAAGAGACGTTCTCCGCTGCGCTGACCGTGCTGGAACAGGCCGGCGATTCCCTCGAGATCCAGGGCGAGGACCGCACCGCGATCAAAAAAGCAGCCGCGACCGTCGTCGCGAACCTTGTGAGCGACGATGTCGTTGAACTTGTCGGGTTCCTCGAGCATGAAGAGAAGGCGGACCGGAACCCCGGGCCGGTTGTATCCCTGCTCGATCCCGCAAATCAGGAATTTACGTTGCAGAACATGAACCCGGTGGACGCCCGGTCCTTCCGTGGCAACCTGGCACGCGAGCTTGTCGCCAACCCGGCGGTACCCGCGGAGGTGCGGCGGATCCACGAGCGGATTACGTCGGGAGCCTTCCTGCGCAGCTCCGAAAACATCCAAAGAATGCGAACGGGTGTTTCCGCTCCAATCAAAGGAGTTCCACCAGGTGCGTCGAAGGGCACAGTACCGCCGTCGGTGTCAATACAAAGGGAGAAAACAGAGAAGCAACCGGAAGAACAGAAGCTTACCAAGGATCAGGAGGAGCGTATTCAGACGCTGAGCACCTACCTCTCCGCCGCGGGCCGGAAGGCGGGCGTGACTCGCGGCCCAGTCGTGTTGATCCCCGACGAGGTGAAGAGAATTTCTGAGCTCGTTCGCACTCTCGGGGGTGCCACTCTTGGACTGGAGGACGGCCGCGCGGAACAAGGTTTGACGCAAGCGATCCAGGTGTATCTCGACGCCCGGGCGGCAGCGCCGGGCAAGCCCGAGACCTATAGCACGCACCAGTCACGCCTCATTGACGAACTTGTCTTGTTCGCGCAGAAGGTGCTGATGTTCGCCAACAACAAGCAAGTCCTTGATGCCGACCACTGTCCGCAGGACAAAGATAAAAAGGGAAGCTACACCACCATCCTACAGATCGTCGGAAACAGCATTCTCGATCAGGCCGACGAGATCAGCCACACCATGAACTCCGACGGACACAAGGTGGAGCGGTGGAACCGCGAGGCTCGCTCGCTCGACCGCGCGTCCCACGTCACCGCCCGCGCGGCGGTCGATTCCATCATCGAGAATCTCCGCGCGAAAGCGGCGAGCGCGAGCGACGCCGCCACAGCGGCGTCAATGGACCGCGATGCCGCAAAGCAGGCCGCCGAAAAGCTGTCCACGCTCAAGGCCACCGCCGTTACAACCGCACTAGAAGACAAACCCTTCAAGATGGATCAATTCTTCGACGTCGTCATCGACCTACTCATGAAGGAGTGGGAGTCGGTGCGATCGACCGACGCACCGGCCGCCGCGAAGCTGCGGGCGGTTGTCGGCACGCTTACTCAGTACAAAGACGCCCTGATCGCCACCGGCAAAGGCGTGGATCACAAGACGGTCGATCCCGTTCTGCTGGGCTTCCATGTCTTTCTCGATGATATCGTGACAAAGAGGGAATCCGCGCAAGCGGACGCCGCCAAGCAGGCGGCATCGTTCGACCAATCCGTGACCCTGGTTGTCGCCGCGTTCATCCCGCCGACCGGAGTCAGCCCGCCGGACTCGCCCGAGACGGCCGTTGACCAACTGATGACGCGGCTCGCCGTCCAACGCGACAGGCAGACCACGGACACTCTGAAGGAACCGTACAACGACGCCATCGCGCGGGTCCGTGCCATGCGGCCGCTGCTCCCCGCCCAGATCGATTCCCGTGAGATCGCGGGCACGCCGAAGGATCCCCGTTCAGTGATCGACGAACTCATCACCACGCTGCGGTACGAGTATGTCCTTGAGGTGAAGCGATCCGGGGCCCAGAGCGACGCGTCAAAGAACATCGCCGTCGCCGTTAAGGCCGCGTCAGACCAGCGGGCGAGCATGATCGGTCTTCGTCCCGCGTCCGCGTTTCTGCGCTCCGCTAACCCGGCCACGCTTTTCCAATCCCGATCGTCGCAGCAATGGGAGAACATGCTCGGTGAGCACGCCCTCCGCGGGACCGTGCCATATTACGACCCAAGCACTTCTTGGGACGACCCGAAAGGCAGCACCAGGATGCGTGCCGAAGTTGACAAGCAGTTCTGGCAGAACATCAACCGCGTCCGCGTCGCCGGGGCCGGGAACACCAACTACGTCATCGCCAAGGACGACGTCGGCAACTGGTACGTCAAGGACTACGGCGCTGACCCGACACCCATCATCAATGGTGCCAAGAGCCTCGCGCTGTTCGCTGCCGGCCCGGCGACTGCTGTCGCGGGTGGTTTGGGCAAACCCAAGCTCCCGACGCCCGCCGCGACCAAGGTGCCCGCCGAAGTGGGAGCAACCAATACGTCCCCGACGGCGGCCAGCGATCAGCCTCAACTGCTCTCGCCGCTCGACGCCCAGATAGCCGAACTCCAGAGGCAATACGACGCGCAGGCCGACTTGGACTTTGAAGCTCTGGTCAGTGCCAAGGACCACATGCTGGCCGCGGTGTTCGATCAGTGCATGGCCGACAAGGGTCTTCTCGTCAAGAAGGCCAAACTCGAAGGCATCAAGAGCGACTGCGAAAAGGTTCTGAAAGACGCTTTCCCGAACAAGCTCGACGACGACAAGAAGAGCCGCGGCACGGTGATCGGTGACGCCGTGCGTGCCCTCTCGACCGCGCGGCGTTCATTCCGCGAAAGAATAACTGCCATTGCGTCGACCAACGCGACTGCCACCGATGAATCACTCCTGACATTCGATGAGATGAACAAGGTTCTTGATATTCAGAAAAAAACCTTCTCACTCCAAGTCGGTGAGATTGCCAAGCAACGCACTCGCCAGATCGATCAGTTCCGTCGCACGCTTGATGTCATCGAATCAGCCACGCTGCCTCCGCGAGCGAAATCAATTGCTACGACGCCAGCATCAGTAGTTCCGGAATAGTACGGATACCATCATCTATTCACGCGGAAACCCCGCTGTCCCGGGTTCTCAACTGAGCCCAGTGGCCGCTTTCTTATACGGAACGTGACTACTCCTCGTGCCCGATGTAGTTGCAGGCGCAGACGGATCGGAGAGTTTCGGGCGTGAGTTGCTGCCAGGCCCGGGCGCCGGCGTCGAGCAGGTGTCGGTAGTCGTCGTACACGCGGTTGCTCAGGTAGTGGCCCCGAAGGTACGCCCACAGGCGTTCCACCGGGTTGAGCTCCGGCGAGTACGGCGGCAGGTGCAGCACCGTGATGTTCTGCGGCACCGCCAGCGCCTTGCTCTTGTGCCAACCGGCCCGGTCCATGACCAGGACCGCGTGATCTCTCGGGCTCAGCTCCTCGCTCAGCATCTTCAGGAACACGTTCATCGTCCCCGTGTTCACCAGCGGGGCCTGCAGCGCCACGCTCGCGCCGGTCGCCGGTTCCACCGCGGCGTAGAGGTACACCCACTCGTACCGCGTCTGCCTGACCGCGCTGGGACGCGAGCCGGTCTTGGCCCACACCCGCGTGGTGGTGCCCTGCTGACCGAAGCGGGCCTCGTCCATGAAGAAGACACGCACGCGGCCGCCGTGGGGCGTCAGCGCCGCGCGGACGGTGCTCACAAAAAGGGGGCGGTCTCTTCCTTGAACTTCTTCTGCGCGGCCGGGTCCTGCTTCTCGTGCCGGGGCCGCGGAGCCAGGCACGAGTAGCCCAGGCGGTGGAGCAGCGGGTACACGCCGTCGAGGGTGTACCTGACGCCGAACTCGCGTTCGAGGATGCGTCGGACGTCCTTGCCGCGGAGCGTGCAGACGCCGTCAGAGTCGGTGGGCCCGGCGTCGAGCCGGGCCTTGAGATCGGCCTCGCGCTGCCGCGCCAGCTTGGGCGGGCGGCCCGGCCGGTGCTTGCGTTCCCGGAGCGCCCCGATCCCGCCGTCGCGGTAGGCGTAGACCCAGCGTTGCACGAACCCGCGGCTGCGTGCCAGCATGGTCTGGATGTCGGAGGTCTCGACGCCGCGGCAGGCGTGCGCGACGACGAGGTAGCGATCGCGTTGCTTGGCGTCCTTCTCGCTCCGCGCGAGCCGCGTCAGGGTCTGAACATCATCACTACAACGGGGCGTGATCCGCATGCGGCGTCCTCCGGGCAGCGTGCATCATCCCACACCCACCCGGATCGCGCAACCCGACCGTGCGCCGAACGCGCACGAGATTTATTCACGATCCGTATCAGTTGCAGGCGGGTGAGGGCTTGGTAGGTGGGGATGTGGCCGGGGTAGACCTTCAGGGCGGTGCGTTAGGTGGAGATCGTTTCGTCGGTTCGACCGGCGCGTTCGAGCGTGAAGGCGAGGTTCATCCGCGGATCGGGGTGGCCAAACATGAGTTTACTGGTCCACTCAAACTCGCCGGCGCCCTCGTAGAGCTTTCGCTGTTTCAGATACGCCGCGCCCAAGTTGTTGTGGGCGGGGCCGTGGTAGAGGTCGCCGACGAGGGCCTCGCGAAGGAGCTTCTCGGCCTGAACGAGTTTGGCCGCTCGATCGGTGTCGGGACCGTCCTTATCGTCGGCCTGGCTCAGCACCCGCTTTCGAATGCGGCCACAAAGAGATCAAAATCATCTCCGGTTATAAAGCCATCGCCATTAATATCGGCAGATGGCACACCCAGCTCGAACTCGCTCACAAAGCTATCAAAGTCATCTCCAGTGATGAACCCATCTTTATCGAAGTCAGCCACGCACTCGCAACCGTCGGGAATACCGTTGAGGTTCTCGTCAGGAGAAATGCCATTCTTGATCTCACACCTGTCTGGAATCCCGTTGTTATTACAGTCCGGAGCCATCTCAAAATGTTCAAATATGCCTCCTACGTATGCGATGGAGTCGTACTCCAAATCAAACCGTCCGCTCTTGGTCTGAAGATTTGAATACTCTACATCTCGAAAAGAGTACGGCCCATTCAGACCATGACGACCGATGTCATCTCCTCGAAACGAAAAATTCACAACATATGGGAGCCCCCCTACAGCACCACCCGCAATTACGGCATTATCAATAGCGCTTTGCGAAATTTCAATAACTTTAAACGGCATTAGAGTCCCTGCGCCGCTGGAAAGATCAGGAAATTCAGCAAATGCGATAAATTCGTCACAAGAATCCATCAATGACGCCGAAAACTGATACACTCCTGCTTCGCGGATAACGAAAGCCGCACTGATTGTAAGCCAATCAATCTTTCCATTGTGATTAGTATCCACAACCGATTCCGATGCTACTTGATTAATAACTACGGGAGGTCCGCCGAAATCAAATCGAGTGAAAGAAGGCGAAACAATACTTAAATCGTTCGCGACATCAATCAGCAACATATTGGCGAACGCCGTGTTAGTATACAATCGCATAGACGTGACCTTATAAGGTCCATTCTCTGTGGTGGCTAAAATAACATCGCCGGGGAGCAAGGCCGTAATCCAATCGCCTGAGGTCGAGGAACCTATCACGCTTCCGCGTGCCTGAATCTGCTTTCCAGAGATCGTTTCAAGCGTAACCTGAAGAAAAAACTCTTGTAGAACGGTTCCAGCGGTGTATTGGGAAGCGATGGAGAGTCCATCCGTCCCTACTGCAGTGAAAGTAACTACTGGCGTTCCCGCTGCATCCCGCACGAAATGCGGCTGAGCATACTCTGCCTTGAATCTCCTCCCTAACGTCCTTACTACCGGATGTCCCAGTGCGTCGTGAAATGAAACATTGCCACTAATGATATGTTCGATCGGACCACTAAACATGGATGGCAAGACTAACGCAGAATACACACCATCGTTTGCTACAGCATCAGAACCCATCCCATCATCTCGAAACGTTAATGGCGTGGGGATAATATGGTTGAATTCGTCGAGCGCCGGAAACAACTGTAGCGTGATTGGACCAGCAGCAACAGGCACATCCCCGTCAAACAATTCCAACACAACTGGTAGCGGCCGGTCCATAAAAACAATACCGTTGTTCAAAATAGACAACTCTGCCACGACCTTACTATCCGATCGCGTTTGTACAATAATTGGTGATCTGTGGGACGACCCCGAGGCACGCGCGGCCTGAACCGTGTAGTTCCCAGGTCCAAATGACGGAAACAAGATTTCATAGCTCGATCCTCCGTTTGCCACGGATTCAAAAATCAAAGATTCGCCTGTAGTATCAGGCCCCGATGGCGGGTAAAAGAGATAGGTCCAACCGTTGCTGATCAGCCAATTACGGTTGATTTCAAGTCCGGTTGGTGTCAACACCTTGACTTCTAAATCGGAGTACTCAGAAGTAAATATTATATGAATCACGGCGCACTGATCAACCACTACAGTCATAGAACTCGTAACCGGGAGCGCAGACTGCTCCATAGCCATCAGACCGCTCTGTGATGAACCAAGTTCGACCTCTTCTTCAGGCGGTTGCGCTTTGGCCAATGGGATACAGCTCCATGCTGCCGCCGCCCCAAGAACTAAGAGCCACTTGGCAACCCCGATATACATGCTATACTCCTTGTGGTTTCCAATCATATGAGGGGTCTCTTGACAATCCAAATATCCCGATAAGCGTATGAATAACAAATTATCCATCGGCCGGCGGGAGACCAACAAATCTCTGCCGCCTTCGGAATCGCCACATCATTCAAGGTGGCCAACAGCCCCAATGATGCGCCATCTGGATAGCGAAAACAGTCAATATACATGGGACCTTGAACGTGATAACTCCCGCCTGTGATAAGCCCTGCAGATCCACTTACTGGGCCCTTCGCTGAAAGAACGGAAAGCACACTCTTGTTCGGGTCCGTTGCCGCGTCAATGACTACATCGCCCGAAAATTTCATGAGCGCACTGTTGCATGTTATCGTGAAAGTTTTATTATATTCTCCGTGCTTCACAGTAAATGGATCAAAACCCATAAGATCAGTATTCCGCCTTGAATTTACTAACAAAATACTCAAATCTGAGCGACTCATTAAATCGCCGCGATTTACAGAAACAAGATTGTTATCTTTCCATAGATAAATCGGGAAATCAGGACCCGTTAGACGATCAAAATCTCTCAATTCAACGAATGGCGAATGGCTGTCCACAATTGCTACTACCTGCTTAAACGTTAGTCCCCAAAAGAACATGTCGTGGACATTGGGATTGGAAGATTCCGCCAGCAGCAAGTTGTTGGCATCTCTTAGCAAATCACGCACTCCCGTCGTGTATCCGTCCAATGTCAAATGTTCTACAACGGGTGATGCAGCGGCGGATGTCGAAGCCGGTTGATGCGGAGAGTCAGTTGCACTCGTTGATCGCATGAGGTGAACGAGGAAAAAAAACATCAAAAGGCTGGCAGTTGCGGCGAGCACGACCAGTGAAAATCGTGCTTTTTTGGCACTGACAGAGATCATTTCAAGTCCCCAATGGATCTCTCCGTCTGCTTCATCCACCTAGCGACAGCGTAAGACGTAGGATTTGTTGCGGCAATCGTGCTGTGATTGATACCGTTTGGTCCATTCCATGTTTTTGTCTGGGAGAGTTTGGTATAATACTGCGGCTTTCCGAGAGCGGAATCTACCGTAACCAATGCGTCATTTTGCGCAAATGTCGCTGTGGGCGGTGCCTGTACGATGCGAAACAGGATCGGCGGCCCTCCGTACCCCTGAATTGGAGGGGGAGCGGAGACATAGCTCACTAAGAACGTCGTATGATGTCCGAGATATTGATAGATGCGATTTACTGCGGCTATCTGAAAAGGAGAGAGTCTAAGTCGCTCGTCTTCTTCTGGAAGCCCCGCAATTTCGCCGTACCAGTCAACGCTCCCGTCAGCAGTTTGATCCACATCTCCACCTTCGGCGTAATAGCGGGTTCCAGTTGCGCCAGAATTGGACGGTAATGCGGGAATATTTGTTCGATTGAAAGATTGAACAAAGTCCGTGACGAGATTTGGATAGCCCGGATTCGAGTCAAAGAATTCGAATAACCGCAAGTAGAATAATGCGTCGGAATCATCGGGGTAGTTAATCGCATTGAGTTGAAGTGCAGCGTTCGCACGCACGATCCCGTCCGCCAGAGCGCTCCCATTGTGCGGCGTGCTCAATGTGGTGAGTGACAGTACATGGAAGCCGTTCGGTTGGGATGGGCTTGGAGGCGTGTAATGCGCAGCTAGATATTCGCGAGAATCTAGTCCCCCTTTGCTGTGGGCGAGTATGTGAATGCTATTGACGCCAAATTCCGTGGCCACGCGCGGAATGTCTAGCCGCAATTGACCCGCATTATTGCTAATAGAATCCTGCCCGTCGGGGAGACTTAGAGAGATAGAGTTGTCCCAAAGCCAGCCGTTCTTTGTGATTGCCGTTGTAGTGCCTCTTCGAGTAAAGAATTCACCAGTCTGGCTGTTTCCATGAACGAGAACAATAGGGGAGACGGTTTTAATTGATAGAGTTGCCCACGCGATATGCGTGCGCCGTTTGCAATGCAATCCAAGTTGGTCCATTCGAACTTCGACTTGATTACTTGCTGGCGTTGGCGCACTGCCTGCGATACCTCGGTGATATGGAAATTTTAGCTTTTCAATCGGAATCAAGAATTCGCTTATGGTATATACATCGCGAGCTCCTCGAAGGTACCCGTAGTGATTGTGATCGGGGGAAAGTTCATCAACGCGAGTGCCGTCGAAGAATACATAATCCCTCTCTGGAACGCTATATTTACAGGTGCAATCTTCATCGTCAATGTCGGTGCCAAGGCAGTCACTCGCATTGTCTGCGGAATTTACATCGAACGCGGCGATCTTAAGAACCGCGTACCGCGAAAGGTTCCCTTGTCCGACTAGGGCCTTAGAGTCGCGTATGTGCCCATATATGTCCGTTTGGGCAAGAAAACGAGTCGTGTTGATGCCGAAGATTATCGAATCGCTCGTGCATGTTCCGTCGGTACACGTCGTTTGGGGGTTCTGGTAGACAAACAGAGTATCGGTAGCAGTCGGCGCGGAAAATTCGGTTGCGTGAATGTGTTCATAGACCGTCTGACGTCCAAACGAATCCGCAATGAAACTCAAAGACAGAACCGCGACTAGTGTTTTAATGATCCGATTCATGTCTCGACTGTAGGCCTCCTGCGGCTAGTCAAGCGGACCGTTGGACAAATTTCCAGTCGTACAGTTCGGGTTCTATATGGAGATTGAGGTTGCCCAGATCCGGTGGACGGGTCCGATCGATGGGATACTTCCCATCCGAAGGAGCACGTTCACATGGCAGGCAAGCAGAAGTACACGCAGGAGTTCCGTGAGTCGGCGGTGAAGCTGGTGGTCGATCAGGGGCGGCGGGTGGATGAGGCCGCGGCCAATCTGGGGATGCCGGCCAACACGCTGGCGGTGTGGGTCAGCCGGGCCCGCAAGAGCCTTTCGGGCGGGGGCGGGACGTTCACGCCGCCCACCGATGAGCAGATGCGTGCCCGAGTGCTCGAACTCGAGGCGGAGAACAAGCGTCTCCGCCTCGAGCGGGACATTCTCAAAAAAGCGACGGCCTTCTTCGCAAAAGAGGAAGGAGGCCGCCCGTGATCTTCGCCTGCATCAAGGACCACCTGGTCCCGGAGTTCACCGTCGCCGACTGCTGCCGCGTGCTCAAGGTGAGCGTGTCGGGGTACTACCGCTGGCTCAAGCACCCGACGGGGAAGCGCGAGGCCGCGGCCAACGAACTGCTCGAGCAGGTCCGTGCCGTGCACCGAGAGAGCCGCGGAACCTACGGCGCCCCGCGGGTGCATGCGGCCCTGGCGCGGCGCGGCGTGCAACGCAACCGCAAGACCATCGCGCGGCTCATGCGTCGGCACCAGATTCGATCGAAGGTGAAGCGGAAGTTCCGTGTGTGCACGACCGACTCCGCGCACACGTACCCGGTGGCGGAGAACGTGCTGGATCGGAACTTCACCGTCCAGAGGCCCGACACC
>JBGAOD010000082.1:0-17382 GCA_044221955.1 Phycisphaerales bacterium | reverse complement strand
GACCTCCGGCGACAGCACGATGTGCCCCACGCCGTTGGTCGCCAGCTCAATCCGCGGCAGTTGCGTGACCGTCAGCTCGTCAAACCACGCCGCCCCCTCCAGGTCCTGCACAAACGACTTCGCGACCGTCCCGACCTTGCGCTCCCCCGTCGCCACTCCCGGAACCACCATTTGCTCGGGCTGAAGCAACTGCAGTTCCAACTCCAAAAACGCCGCGTTGTCCGACGCCGCCTCGACATCGATCGAAACCGCCGTCCACTTCCCTTCCGACACCACCATCTCGCTCGCGTGCTCCCCGTCCGCCACCAGCACGCCCGACGCGTCCAGCAACCGCGCCACAACCCGCGCCCGCGCCGCCACCAGCTTCTCCGTCCGCACATACGCCGTGATGTTGTAGTCCGCGCTCTGAAAAACCGGGATCACGCCCGGCTCCAGCAGCAGGCTCGCGCTCCCGCCCGACGTCGGCAGCTTCAACGACCCCGACCCGCGATACGCCTTGGATTCATAGTCCAGCGTCGCCGTGTTCCACGAAGGAAACCCAGGCCGATTTCGCGCGATCCGGTGCACCCCGTTCTCAACCGTCCGATCGTCCTGCCCGCGCACCCAATACCGCGGCACCGGAGTCGGGTTCGTCCGCTGCTCCTCGAAATCAAACACCCGCACCACACGCCGCGCCGAGTTCGGACGATCCGCCATCGCCGGCAACTCGTCCCCCGGCCCCTCCCGCGCCCCAATCCGTGCGCCGGCCCCCTCCCGCGGCACAGCGAGCCCCACGAGCGCGCTCAGACACACGACCATCCACGATTGGGCAACGCCTCGCATCACCCCAAATATCGGTCGTTCACGCGCCCAATCCCACCCGCACGACGCCATCAGCAAGACGGGGCGTCCACGCCCGGATTCCCCTGCAAAACCCCCGGAGAACACAGCGCCGGACTCAACGTTACTGGACCTTCCGACCCGCCGCGTCCCCCTCCACCCCCGCGCGCGGCACGGCGTCAGGCGTCACCTCGGACGGAGGAAAACTCACCCCCATCACCTCAATCCGCGGCGCGTTCGCGGTCCCGCCCGGACCCAGCAGAACCAACGCCCGCGCCGGGTCGCGCGTCGCCCTCGCCACGTACGGCACATCCAGCATCCGACCCAGCGGCAACCGCTTCGGCGCCGACTCCCCGTCCCCGCGTGGAAACGGCATGAACGTCAGCCCCTCCGGCGTCGTTGCGAAATAACCCCCCGGCTCCACGAACGGCGAAGAGACCGCCGCGATCGACTTGCCCACCAACGGCACGAACACCCCGCGCCGCCAGTCAAACTCCGCCATCCTCCCCATCCCCGGGTGATACACCACCGCGCCCCGCGCCTCGCCCTCCGCGGCCCCCGCCTCGACCTTGCCAATCCGCCCCAGCAGCGTCGTCTGCGCCGGCGCAACGACCTGATACGCCAGCGCCACGTCCGCCCCCGCCGCGATCTGCTGCCGCGCCAGCACCGAACCAAACTCCGCCCGCGCGCCGTTCTCGTGGACCCGCACCGTGACCATCTCCAGAGCCCCGTCCGAGAGCGCCAGCACGTTCAACGTTGTCCCGTCACCCCCAAACACCGGGAACAGGTACGACAACTCCGCCCCACCATCGCCCTTCGCACCGTTCTCCGCCCCCATCACACGCTGCGTTCCGTCCGGCGACTGCAGCACCAGCGAAAATGTTCTCCCCGCGCCCACCTCGCGCCGCGTGAACGCCAGCAATCCGCTCGGCGTCACCACCGCGTGCGCGTTCACTCGCCCGTCCTGCACCAACCACGCGGTCTTGCCAGTCAACCACCCGACACGCCCGATCGACCGCGAACCGTCCGGCCGCGGCATCTCGATCAAAAACCCCTTCGTGTCGCACGACCGTCCCAGCACCGCCCCGCGCGGCACGCTCTCGCCGAGCGGAATCTCGCGCAGAATTCCCGAGCCCGGGTTCCCCTTCGCCGCGTCACCCGGAGCGCCCGACGCAAGGTCGTACACCGCGATCACCGCCGACAGCGCCGGTGCGGCGTCCGCCCCCGCCAGCACCGTCCCCCAGCTCGGCGGATCGCCACGCTCCACCGCCAAAAACTTCCCGTCCGGAGAAACCAGCGGCAGCACCATCCCGTCGTACCCCAGCGCTCCCATCGGCTGGATTCGAAAGTTCAACCGCGCGCTCGTTGATAGATCCGGCGGAACCGGAGTGGCCACCACCCCGCTCGGCACGGCACCGGAAGACCCCGAAGCCCCCGACGAACCCTGCCTCTCCGCCACCGCCGCACGCGTCGATTCCGTCATCGTCCGCGCCCGAGGCTTCCCCTCCGTCACGCACCCCGAGCTCGACAGCACCACGCACGCCGACACAAGCGACAACGCCAGGAATGACAACACAGGGACTGACAACACCGGGAGCGCGCGCGCCGACTCCGCCCGGACAACACCCCGTTCACCGCGTTGCGATCGACCCATGCGCTTCTCTCGGTTGCCCGTCCGTTGTCGAGAGCAACCGCCCTCAATTCCGCGAACGGTAATCATCCATCTTGGGCGTCGGCTTGGGTTCAACCTTCGGCTCGCTCGGCATCGGCGGCGTCGGGCTCGCCCCGTCCGTCGCCGGACCCGCCCCCTCGCTCGCCGGCTTCGCGTCATAACTCGGCCGCACCGCGTCCGGGTCGTTCTTCCCGAGGTCATCACGCAAGCTCTTGAGCCGTTCGCGGTAAGGCACGTTCAGATTGTCCCGCTCCTTGGAGTTCTCCACCACCAGCGGCGTAATAAACACCAGCAGCTCCGTCGTCTTCTTCTCCTTCTCAGTCGAGCGGAACAACGCCCCCAAGAGCGGGATATCCCCCAGCAGCGGCACCTTCCGCACCACGTCCGAGTCCTCCGCCCGCAAGATCCCCGAGATCACCACCGTCTGAGCATCGCCCAAGATCAGCTGGGTCGTGGTCTCACGACGATCGACGATGAACCCGCCGAACGTCGATTGCCCGCCCGGCGCGATCGACGACAACTGCAGGTTCACCTGCAGGTCAATGTCCCGGTTCACCGTGATCCGGGGGCGGATCTTCAGCTGAATACCCACCGCGCGGTAATCGAACGACTGAACAAGATTCCCCTGCGCGTTCGTCTGCGAGTTCGTGATGAACGGGATGTCCTGCCCGTCAAAGAACTCCGCCTCCTGATTGTCGCTCGTGAAGATCCGCGGCTCGCTCAGGATGTTCACGCCCGTCTTCTCGTTGAGCGCCTGCAACAGCAGGTTCAGGTTCGTCCCTACGTTGAGCACCGACGTATCGAACAACGACGGCAGCAGATTGTTCTTCGTCCCCGTGATCGTCTGCGTGCTGTTCCCGGTCGGACCGATCGAGAACGCGTTGTCCGTCTTGTTGGGAGTGATCGGGCCCGCCGCCCACCGCAACCCCAGCGCCGTCGCGTCGTCCCGGCTGATCTCGCACACCACCCCCGCGATCAGCACCTGCCGCCCGGGCTTGTCGAGCGCCTCGATCATCTGCACCACCGACGCCCGGTACTCCGGCGGGGCCATCACCATCAGCGAGTTCTGCCTCCACACAGGGACAATGCGGATCGCGCCGATCAGGTTCGACGCTCCCCGCTTGTCCGTCGGAGGCCTCGAACGCTGCCACCAGAACGCGATGTTGTTCGCCGAGGTCGTCGTGTTGTTCGTGTTCGCCTGGTTGTTCGTGGTGTTGGCTGTCTGATCCGCCGCGAACGGGCTCGCCGTCGCCGCGCTCGTCGAAAGACCAGACGCCGCACGCTGGATCTGCGCCAGAGTCCCGTCCTGCGCCAAAAGCGTGTTCAACTGCTCGGCCAACTCCTCCGCCGAAGCGTGCTTGAGCTCCACCACGTCCGGCAGCCCGACCGACTGCGGCAAGTCCAGCCCCTCCACGATCTTGTCGATCACCGCCAGATTGTCCGGCGACTTGGCCACCACCACCAATCGCCCCGCCTCCGGGATCGCCTGGAACGAGAACTGCCCCGCCAGCCGACCCACACCCTGCGTGGTGGTGGACTGATTGCCCGTCCCCGTTCCGGGCGTTCCCTTCCCGAACAACCCCTCCAACAAATCCCGCACCTTGATCGGGTCGCTGTTCTTCAGGTCGTAAATCCGCGGCACCACCGCCTCTTCCGGCAACGGACGATCCCAGAACGTCTCGATCTGCTTCCGAATCTGCTCGAGCACCTGCCGCTCGGCCAGCACCGTCACCGAGTTCTGCTGCGTGTTCGCCGACACCCGCAGGTTCGCCGACAACGCCGAATCCGGGCTCGTCGCCCCCGTCCCGCCCGGACGGGTCCCGCCACCCTGGTTCCCGCCCTGACCGCCGCCCGGCCGATTCCCGCCCGGACCGCCGCCCTGACCACCCGGCCCGCCGCCCTGACCGCCGCGGAAAAAGTTCGCGAACGGGTTCTGCTGGTTGTTCTGCCCGCCGCCCGTGCGCGGCGCTTCCGCCGAGTACAAATCACGAATATTCGCCGCCACCTGCTCCGAGTCCGCGTACCGCAACCGGAACGTCTCGGTCGTCAACGCCGCCGCGTTGGGCGCATCAAGCGACGTGATCAACCGCTCCAGCCGCTTGAGCAGCCCCACGTTCCCCATCACGATCACCTGGTTGGACTCCTTGTCCACCGTCAGCTTCGCGTAGTCCGGGATCGAATCCTTCAGAATCGTCCCGATGTTCTCCGCCGTCGCGTTGTGCAGCGCGAACACCTTCTCCATCACGTTCCCCGGGTCCGTGCGCTTCAGCACCGACTCCTCCGGCCCGATCACCGGCACCGCCGTCTTCTGCACCTCCGCCAGATCCCGCAGCGTGATCAAGTCCTCCGTCTCCACCACCGCCACGCCCGCCTGCTGCAACGCCAAAAACACCAGGTCCAACGCCTGCTGCCTCGGGATCGGCCGATCGTTCAAAACCGTCACCCGCCGCGTCAGCACGTCCTGCTGCGGCATCACCACCTTCCCCGTCGCCTCCACAATGAACGCCACCAACTGCTCCACCGTCACGTTCTTGAACGCCAGCACCGTCGCCGGCCCGTCCAACACACGCCGGTTGTTCGCGCCCATCACCTCCGGCACCTTCTCCTCAGACTTTTCCACCGCCTTCTCAGGCTGCTTCTCCTGCCGCGCAACCGCAGAGCCCGCCACCATCGCGACCGAGGCCGCGACCGACCCCGCGACCGCCCAGGCCCTCCCCACCGATCCAAACCTCAATTTCAAACGATCGTCGCGCATGGGTCATCTCTTCTTTGGCGACGCGCCCGGCGAAGACTCGGGAGTCGTCGCTGGTGCCGTCGCTGGTGTCGTCTCAGGTTTCGCAATCGCCGCCGCCGGTACCACGACCGGCTCCTTCGCTTCACTCTTCTTGATGTCCGAGCCCGCGCTCTCCGTCGCGCCACTCGTCGATCCGCTCGTTACCCCACTCGTCGCCCCATTCGCTGCGCCGGCCTCGCCCGCGCCCTCCACCGAAGCCCGCGGCAAAACCAGCCGGTCTCGGTCAAACAACCCCACCGTGAACTCCACACCCTCCCACTCCACCACCGCGCTCCACGGCGCCACAACCTTCTTCACCTTGAACCTCGAATCCCCGCCCTCACCCTCCCCCAGCTTCTTCCCGTCCGCGAACCACGCCGCCCCGTTCGCAAACCCGATCAGCGCCGGCCCGCCGTACCGCGTCGGCGCGGGCGGCGGCTTGTCCGAGTCATCACTCGCCGTCCGCACCGGCTCGTGACGCGGCGCGACCGGATCAAAGAACATCGACCGCCCGTTCACCTGCGCCAGCGAACGCTCGAACCCCGCCGCGAAACGCTCCGCCAACTGCTTCTCGTCCATCGCCGCCGAACTCGCTCGCCCCGCCGACGGCGCGAGCAACGTCGTCGCCAGCCCCGCCGCCGACACCACCAGCACCAACCCCGCGATCACGATCAACGCGAGCGCCAACCGCCCCGCCCCCGACAGCGCCGACCACGCCGCACGCCACCGAACCGCATGATGATGACGCCCGCCGCTCATCGCGAACGCCCCTTTCGCACCGTCTGCCACGCTTCCGCCGCAACGATCGCCTTCACCAACCGCGACGACGAACCCTTCGAGCCAGAACCAGATCCGTTCCCAGCCCCACTCCCACCACCCGCGACCGCCTTCCGTACCTGCAACCGCGACACCGTCGCGATCTCCGGCGACCTCTCCAGGTCCGCCACCACCGCCGCCACCGTCTCGGGCGTCGCCTCAAACTGCAGCTCAGTCACCAACCGATCCACCCGAATGTCGCTCCCACCCTCCGCCCGCCCCGCCCCCTCAAACTCCGCCGCGCTCGCTCGCGCCCAACGCGTTCCCGCTCAGCGGAGTTTCCTTCACCGTCGTCGTCACGTCCCGCACGCTGTGAGCCATCAGCACCTGCGCAATCCGACGGTTCAACGCCTCCGACCTGTCCTTGGGCGCGCCCGGCATCGACACCAGCCCGTACCGCTGCACGCCAAGCTTCACGTCCGATTCCACCGAACTATCCGTCGCATGATCCCGCGCCGCCGTCTCCAACCGCGCCAACCGGCTCGCGCACGCCGCGTTCAGTTTCGCCGTCGCGTCCAGCACCGGCTCCACCATCGCAAAGTACGCGCCGATCCCCAAGCCCCCGAGGACCAACCACCGCGCCGCCCGGGGCATCGCCTCAAACCGAGCGATCAGGCCCTTCATGCCCCACCCCCCGACGACTTGAGCTTGTTCCTTCGCTCGTCGATCTTCTTCACCTCGTCCTCAAGCCGCGCCTTCACCGCCGCGTCCGTCACCTTCGTCGCCGCCGTCTTCCGCTTCACCCACTCCAGGCTCGCCTTCCCGAAATCCAGCGCCGCAATAGCCTCATCCGAAATCGGGCCCGGAACATCCAGCGGCTTGCCCGCCGGCCGCGCCCCCGCCACTTCCTCCCCACGCCCGCCCCGATCTCCACCACGCCGATCCCCGCGCCGATCACCGCCATCATTCCGCCCGCCGTTCGACGCCGCCGAACCCGCCGAGCTCTCAGCCCCGCCGCCCGAACTCTCCTCACCATACAACCGCACCGCCAGAGACTTCGCCGCCCAGTCGTCCGCCGGCTTCGCCACCGCATGATGCGGACCCACCACGTCCGCGCTCAGATCAAACGACACACCCGACGAGGTCGACTCCGAACGAATCACCTTCAACTTCTCAAACAACAGCGTCGCGTTCAGGTTCGCCTGCAGCGTGTTCAAAACCTCCGTCGTCTCGGCCGTCCCCTGCAGCGACAGACCCTGCTCGGGCGCCAGCCGCATCGCTTCCACATGCACGCCCTGCGGCGTCGCCGCCGAGATATCCGCCCACAGCTTCGTCATCGGCCAGCGCGCCGAATCCAACTCGCGATACAACGCCGACCGCTTCTGCATCTCCGCCCGCGACCGATCCTGATCCGTCAGCCCCTCACTCTTGGCGTTCAAGATCGCCAGCCGCGCCGCCGCCAAACCCAGCGGCGCGAGCAACATCACCAGCACCGCCAGCGCGATCACCCCCAACGCGTTCACCGGCGAAGAAACCCACGCCGCCATCCTCTCCACCAGCGGCGGACGATTCTCCGGCTCCCGGGCGAACATCCCCGCCAAACCCGCCCCGCCGTGCTGCTCGTCGCTCGCCGCCAACGCCGCGCCCAGGCACAGCCCGAAAGAGTCCATCCACGCCGGGTCCGCCGAGACGCCCTCGACCCGACCGCGCAAAAGCGACAAGCTCTCGCTCGAAAGCATCAGCGAACCGCTCGCCGAAAACCCTGCGTTCGACGGAGCGCCGACGAGCGCTCCCGTTTCCGCCACATGCCGGGCCACACGCTCACGCCACGCTCCCTCATCCGCTGCCGACTCGATCAACACCCGTGCCGCCGCCCGCGCCGCGCCCACGGCCACAACCGAGATCGCCCCGCTCTCCCGCTCGCAACTCGCCGCGATCGCCCCTCGCCCACGCAGGAACGCGAGCGCCGCGACCTCCGTCGTCCACCGCTGGTCTTCCCAATCGATCGGGTCGTTCTCGTCCGCTTCGCCACGCCACGCCGTGAGCAGCGCCGACCGCTGACCCACACCGGAACCATCAACGACCGCACCGTCGGGGATCACGCCCGCGCCGCGCCGGTGCGCCGGCACGCCCTCGGGCAGCATCGCCTCGCCAAGCATGTTTGCCGCCGCCGCCATCTCCCATGCCGCGCCCGCCGGAACGCCCGTCATTCGCGCAACAGTCTGCCGTGCCGGAGCCAGCCTCACCAACGTGAGAACCTTCGCCGCTTCCAATGCCGATTCGATCGCGCGTTCGTCGCCGATCGGATACCCCTTGCTCGCAACGATCCTCAGACGCGGCTCAACCTCCAGCACCACCAGCGCCCACCCGCCCACGCCGCGCCGCAACCCCGCAACGCGGCCCACGCCGCCGAGCAAGCTCGACTTCCCATTGCCGCCCTTGCCCAACCCAGAGTTGTTCCGGCCGATTCTCGTCATGGGGCACGCAACTCCCGCACCATCACCGGCAACGCCGACCGATCGATCGTCGCCACCAACTCAACCTCGATCCCAGTCGCCGAGTCACGCCCGCGCGACGACACAACATACACATTCGACCGCACGTCCAGGAACCCAGAGATGCGCGCCACCCGCCCGCGCGTCATCCCCGGCACGTCCAAAAGCTCAACAATCGAAGAAAACCCGTTCGGCCTCGACTCCCGTGCCGCGATGATCGCGTCCGCAAGCGCCGGGTCCAATTCCGGCAAATATTGCAGCGCCTCCGCCGGGCAAGTGTTGATGTTCAGCTTTCCCGGCAGCGACGGAGCCGACGGGTTCGTCGAACTCACCCCCGCGCTCGCCGCCGCGCTCGAACCCGAAGACGCCCCGCTCGACGATGCGCCAATCTGCGCCTCATCAAACAGCGTCGCCAACTGATCGCGAGTCAACGCGTCGGCCTGCGAAGAAGACGACGAGAACGCCTGCGGCGTCACCAGACGATTCAGATCACGCTGAATAAACCCGCCCATGGTCGCGCCCTGCGCCTGCCCGTACTCGCTGATCACGTCCGCCTGGTCCGTCGTCACATGAAGCCGCTGCACGATCTCCTCCGGCGTCGCCGTCGCCAGATCAAGCCGCGCTTTCCCCGACGCCGACAACCCGCCGTCACGGCTCGCCGTCGTGACGATCCCCGACCAGCCCGCGTCCAGCTTCCCGTCCGCATTATCCGGCGGCCAGCTCGCGTCCCCGTCGTCCTCGTTGGGGTCGAGCCGCCCGTTCATGTTCCAATCCTCGCCGCGCACCATCGTCGGCGTCACGCCCGGGATCAACTCCAACTCCGCCAGCGAACGCATCGGCGCGTTCCGCGGCTTGTAGGGGTACGCGCTGGACTGGTAGTACGAATCCTCAGCGCCCAACGGGTGCGGGTCGTCGTCCGAATCGATCCAGTCCAAGATCGCGTCCGCGATGTCCTCGGTCATCCCCGGCAACAGGATCAAGTCGTCGGCCGTCATCGTGTTGATGTTGATCCGCGAGTGGGCGTCGAACGCGCCCAGGTGCTCGACCCCGCCGTCCATGTACGACACGCGGTACGCCGCCTGCCCCGCGCCCGCGCGCCCCAGCACGCCGTCCGACCCCGCCGCGAGCTCGTCCGTCAGCGCATAGGCATTCTGAGTGTCCGGATTCAGAGTCGATTCTTCGATCCGCGCGATCGCCATCTCCACGCCCGCCCGGGCCGCCCAGTGGGCCCGCACCTGCGCCACCGCCTCGCGCCCCGCCGCCGCCTGCCGGTACGACGCCGACTCCACGGCCGCCATCAAAATCACCGAGATCCCCACGACCCACAAGACGATCATGGTGGCAAACCCACGGCGTTGCGAGATTTTTTTCATCGCGCCGCCCCCGTGCTCCCCGAACCCGCACCTGAACCTGAAGAATCAGCCGCAATCACCGGCAACGGCGTCCGGTCCAGCGCCACCGTCCGCCGCGCCGTCCCCTTCGTCACCCCGTCATCCGCCAGCGCCGTGACCGTCACCTGCACCCCATGCGGGTACCCGTCACGGTCGCTGTCCCAGGTGTCGAGCCATGTGGTACCGTCCGAAGCGAGCAACGACAAACTTGTCACCCCACGCACGATCGGCTCGGCGATCCCCCCCGCGTCCAGGTACTCATCCGCGGGCGCGTCGGTGCGCCGCCACAGCGCGTCGGGGAAGTGTTCCACGTGGAACATCACCTCGCGGTCGGCGCCCTCGGGATTGTCGCTGTTTGTGCGCACACGGCGCAGCGATCGGGTGACGAGCTGGACAACTCCCGCCCCGTCGCCCTGGTTCTGGATGGCGACCTTGGCGAAGGTGAGCTCCTCGTCGCGCACGAACTGCTCGATGTCGGAGGCGATGCGATCGGCGCCGGCGGAGGCGCGGGCAAAGGCCTCCTGACGGGCGACGGCGCGGGACTTGGCGTGGGTGAACTGGCGGACGATGGCGGTGGTCGCGCCGGTGACGATCACGCCGACGATGAGCGCAACGACGAGCTCGATGAGGGTGAAGGCGCGGGTGTTGGTTTTCATTGCACGCGCTCCACGACGGCGTCGGGGGTGCGCACGGGGTCGGGATCGTCGCCCAGGCGCGGCGCGATCAATGTGGTTGCTTCGACGGAGCGTTCGCGGCCGGCGACGGTCCAGAGGATGGTCGCGGCGACTTCGTAGGGCTGCCCGCCGCCGGCGGCGTGGATGGCGAGTTTGTAGCGGTAATCGGTGAAGGGTGCGTCGCAGGTTCCGTCGGTGGGGTAACGGGAGGCGTAGTTGTCGGGGCCGCGCATGAGGACGAGGTTGAGCTGTTCGTCGAGGAGCGACGCGGCGGTCTGGAGTTTTTCGCCGGTGGACTGCGCGTCGATGGATCGACCGAGGATGTTGAGGAGGACGCCGAGGGCGATTCCGAGGATGACGGTGGCGACGATGACGTCGACGAGGGCGACGCCGTGGGGGGCACGGCGGAAATTGCCAAATGCCAGATGGCCAAATGGCCAAATCGGAGAAGAGCTTTGCTCGCGTGGGGTGCGTCTTACCACGGCTGGATCTCCTTGCCGGTGGCGTCGAGATCGACCGTGAGAGGGTCGAGCGGTGGTTCGTTGTTGCCGCGGGTGGTGGGCGTGACGATGGCGCGCATGGAGCCGCGCGGGAGGTCGATGCGCCAGGCCTTGCTTGCGCCCTTCTGTGCGACGACGACGCGCACGGCGGGTCGCGGGGTTCCGGGGCGGAACTCGATCCGCCACGAGGACGGATCGACGGTGATGCCGTCCGCGGCGACGTTGAGGATCTCGGCGTCGTCGAGGGTCACGGCGGGGACAAGGGAATCGGCCGCCCACTCGGAGCGGGCGTTCCAATCGAGGGTTTGGCCGCGGGTGCGGAGGGTCTGGAGCGCGGCGGTCTTCTTGCGCGGGTCGAAGGCGATGGCAAGGTTTTCGGAGGTGAGGGCGTCGCGGGTGCCGACGGCGGAGAGGAGTTCGGCGAGGGCGAGGGCGTTGCGTTCGGCGCCGCGGCCGGGGGTGGCGACGAGGCGCGGGACGATGAGGGAGGCGGCGACGGTCAGGATGATGATGACGACGATCAGCTCGATGAGCGTGAAGGCGCGGGGGAAAATGGCCAAACTTGGAAATGGCCAAAGGGCCAAATTTGGAGAGGAGAGGGGTTGGCGATTCGATGCGGGCATTGAGTTGAGATGTGCGGTCGGTGAGGAG
Source organism: Phycisphaerales bacterium (assembly GCA_044221955.1). Taxonomy (GTDB): domain Bacteria; phylum Planctomycetota; class Phycisphaerae; order Phycisphaerales; family UBA1924; genus CAZCPB01. Next base: position 5,651 of record JBGAOD010000082.1, on the reverse strand, counting down.
GAGCTGGAGGGCGTGAGAAGCAGAAGAGTCGGCTCGGAGAGCCGACTTACCTAGGGTGCGATGATGTCGGCGTCTTCGCCTTCGCCGCCGGGCTGGCCGTTGGCGCCGTAGCTGACGATGTCGAAGTCGATATTCTTTTGGCCGGGGATGACGAGGATGAACTCTTTGCCCCAGGGGTCTTTGAGGTCTTCGGCGGAGTTGACGTAGGGCTGCCAGCTTCCTTCGGTGACGGTTGACGGGCGTTCGATGAGGATGCGGACCGTGGCGCCGGCTTCGGGCTTGCCGTGGTCGGCCATGAACATCTGGACGCTCTTGGCGATGCTGCTGGCGTTGGCTTTGGCGACGGATTGTTTGGACTGTCCGATGCGGCCGATCAGACGCGGCGCGATGACGGCGGCGATAACGCCGAGGATCACGACGATGACGATGACTTCGATGATGGTGAAGGCGCGGCGGGGGCGGTGAGCATTGAAATTGCCAAATGCCAAATTGCCAAAGGGCCAAATCGGAGTGAGCGTTGCGATTTCTTGGTGGGGTTCGTTTTTCATGTGTTTATTCTTCATTTGGCACTTTGGCAATTTGGTATTTGGCAATTTCTCTGAACGGCAATTTCTCTCTACCCCAGCGCTTCCTGAGCGCTCAACAGCGGGAGCAGGATCGAGAGCACGATAAATCCGACAACGCACGCGAGCATGACGACGAGGATCGGTGGGAGTGCGGTGGTGAAGAGCTTGAGGCTGGTTTCGGTCTTGTCCTCGAAGGCGTCGGCGGCCTGGTTGAGCATTTGATCGAGGCGGCCTGAACGTTCGCCGAGGTTGATGATCTGGACGAGCATGGGCGGGAAGAGGCCGGACTGTTCCATGGGGTCTGCGATGGTTTTGCCGCTGGTGACTTGTTCGCAGACGTCGTCGATGACGCGTTCCATCTGGCGGTTTCCGAGCGTGCCCTTGGTGATGCGGAGTGCGGCGACGGCGGGGATTCCAGCAGCGACGAGGGTGCCGAGCGTGCGCGTGAAGCGGCCGACGGCCACGTCGCGCATGAGGCGGCCAAGGACGGGGACGCGGAGGATGAAGCCGTCGAACCAGAGGCGCGGTCCGGGCGTGCGGTAGAGGGTGATGATGATGTAGAGCGTCGCGGCGATGGCGGGGATGATGGCCCACCAGTAGCCCGAGACAAAGCTAGCTACGGCCTGCACGATCTGCGTGGGCAGCGGCATTTTGACGAGCTTGCCTGCGAGGGGCTTGAGGATGTTGGGGACGATGACGGTGACGACGATCACGACGGAGATGGAGATGAGACCGGCCAGGATCATGGGGTAGAGCGTGGCGGCCAGCACGCCGCGGCGGAGTTTGATTTCTCGATCGAGAAGGTCGGCGGCCTGCTGGAGGACTTCGCCGAGCTTGCCGGAGGCTTCGCCGGCGCGGACGAGGTTGACGGTGAGCTCGTTGAAGGAGCGGCCTTGGAGGGCCATGGCGTCGCCGAGGGACTTGCCTTGCTCGACGCTCTCGATGACAGAATTGAGCATGGCTTTCTGGTTGACGCCGCGGCCTTGGCGGGCGATGGTGCGCAGGCCTTGGATGAGCGGGAGCCCGGCCTGGACGGCGGTGGAGAGTTCGCGGATGAAGGAGGCGACTTCGGCGCGAGACATGGCGGGGCGGGAGAAGAAGGAGGCCGCACTCCCGGTCACTGAATCATGCAAAGAAGGAGACGCTGGCTTTGTCGATGCTGGGGCGACGGCGCGAGGGGGCGCGGTCGGCGTCTTCTGAACGAGCGTCTTCGCGCGGTTGGCATGACCGTTCGCAGAGGATGAGGATTCTGTTGAGGGTGAGGCCGAGCTTGGCATGAGCACCGCCGACGAAGCACTTTCGCCAGCGATTTCGAGCTTGGTCGGCGTGACACCACGACGGATGAGTTCGCGGATGGCGGCGGCGCGGTCGGGGGCGTCGATGGTCGCGGCGCCTGCGCCGTTGCTGCTGCCGTTGCTCCCCATCGTGCTGTAGCGGAAGGTGGGCATCAGCGCACTTCCTCCTCGACGTCCTGGGTTGCGCGGAGGACTTCAGAGACGGCGGTGAAGCCTTGTGAGGCTTTGATCAGCCCGTCGCGGCGCATGGTGGTGAAGTCGGCGGGGGCAAACTTGAGCAGGTCGCGGGCGTTCATGCGCTGGCCGATGGCGGAGCGCAGGCCTGGGGTCGTGACGAAGAGTTCGTAGAAGCCGACGCGGCGTTTGAAGCCTGAATTATCGCACTTTTCGCAGCCCTTGCCGCGCCAGGCGTTGCGGCCCGGGAAGAGGGCGAGCTCGTCGGCGCTGAGGCGGTGCGTGAGTTCTTCGGCCAGCGGCGCGGGGGCTTTGCAGGACTGGCAGAGACGGCGGCCGAGGCGCTGGGCGAGCATGCCTTCGAGAACGCTGGCGAGCAGGAAGGGCTCGATGCCCATGTCGAGCAGGCGGCCGACGGCGCTGACGGCGTTGTTGGTGTGGAGGGTTGAGAAGAGCAAGTGGCCGGTGAGGGCGGCGCGGACGGAGATTTCGGCGGTCTCGGCGTCGCGGATCTCGCCGACCATGATGACGTCGGGGTCCTGGCGGAGGATGGAGCGGAGACCGGTGGCGAAGGTGAGGCCGCGCTTGGGGTTGACGGGGATCTGGTTGACGCCGCCGAGCTCGTACTCGACGGGGTCCTCGATCGTGATCATCTTGCGCGAGGGGTCGGCGATTTTGGTGAGGGCGGCGTAGAGGGTGGTGGTTTTTCCCGAGCCGGTTGGGCCGGTGACGAGGACCATGCCGTGCGGGAGGGCGACGAGCTTGTCCATGTGGGCGCGGTCGGGGGCGCGCATGCCGAGGGATTCGAGGTCGAGGTTGATGGACTCTTTGTCGAGGATGCGCATCACGACGGATTCGCCGTAGATGGTGGGGACGGTGGAGACGCGGAGGTCGATCTTGCGGCCCTCGAAGCGGAGGGTGATGTGGCCGTCTTGCGGGGCGTAGCGCTCGGCGATGTTCATGCCGCCCATGATTTTGACGCGGCTGGTGATGGCGGGCTGGAGGTGCTTGGGTGGGGATTGTTGTTCGACGAGCTGGCCGTCGATGCGGTACTTGACGGTGAGCTGTTTTTCGAAGGGCTCGATGTGGATGTCGCTGGCGCGGGCGCGGATGGCTTCGAGGATGAGGAGGTTGACGAGGTTGATGAGGGAGGGGGCCTCGGCCATGCGGTGGAGGTCGCCGGCGTCGACGGCTTCGAGGTTGGTGGAGAGGTCTTCGGAGTTGGCATCTCCACCGCCGAGGCGTGCGGCCATTTGGGCGGCGGTGGTGGCGTAGGTGGAGCGAAGGAGGTCGGCGAAGACTTCGCGGTTGAGAGGGATGCGTGTGACGGGGAGTCCTGCGCAGACGGAGACTTCGTCGGCGGCGGCGAGATCGGCGGTTGGGTCGGCGTTGAGGTCTGGGGATTCCAGCCCTGCCTGCATCATGGCGACGAGGAGGCGGCCATCGGCGAAGGCGAAGGGGACGGCGCGGAGGCGGACGGCCTGGTCGGGGGTGAGCAGGGCGGCGGCCTTGGGGTCGGCGTCGGGCTTGCGGTCGGGTGGGAAGGCGAGGGCCGGGTCCGCGGTGTTGTGAGAGTGGAGTGTCGGCATCCGTGCTCGATGAGGGGTGAGGTCTGGGGTGATCGTAAGCGGTGTGTGGGTGTTGAGGGGTTGGTTTGAGGTGAGAGCGAGAAGGCCTGAGTTGTGCGCAGGCTACCACGGGGCCGGGCGGTCGGCCTTGGTGCGGGCTCAACGCGGGTGAGGGGGTTTGATTGCCCGCGGGCGAGCGCCCGGGGGAAAAGAGGCCGGGCGTGGTGAGACGCCCGGCCCCGGGGTCGGATAGGGCTGATGGGTCAGCGCTGCTGTGAGTTCATGATCATGATGGCCGTGCCGCCGGGTGCTTCGGCGTCGTCGTCGCCCTCGGCACCGTCGGCGGCGATGATGGTGCTGGTGACGACGCCGGCTCCGCCGTGGGCGAGCTCGACGGAGTTGTTGGGGTTGTTTTTCTTGGGGAGTTTTTCGCGTTGTTTTTCGTTGAGGGCGGTTTTGACTCGTTGGGAGGTTTTTTCGTCGAGTTCGCGGCGGGCTTTGCGGGCGGCGGCGAGTTCTTCGGACTCGTTACCCATGCCTGGGAGCCCGAACATGCCGCCGGTTTTGCCTTCGGTTTCGGCCTTGTCGAGGGCCTGCATCCATTTGTCGTTGAGGGATGCGACCTCGCGGTTGTAGGCTTCCTGTTCGGCGAGGAGGGCCTTCTTTTGGTTGGCGTCGAGGTCGTCGAACTTGAGTGCGGCGTTGATTGCCTTGGCGGGGTAGGGCTCCTTGAAGATCTGGCGGAAGCTGCGCTTCTTGAACTCCTCGTCGAGCTTGGCACGGGATTCGTCGCTGAGGAGGGCTCCGAGGCGGCGTGCGAACTGGCGGTTGAGGTCGCGGATTTTGATCGCGGCGTCGCGCTCTTCGGCGTTTCGGGCCTTGATGCTCTCCATGTCGAACTCCATGCGGACGCCGCTGGTCTGCCCGCCGTCGCGTTCACGGCGTGCCTTGTCGCGCTCGATGAGCGCTTTGTCGAGGTCCTGCTGGTACTGCTCGAGGGTGTCGTCGAGCTTGGCGACTTCGGCGTCGGGGAGCTTGAGTTTGGGGAGGAGCTCGGTGAGGTCGATGGAGGAGCCGCTGACGGGGTTCATGCCGCCGCCCATGCCCTCGCGGCGGCGGAGGCGTTCGAGCTTGGGCCAGGATTCTTCTTGCTTGGGTGTGAGGAGTGAGCGGAGGTCGTCGAGGAATCCTTTCTGGAGGGCGGCCCGTTTTTCGCTGTGCTTTCCCATGATCTGGGGGAGTTTTTCGAGGACGGCGGAGTGGTCGCCTTCTCCGGCGTCGTCCTGGACGGCCTTGATGGCGTCCTGCATTTCCTGGGCGTTCTTCTGAGCGTTTTCGGAGTAGGCCTGTTGGAGTGCGGCGGCGGCCTCGCGTTGGGTGGGGTCGAGCCCGAGGAGAGAGGCGTAACGGTCGACGCTGCGTTTGGAGATTTCCGGGCCGCCGCCTGAGCCCGGGCCGGGACCGCCGCGGATGGAGCGGACGGCCGAGCCTTGGGCGTGGGCCGGGGCGCTGAGGGCCAAGGCCGACACGGTGCCGACTGCGACGGCGAGCGCGGGGGCCGAGAGTGCCAGGAATCGGGAGAGGAGACGGCGCGGTTTGGACTGGTGGGTGGGACGGTTCATGGTTTTCCTCGCTTCTCGTTGAGAGTATCAGGCCCGGGTGGTTGATACCCCGGGGGGTGAACGGGGCGGAAGGAGAGCCGCGTGACTGTCTGCCCGCCTCGGGACGAGAGATGGGATGCGCGAGGGGCGTCTGTCCGTCAGGGCGTGGTGCGTGGGGCAATGAACTGGAAGTGATCAAGGGAGGTGGACGCGGGAGCGCATCCTGACCATGGGTGGGGCTGGGCCGTAGGGTGGAGTAGGTGGGTTGGTCGTTGGGAACGCAAAGAGAGTTTGAGGGAGGGGGAACAAGAAGAAGAAGAAGAACGGAGGGTGGGTAGTCCACGCAGAACCCAGGACGTGGGGGTACCCCGGTGGGTGGTGTGGGGGAGTTGGAGTAGGGTTTTTGAAGGTCTTTGGGAGAAAGAAGGGGTGTCGAGGCCTACGTTT
>JBGAOD010000081.1:0-18443 GCA_044221955.1 Phycisphaerales bacterium | reverse complement strand
GCTCCCAAATCCTGTCAGGAAGTATCAAGAACGTGACCGTCCTCGGGCACCGGCCGCACGCCTCCGTCCCGCCCTACCTCTGGCACGCCGACGCGCTCCTTCTCCCCCCGAGCGCCCACCACCCCTCCGCACGCTGGACCAGCCCCGTGAAGCTCGGCGAATACCTCGCCGCCGGACGCCCGATCGTCGCGTCGGACATCCCCGCCCTCCGAGACTGGGTCGACGAGCCCGCCGTTCGCTGGTTCACGCCCGACGACCCGCCCTCCCTCGCGGCGGCCGTCCTCGCGGCCATCAATGAACCTCCCCACGCCGCCGCCGCCCGACGCGCCTTCTCCAGCACGCTCGCTCGACGATTCAGTTACACCGCCCGCGCCCGCGCCATCCTCGCGCATCTGACACCCGCTGCGCACGCCGCGCAAGTCGCTCTCGGAGCCGCATAATGCTCACCATCCACGCCGCTGAACGCGGAACCCAGACCACAAACCACGGCCCGCTTCACCCCTCGCCCTTCGTGGACCGCCTCCTACGGTGCTACACCCAGCCCGAGTGGAGAATCGCAACCCAAACACCCAGCGCGGCCTCCCACGAAGGCGCCGACTCGACCCAATACGACGCCGCGATCCAAGATCTCTCGAACAGCCCCGAGGCTATCCAATCCGCCGCGAAATCGCTCCGCCAGCTCGGCCGCCTTTTCCTCGTCTCGAACAACCAGAACCACCACGCGATCGAACAAGTCATCAACCCGATCCGCGGCCAGTTCTCCCCGATCGCCGACCTCGTCTCCGCCACCGGTGAACGCGTCATCATCGCCGAACGCACGCCCCCGGACGGCGTGGACTTCGCAAACAAAGCAAACCTCCGCGCCGACGTACACCTCGGGGCGTACAAAATGTCACGCTACCGCACCTACCACGCCATGCAGGCCGCCGTCGCGCAGCTCCTCCCCATCGACGACGGGAACATCCGCGACGTGATCGAGATCGGCGACACCAACGGCGTGATCCGCGCCATGCTCGGGCACTCCCCCCGATCCTATTTCCAGGCCCGCTACCCCGAGCACGACCTCCAAACTCTCGACAAACTTGCCAGCGATTCCTTCGATGTCTTCATCTGCGACAACACCCTAGAACACGTCTCCGATCCCCACGCCGGGCTTCGCCAGATGCACCGCGTCCTTCGCCCCGGCGGGTGGGCGATCCTCATGCTCCCCTTCATCGCCATGGCCCAGGACGACGACCGCTGCCGGTTCTCCCCACTCGCCCTCGGCGAAGCACTCCGCGACCAGTTTCCAGAGGGCGTCATCGGCTCCTGGGGCAACGTGGACGCGGGCTGCGTGTACCTCCGCGACAACAAGTGGTCACGCGTTCATCGAACCGACTGGCCGGTGAACGCCCCGCTCGCCGACTGCACGATGCAATGCCGAGACTCGCGCAACGCCCAAGCGCCGATCGTCAACATCCCCTGTCGTAACGACCGCCAGCACCCCATCCACGTCTGGGCCGTGGTCCGCAAGCCCTCGCTCGATGGTCCCGCGCCCGAACACTGCCCTTCGACCCGCTCATTCACAGCGCTCGAACCAGGCGAGCGCCAAGCCACCGAGCTGCTTTCCACGCGCATTCCGAAGGGAGAACCCGTCACCGTGCTGGGCGTCCGCGACGGCTCGCTCCTCGACGAACTCGCACGCCTCGGCTTCCAGGTCTCCGCCATCGAGCCCGAGCCATGGCGCGTGAACCACGCCACGATGCGCGGGCACCGAGCGTTTCTCCAGTCCGATCCCATGCGCAGCGAAGCCCGCGACGCGATCGCCCGCTCCCTCGCGCTCTGCGATCTCCGCACAGATTCATCAGTCGGCCTCGGCCGCGCGCAGGAGTACCTGCAACGCCGCACGGAATGCCCCAGACTCCTGGTGACCGCGGACCATCCCGCCTGGAATCAAATCGCGGCCGCGCCACACGCCGCGCCCGTCCACGGTCCGGGACCGTCGATCCGCGCCTGGACAAGCAAGTAAGTTCAAGCCGGGATCCGCAGCAAACCCTGATCCCCGCGTGCGTCTCCCCGAGCCGCCGCGCCAGCCGCTCCCCGCGCGCCAGCTCCCGCTCCCTCACCAAGCAAAGACCTGAACAGCGAAACATACGCTTCGCCCATGTGCCTCAGTGTGAAACGACGCCGGACCATGTCGTTCGCACGCCCGGAGAACTCTTGAAGATACTCGCGCAGCACGTACAACGGATAGATCGGGTTCTCCGGCATCATCGCAACCCCCGCGCTCTGCACCGAGTCCCGCACCAGTTCCGGCGTCCCACCCGAGTTGTGGTACCACACCGGCAGCCCGCACGACATCGCCTCCAGCACCGTGTTCGGGCAGTAGTCCTCTCGCGACGGAAAGAACAGAACCTGCGCCGAGCGCATCAGCGTCGCCAGCCGACGACGGTCCGAGATCACTCCCAGCCGCGTCACGTTCGGCAACCCCGCCAGCAGATGCCCGTGCGCGTGGTCCTGCTCCTGACGACCGACCGTGTAAAAGTGAATCTTCGGGTTGTTTCGCAGCAGCGTCGCGACCTCCACCAGATCACCCACGCCCTTCCGCACCCCGAATGTGAACGCCACGTGCAGAATGTTCAGCTCACCCTTGAGAACCTCACGCGGCCCAACGCTGCCGAAGCACTCGGTGTCCACGCCGTTGTAAATCACCGAACCCCGCGACGGATCGCGACAGATCGCAGCCTCCGGCCCGAAGATCGTCTCGCACGCCCTGGAAGTATGCTCGCGCACGTAGCCAGACTGGAACACCGTCCAGTCCGCCAGCTCGTTGATCGCGCGGTTCTCCTCATCACGCTCGTACACCTTGACGACCGCCCGCGCCCGCCCGTCGAGCCGGTGAACGACCTTCACCCCACGCCGCTTCAGATCACGCACCACCTCCAGCCCCGGCTCCCACTGCACGCACAGCGCAACGTCCTCGCCCGTTCCCGGCGTGGAAGTATGCTCGATCCCCTCGCGATCGAGGTACGTCAGCAGCGACTTGACGAACGGGAACACATACGAGTCGTTCTCGTACCCCGGCAGCTTGGAGACTAGTACTTTCATGGGCGGTTTCTCGACGCGGAGGAGCAGATCGCGACTCACGCGATGCATGTGTTATCGCTCATTGCGCCCGCATCCCGCGACAATCCCGACCGTCGCTCTCAGGATCGAACACGCCGCGCGTTTTCGGTCGATAGATACCCGCCAACCTCCCAAGTCTGTAAGAAAGTACCAATGAAAACCCCCGCGCCCAGCGAACTCACCGCCAACCGAGATCACACGAGCATCGACCCTACCGAGTTCTGCCTCCCATCGGGGTACCGCCAGCAGGACGCCGCCCGGACCCGCGACGATTTCGACGGGCTCACCGAATACTGGACCCCCGACCGGATCGAAGTCTCGAGCCGCTACCAGTCGCAGGTGTACCGCTGGGCCGCGCGCCTCATCACGCTCCGCGCCTGTCGCTCCGTCCTCGACGCCGGCTCCGGCCCGGGAATCAAGATCCGCGATCTCCTCGCCCCCGCCGGCGCCGACATCACCGCCGTCGACCAGCCCTCCGCCCTCACCGTGGCCGCACGCTTGCGCATCCCCGCCAAACTCCAGCCTATCGACCTCGAACGCCCCACCGCACCGCAACGCCGCTTCGACCTCGCGCTCTGCGCGGACGTCATCGAGCACCTCATCGACCCCCGGCCCTTGCTCAACTACCTGCGCGCCGCCGTCGGGCCGCGCGGGCTCATCCTTATCTCCACCCCAGATCGCTCAAGGCTCCGCGGGCGCCAATGCCGCTCCTGCGAAAAACCCGAACACGTCCGCGAATGGGACCGCTCCGAGTTCCTCGCCTTTCTCCGTTCCGCCGGACTCGAAATCGTGCGCTCGCGACTCTTCTCGCAGGACGCCTCGCGCAGCGCCGAGCACCGCGACGCCGAACGGCGCTTCCGCGCAGGCACCGCCGATCGTTCCCCGCTCTGCTGCCACGCCGTGCTCTGTACGCCGCTCGCGGCCCGCGCTCAAGCGGCCTGAACCGTGCGTGCTCCGATCGCTCAGCCCGGCTGCGCCACGCACCAGAACTCGCCCCACCGCGCAATCAACTCCGTCACACGCAGCCCAGCCTCGCGCAACTCCGAACGCAACTGAGACTCCGTGTACTCCGTCTCGTGCGTCGGGTCCAGCCGCCACTCCACGCCAAGCTCCTTCTTCCACGGCACACGCCACTCGCGCTCAAACGCGGGCACGCGGATCAGGAACCGCGAGGGCTCGTACCACTCTCGATACCGCGCCAGCAGCGCCGGCCGGTCTTGCAGGTGCTCTAGCACGTTCGAGAGCACCACCGCGTCAAACCGCCCCGAGGCCCGTTCTTTCGTGATATCCCCGAGCATCCAGCCCGCGTCCACCGCAGGGCTGACCACAGCCGCCTCTCGCGCCCGCCCGAGATTCCGCTCCGACCAATCCATCCCCAGAACGCGCGCACCCGCCCGCCGCGCGATCGCGCACGCCAGGGCTCCCACCCCGCAGCCAAGGTCCACGACCCGCTCGCCGGGCTTGATCCGTTCGACGAAAAAGTCGTGATAGCGCATCAGCCTGTGCTTCGGGTGCAACCCGCCCTCGCCCTCGATCGCCGCGCTCCCCTGCATCTCATACAGCGGAGCGTCCAGCCCCGCCAGAAACCTCGCTCGGTCCTTCGCGCAAAGCCTCCGCGCGAACCCCGCAAGAGAGAGTTTCCACGCAGACACCGCGTCCTCGACGGACACGCCCGTGAGCGTCGGAGCAAACCGCACTTCCGCGTGTACGCCCCGCGCCGAACTCCGCGCAAGCGCAATCGCACGCGAATGGGCCGCGGCCTCCAACTCAAGCACCCGCTCCAGCGACACGTTGGCGCGAACCCACGCGCTCGCCGCCGCCCCGAGGCGCCCTCGAAGCGGCGCGTCACCGAGCAAACGCACAATCCCCTCCGCGATGCTCCCAACATCATCTCCCACGCGCAGCCCCGTGATCCCGTCACGAACAACCTCTCCCAACCCCGGCCCGTCCGTCACCAGCACCGCCGCGCCCGACCCATCGCCTCCAACACCGTCTTGGGATGCCCCTCGTAAGCCGAGACCTGGGCGTACACCCGGCAGGAGCGCATCTCACCCATCGGGTCCCCGTGCGGAATCCGCGCTTGATCTCCAGCGTGACCCCGAGAACTCGCCAACGCCTCGATCTCCTTACGCAGCGGCCCCGCGCCCACCAGCCTGAGCGGGATCGACGCCTTCATCCTCCGCTCCGCCTCCGCAACCCCACGCACCAGCAGGCCCACCCGTTTCTGCTCCGCGAAACGCCCCGCGAACAGCACCGCCGCGCCGTCACGCCGCGTGCATGTGTCCAGCTCTGGACCACAAATCACGTAGTTCGGTACCACGACCGCGCGATCCGACGCGACCCCGTACCGCCAGCACAAGCCCTCGATCATCGCGGGCGTCGTGCCAACAACCACATCCGCTTCCGCGCACAACGCCCCCTCGCACGCCCCGGCCTGCGCAGCCAAACGAGACTCCGCGCCCTCGCTCTCAGCAACAAATCGCGACCAAAGGAACCCGCCCCGACCAACCAGCGCACCTTCCACGCCCGACCGACGCGCCGCGCGAACCACCGCGATCGCATCAATCCCCGCTTCTAACTGGTTGGTCTTCACCACCACCGACCGCGCACCCGCGAGTTCAGCGATCGCATGTTCTCCCATCGCCGCACGAAACTCCTCGTCACTCTCCCCTTCACGCGGGCACAGCACGCTCAGCTTCCCCGCGATCCGCCCGCTCAACTCATTCCCGATCTCAAGATCCTCGCGCCCACCCCAAGTGACAAACACCACCCGACCGTACCGCGGCCCAAGCGCTTCGTACAGCGCCCACTCACGCTCCAGCAGCCCGGTCCGACGCCATTCCGCGAGCGAAACGCCCGGCGTGAACACCAGCACCAGCGCGTCCGCGAGAGTGGGGGAGGTGCTGCGCGAACCCTGCGAGGCGCTCTCTTGAAAACTACGCACGCCCGCAGACTCCCTTCGCTCCGCCAAGACCCGCGCGCCGCAGCACGCACCACGTCGTCCCCGCGCGCACGTTCGGCGAATCCAGCGCGTCACGCTGCTCACGCCCCACCCGCCAATACATCGAACCCTGCCCCTCCACGTCCAGTTGCTCGACCTCAAACCCGCGCCGCGTGCCGCGCCCTACAAGAAACGCCTCGGCCTCCTCAAAGCCAAAGAACCACCGATGCCGGTCCGCCGGAGGGTCCACCGGCAGACCGTAATACTTCATCTTTCCAAAGCCGCCGTCGTGCAAGTTCTGAACCAGTGCCGCCAGCGGGTTGGGCAACGACACGATCACATGCTCGCTCGCCACCCGGCACAGCTCATCAAACACCGCGTGGCACCTCTCCAGGTGCTCCAAAACATCGGTGCAAACCACCGCGGAAAAGCTCCGATCGCCAAACGGCAGATCGTCCCGATCGAGATTCACCACAACGTCCGCCCCCGCCCCTATGTCCACTCCGACGTAAAGATCCGGCCGCCCCACCAGCGAACGAAGCGGCGCGGAATCACACCCCACGTCCAGCACGCTCTGGCCGAGCAATTCCGCGTACTTCGTTGCGATGTACCGCGCCTTGGACGCCCGATCCGTGTATCGCGCCTCGCACCGATAACGCGCCACGCTCCCGGGGTTCACACGGGCAAGCGGCTCGCCCGAAGCTGGCACGGCACGAACAAAGGACGTGGACGGTGTTGGCATGGTCCCTCCGATCACGCATGATCGGTCGCTCGCCAACACCGCAAGGAGAATTTGACCGCAACCCTCGCACGGAGTCGATGATTCCCCCGTGAGCCCGCGAATCTCCGTCGTTCTCCCCGTTCACTCCGCCCCACGCACCCTCGCACGCGCGGTCGAGTGCGTGCTCTCCCAAACCCTCACCGACCTCGAGCTCCTCATCGTCCTCAACGGCTCCGACGCCCCCACACGCGACGCCGCCCACGACGCCGCTCGAACCGATCCCAGAGTTCGACTCCTCGAACTCCCACAACCCAACCTCCCCGCCGCCCTCAACGCGGCCATCCGCGCCGCTCGCTCGAACCTCATCGCGCGCATGGACGCCGACGATCGCTGCGCACCCAACCGCCTCGAACTCCAATCCAACTTCCTCGAAGCGCACCCAACCGTCGCCGTCCTCGGCACGGCCTACGAGCGATGCCTCCCCGACGGCACACCTCGTGGCACAGTCGTCCCTCCCCTCACGCCCGGCGAAATCCGCTGGCGACTGCTCCTGGGCAACACGATGTGCCACGGCTCCGTCACGATGAGGCGCGGCCCGGTACTGGACCACGGCGGATACGACGAAAGCTGCCTGAAAGCCCAGGACTTCGAGCTCTGGCTCCGCCTCTCCGCGCACCACGACCTGGCCAACCTCCCTGAAGTGCTCTACTCCTACACCATCCGCGATCGTGCGCCCGTCGATCTTCCATGCGAATCGCAAGCCGCCGTCGTTGCCGTCCACCTTCTCGACGCATGGAATCGCCTACCGGAAACCACTAACAAACCTGACCGGGCCAAGTTCGAACACGCGCTCGCGGAGTCAAACCTCGGCGGAGAACGAGCAACACGGGCCGCTTCTCGCATCGAACAGCTTCTTGAAACCCGTGCGCCAACCCGCGAATCCATCATGGCGCTGATGTTCGCCTATTCCAAGGCCTCCGCCGTGAGCACCTCCGTCGCCGAGGCGTGCAAACGCAGCAGGCTGCGCGAAAAGGGGCGACAACTGCGAGCTGAACACGTCGAACGCGTGTGGCTCTGGGGGGCGGGGGCGCACACGCAGTGGCTGCTCGCTCACGCCGCCGACCTCGCCCTTCCGGTCTCCGGGATCGTGGACGACGCGAAAGCCGGTCAAGTCCGGCTCGGGCACCAGATCGCAAAGCCCCAGGCTATTCCCGCCGGGTCACACGTGCTCCTCTCCAGCGACCGGTTCGAGAATCTGATGTGGGAGCGGAGCACGCCGCACCGCGCCCGCGGCGTCATCGTCCACCGCCTCTACGCCGACGATGCGCCGGAGACGCTGGACTCGCGCGCGGAACCCCGCGAGCACCCGACGGGGCGTGTCGCCTGAACCTCGCTCCGACGCCGTAATCCAACCGCCGAGAAACTATCCATTCACAAGCCGCGTGATGCCACGCTCCCGGAGGGAACGCGATAACGTCGTGTGGTCGTCCGGGGTAACGAGAACCACGCAACGCGTGTCGAGCGACGCAGGGCTCGCAACATGGCCGCTCCCGGTCACGCCCGCGCGATCATCCACCACGCCATACTCAACCCGCAAGTCGTCCAGAACCGCCGAGCACTCGCGACCGTTCCGTCCATTGCCGTACATCACCAGCCGGTCCCCCGGCCCCATCATCTCAAGCGCACGCTCCGCCGCCCGAACCCACCGATCACGCGGGGAAGACAGCGACGCCCGGATGGACTCCGCCCACGGGAATCCCGGCAAAGCCCGCTCCGCCGCTCGCACCCATCCCTCGGACAACGATCCAGCCCCCGCCGGTCCGACGCGAGCGTGGAATTGAAAAGCCCATCGCAACGAACCCAGAAGCACATCCCGATCCTGCTCACCCCACGATCCGAGCTCCCGCACATACTCGCGCGCCGCCTCGCAGTCTCCCTGCGCGATCGCACGCGCCAGGCAACGCACACTCCACGCCCGCAGGTGAGCCGCACGCGAGCCCGGCGCCGCGTAACGCCCGATCATCCGCGACCCGTCGCTGCACATCGCACGCACGTCCCGAGAGAGCGAACCATCGACCATCCGGTACAGATACAGCGACTCCGGTACCGCCGGTGCCCACCGGATCCCCGAACCAGCCACCCGCAACCAATGCCCCCAATCCGCCAGCACACCGTCCTCAGTACGAAACGGAGTCTCAACCCGAGCGTCGCCGCCTTCCGAGCCCTGGTGCGCGGCAAGCCTGTCAAACGCTTCGCGCCGGAAAAGCACCGCCCCGATCGCCAGCGGATTGAAACGGCACAGCGATTCCAGATCCAGCTCATCCGCACGAACCGAAACAGTCCAGTCGAGGTCTTCGAGCGTCGGTCCGACGATCGAATGCCAGCACGCCACCGCATCGGACTCCGCGTCAAGTCCGCCCAACATCCGCTCCGCATACCGCGGTGTGATCACATCGTCGGCATCCACAAACGCGACAGCCCGCGCCCGGATCACCCGCAACCCCGCGTTGCGCCGGAAGCCACACCGGCGTTCGACTGCCGGATGACCGTGATGCGCTCATCCGAAAACGATCCCGCAATCGCCGACGTGCCGTCGCTCGATCCATCATCCACCACGACCGCGGACCAATCTCCGCACGACTGCGCCTGAAGGGATCGGAGCGTGTCGCCGATCGTGCCCTCCGCGTTGAACGCGGGAACGACAAAGCCGATCGCTGGCAAGGGTTTCATGCCGCGGCTTCCATTCCCGGCGCACGCTCCGCGCCCAACGAACCTTGAACCAGCTCAAGCACGTCTCGAACGAGAGCCGTGTACGTCAGCAAAGGAGTAATCCGAGCCGCCGCCAACCGCGACGTGCCACGCCGCAACTCCGGACGCTCGACCGCGATCCGAACGTTCCGCTCAAAATCCTCGCCCGTGACAAAGAAGTTCTCGGCCGAATCTCCCAGCAGCCACAACGCCTGGTCCTGCGGTCGTGCGAGCCCACCCCGCCGTACAAACCGTTCGCGATGCTTCACGCTGTGCGCCAGGATGCTCTCGGTCGGCAATCCCAGCCGCTGCCGCAGCCCCGTCATACGCCAGAGTTCCGGGTGATCGGCCACGGTGAACGCCGGATCCCCGGTGGCCGGGTCCACGCAATCCGCTTCAGCATCGCGCGCCAACGGCCCGCCGATGCCCGCCCAGAAAAGCGAGGAAACCTCGTCGATGTTCAAGCGAACCATCGGATACCCGCCCGAAAGCACGCACTCCACCACGCGCTGGTGCATCGCGAAGTGGATCGAAGAGTGCAAGTGAACCGCCGCGCACTGGTAGCTCGCGCGGAGCTCCTCGCCATGGTCGAGTTCTCCCTTGAAATACCGCGAAAACCGCGGGTGCGATTCCCACCCGCGCCCGTACACGTGCAGCCGCCACCCGTTCTTCTCCGCCGCGTCCGCCGCCCAGTGCAGCGCCTGATGACGCGCCGCCCGCTCCGCCAACGGCGCGCAGTACTGCTTCACGATCAACGCCGTCAGCTTCGGGTCCGGCTGCGGGCCCGGGTGCCCAACCGCGACCAACGCTTCCGCCGCAAGCTTCGCGAACGTGATGTGCGCAAAGTGAGCGATCGGGTTCTCCCCGATCGCACGCACCCGCGGGTACAAGCGCTCAAGAACCCTTACGAGCGACGCGTCGTAGCCCGCCTCCCGGCACAGCCTCGCGTGCAACGCATCCACCGTCTCCGAGTGACGGCTCGCAAACGCGATCTCGCACTCGTGCCGCCGACGCAGCGACCCTTCCACCGGCCCCGCATGAAACTTCCGCTCGCTCGCCACCACCGAGCACCCCATCGTCCGTTCCTTCGGATACCCAAAGGTCGTGAACAACTCACCGTGCTGGTGCCCGATCAGAAAATCAAACTCCCCCTGCTGCGCCCCGCCGCCCTCCCGAAAAAGATGCGGCATCGCGTCCTGAATCCAGCACACGAACGGCAATCGCTGCGGGATAATCGGCCCGAAGATCCCGCGCAGCGCCGCACGCGTGTAATTGATCAGCACCACCAGGTCCGGCTTCCACTCCGCCAACTCCCGCAGGTACGCGATCCCGCTCAGAGTACACGTCTCGTCGGGCTCGATCAGCGTCCGCACTTCGCACCCCGCCGCCACCAGCGCCGCCGCGATGTCCGCCGCCGAGTGCTTCACGAACGCCGTGAACCGGCACGTCGGCACCAGCACCCGCAACTTCCGCCCTCTCCCGCTCATCGCATCCGCGTACCGCTTCGCCCACCAACTTCGGTCCCGCTCGCCGTACTCCTCCGCCACCACGCACGACAATCTCGCCTGCTCGGAGTGCTGCTCTCTCTCCAGCGCCGCGAACATCCCTTTCAGCTCAGAAACCTCCGCGGCCCCAGTGTTCACCGCCACGATCGGCCCCGTTACGCCCGTCTGCAACCGCGCCCGCAAGTCGCCACCCAGCTTCTCCAACGCGCCAGCCCCAACATACAACCGTACTCGCGGCTGGCACAACTCCTCCATCAGATCAACCACCGACAGCCCATCGAGCGCGGCCATCGCATCCGTCTCCACAACATTCACCCGCGCAATCGACCCGTCCGCATTCCGCGTCAAGCTCGCGCACACACCCTTGAGCAGCCAAGGCGGATCAACACCGACCACCGTGTGCGGCCGCACCTTCGCAGCCGGATCCCCAAGATGCCGCGCCGCGATCGCGCGTGCCTCACCCTGCGCATCACACAACCCCTCCCACACAATCCGTCCGCCTTCATCCACGCGCCGACGGACAATATTCCCATCCACCGCGCGGAACCAACGCGCCGACTCTACCGACGCGTCCCACGCCCGGAACTCCGACGACAGGTCGATCCCGCGCATCGCCAGCGTCTCAAGATTCGCCGCGCAGATCGCACGCCGAGTCCACGCCGCAATCTCATCGCCCGGCAGTCTCCCCACCAACTCCACCAGGCTCGCAACTCCCGCCTGACTCAGAAGCGATTCGGGCAACGAGCCGAGCACTTCCGCGGCCGCCGTCTTCAGATGCAACCGCGCAAAGTTCGCCGCAACAAGAAACCCAAGCTCCGCGTCATCCCGCCGAGCCTCGAACGCACGCACACCCTTCGGCAGGAACCCCCAGGGATTCCCCGCCCGCCCCAGCCGCACCAACTCTTCACGCCCCAGCGTGCCACCCTCCGCGCTCGCGCGTGCTTCACATCTCGCATCACCGGCACGCTCACAAGTATTCTCAGCAATCGAGGGCATCGGGCGTCTATCGGACCACCGCCGCCCCACCCGCCACTTTGCCACCCGATTCACGCCCGCGCATATTCGGACCTGCACCGCGCCCGCGCACCAACCCTCGGCACCCCAACCCAACTCTCTCTCAGACCTCGCTCGCCTCCGCTTCCGCGTCCCGCCCCACAAACCGTTGCTCTCCTCCGGGGGTTTCCTGAATAATCCCAAGATCCCGCAACGCCGCCAGCGCAGCCATCTGCTCCGCTCGTTTCTTGGACTGCGCCCAACTCGCCGTGAACTTCCGCCCGCCAAGCTCCACGCAAACCTTGAAACACTTCGCGTGGTCCGGCCCCTTCTCGTCCAACACGCGGTAGATCGGCGTCCCTTCCGACAGCCGCTGTGCGTGCTGCTGCAGCACCGACTTGAAGTTCTGCTGGTGCCCGCTCTCGGCCGCGCGATCGATGTGCGGATCAATCAGCGGCATCAAGAACGCCGACGCCGCTCCCATCCCACCATCCAAATAAATCGCCGCGATCACCGCCTCCAGCGCCGACGCCGGTAGCGACGCCGGCATGTCCGCCGTCGTCTGCATCCCCTTGCCAAGGATCAAAAACCTCGACAGCCCCAGCTGCGCCGCGATCTCCGAGCACACCTGACGCGACACCGCCAGGCTCTTGATCTTCGTCATCTCCCCTTCCAGCAAACGCGGGTAGCGCTCATAGATCCGCGCGCACACCACCAGCCCCAGCACCGAATCACCCAAAAACTCCATCCGCTCGTTCGAGTTCACACGCGCCTCGACCACCGAAGCGTGCGTGAGCGCAAGGTTCAGGTGACCCAGGTCACGAAACGTGTACCCTAGCGCCGCCTGGGCTTCCAAAAGTGCGCTCTCGTCCATCATCCGCCCCAAGGCCACCAGGCCCGTACAAGCGTCAGAGCCGCCACGGCCCCACGCCACGGCGCACCCCAACCTCGGCGAACAACGCGAACGCTCGCCACCCGTCACGCCCAGGGCGCACGCCGCCCCAAGCCCAACGATCGGCGAGCGGACGCGCCCCGACCCGATCAATCGGGCCGAGCGTCCGCTCCGTCACCTTACTCGATCCGCCGCCTGCTTCCAAGGCCTTTGCTTCCCTCGTTTTCCAATCCAGCCCACCCGCAGACCCCCAAGTGGTCGATCGCCCCGCGCCGGTCTATCCTTCTCTCCCGCTCGTCACAGATACCCGGAATGATCGGGTTACGATCGGGTGTTCCCACTCCCTTGAACGAGATCGAACCATGCATTACCCACACCGCATCAGCCGCCTCAAGCGCAAGCGTTCCATCGGTTTCCGAGCCCGCATGAAGTCCCGCGGCGGACGCAAGCTCATCAACCGCCAACGCGCCATCGGCCGCAGCCTCAACACCGCCGACCGCTAGCCCACGCCTCGGACTCGATCCGCACCCGACTCAAACCACGAGGGGATCTCTACCCAAGATCCACCGCGTGGTTTTTCTCTGCGCGGCTCTCAGCGCGCCCGTCGAGTCGCACCTCATCCCGCACCAGCCTCCTCAAGGCACAACGGATCGTCAAACCGAGGGCTATTCACCGCAGGATTGACCGCACGCACGCTCGTCAACTCCTCCGGCCACGCGCGGCAAAGATCCTTCAACCGCGCCGCACCTTCGCCCGCTGACTCCCCCGCGCCGCCCAACCACGACGAGTAATCCGCCGCCCGAACCACCGCCGGCATCCGCGCGCACAGCCCCCGTACCACCCCGTTCGAGGGAACGGTCAACATCACGCACGATTCGATCGCCACCGTGCCATCGTCCGAAACCCAACGATCAAACAGCCCGGCAATCCCGAACGTTTCCGCCGCCCCTCGCCCCGGCAGCGGACGCAACCGCACCAGCATCGGCGCACGCTCCCCGCCCGCCAAGCTCCGCCATTCATAAAAGCCGTCCGCCGGAATCAGGCACCGCCGCCCCTGAAACGACTCACGCACCGACGGCACCGAATCCGCGGTCTCCACCGGGCACGACGTGATCTGAACGCCGATATCCGACGCACTCGCCCACCCCGGGATCAGCCCCCACCGAACCATCGCCAGCTCGCGCCGCGCCCCAGAAGCCGCACGCACCACCGCGATCTCCTGCCCCGGCGCAATGTTGTACCTTGCCTTCAACTCCCGCGGCCCGCGCGAAACCGTCCGCCCGTCCGCGCCACGCCCATCGCCCAGCCCAAACAGTTCACCGAGCAGGCCCGTGCGCGTCGTCAGGAAAAATCGCCCGCTCATGTCCGATCGTAGACGAGCGCCAACCCGCCTACCGCAACCTCAGACCGCGGTCAGTTTCTTGAGCTTGTTCAGGTACTCCATCACCACGATCACCACCGTGGCGTGGCTCCACGTCAGTGGGCTCACGCTGATCGGCTCCCCCGTGTGCGGGTTGAACTGCTCGGCCAGCACCCCCGACGCCGACGCACGCTTCACGCACCACTCCAGCAACGGCACCGCCAGCTTGAGCTCGTCTACGTTCCGCGCCTTGGCAATGCAGTACTGCGCCTGCCACAGCGTGCAGATCACCCACGGATTTCCCGGAATGTCCTTCACCCGATCACGCTCGACCTGGTGGTAGTAGTCGCGCTCGTACCGCGCACACCCGCCAACCTCGGTCTTGCACCACAGCTTCTCATACAACCCCGCCATCTCCGAGAGCATGATCGGATCCTGCGGATCAAACACGCCGAACGCGAAGAGCCCGTAGTTCGCCGAGTCCGCCGTCATGTCCAACCGGTACGTCCCGTCCGCAAGCGGCGTCGCCAGCCGAGCGAACCGGTTCAACTCCGGGTGCCACATGTACTTCTTGAGCGCGGCCTTCATCCGCTCCGCGCCCTCGCGAAACGCGTCCGAACGCGCGAACTCCCCGAAGTCCTGCGCAAACTCCGCCGCCGCGATCAGCCCGCCGATCGTCGCCGCAACCGTGAACGTGTGGATCCCACGCCGCTCCTCCCACAGATCCCACGACGGCTGCGGCAGCCCGTGCGAGTCGCGGTACTTGAGCATCCACTCCGCCGGCCGCGCGACCAGCGCCGCGTAGAGCGGCTTGATGAACTCGACATCGCGGAACGCCTGAAAATGCCGCCGCAAGGCCCAGATCACCAGCGCCGTCTCGTCCTGCTGGATCGGCAAAATCTTGATCCCGTCGATCATCCACGGGTGCCAGCTCGACGCCATCTCGCCCGTCGGCGTGTACTTGTGCAGGAAATACCCGTCGTCCTCGATCGCCTCGGAGCAAAAACGGAAAAAACTCCGCGACAATTCGCTCTGCCCGGTCAGCACCAGCGAGTACGCCACCAGCGCGCCGTCCCGCATCCAGCAGTACGAGTAATGATCGCCCGCGAACTGTGTGATGTCGCTGTCGTTGGCCGCGATGATCGCCCCGCCGTTGTCGATCTGCGTGCGCAACACCAGCGCGCTGCGATAGAAAAGATCGCGCACTTTTTCAGGCAGCGGCGAAAGATCGATCGGCTCCTTCCGCGCCCAGAGCTTCCAGTACGCCTCGGTCCGCGCCATCATCGCGTCGGGCCCACGCTCGTTGATCTTGCGGTTGAGCTGCTTCACGCGGTCGTACGACTGCCCGCACGCCAGCCAAGCCGTCACGTACGAGTCGCCCCCCGCGGGAATCTGCAAATTGAACCCCGCAGTCGCGTCCACCGAACCCTGGCTGATCGCGTTGCGCCCCAGGATCCCGTCCTCCGCGTCGCGCCACGTCCCTTCCGCCCCGTTCACACGCTTGGTCCCAATCGCCCAGTTATCAATCCCGCACTTGTTCTGGTCGCACGCGTTGAACAGAAAATAGTTGTCGTCCTTGTACAGCACGATGCTGCTGGTGCCCGGGTCGTAGTTGGCCGTATCGCCCACCGGCGTGCCCGCGATCGAAAAATCCCAGTGAAAAAAGACCCGAACGTCCCGGTCCTTGTTCAACAAGTCCTTCACTACCGCGCGCCGAAAATACACCGACTCGTGAAAGTCCACCGCGTCGTTGCACACAACCTCAATCCCCAGCATCTCATTGACCAGCCGAACCTCGGTCACCAGCGTGTCCGGTTTGTAGCGCAATTCCCGCGTCCAGCTCGCGTCCTCGATCCACGCGAACTTCCCGTCCGCCCACACCCCGAACCGCTGGATGTGCCCGTCGGTGTGGTTGTACCGTCCGACGTGCGGGAAATAGATATCACGCACCCGGTAGAACCGGTCAAACGTCACCAGCAGGTCACCGTTCCCAACCGGAATATCTCTCGGCATAGCGGCCTCGATTCCTTCCTTGGCGAGGCACAATAGCGACCCGCTCTCGGGTAGGTCGGCTCTCCGAGCCGACTCTTCGCGCTGCAATCCAAACCACGAGCCGGACCGCTCCACGCCACGAGCCGACTCATCATCTCACATCACAATCGACACAACCCAAACCACGACACGAGCGGACCTACCTTCCTCAGCATCGAGTCCCTACACCTGCCCCGCCAGCAACGCCGCCGCCAGCTCCTCGGCCGATGTGTCCGCGTCTTGCTCGAGCGCGGGCTTGCCCATCGCCATGATCCGGTCTTTGAGGTTCCCGATATACGTGATCCGCAACCCGAAGTTTTCCCCGACCTTCATCGCACCGCCGCACCCGATCACCTTGTTGTTCACCATCAGGTCCAGCTCGGACTCCGAACTCTTCTTCAATTCAATAATCGACCCCGGCAGCAACGCCATGACCTCCGAGAGGCTCATCGAACGCTCGCCCAGCCGAACGATGATCGGGACTTCTAGTTTCAAAATCGCTTCCAGCGTGCCGCCCATGGGTTCCCCGATCGAAGTCGCACCCCCGTTCGCCCGGGAGCCGCGTGCCGATCAGACCCGCAACAGGCGTGCCAACACCACGCCGCGACGCACTCACGCCGTCGTCGCTCAAACTCGCCGATCATCGAGAACCCCGAACATCCACGGGGCCGCTCAGCCCTCGTAACGCCCCACGATCAGCGTGTCCGGGTTGTCAAGGTTCACCGTCGGCGGAATAACCCCGTCGCGCACCGCGTGAACGCACGCGATCAGCTCTAACGCCCCCGAAGCGCCCAGGCAATGCCCGTGCATCGACTTGGTCGAACTCATCAGCAGCTTCCCGCCGCCCGAGCCAACCTTCGACTTCCGCGCGTGGTCCCCGAAAATCCCCAGCACCGCCGCAACTTCCGCCCTGTCCCCCAGCGGCGTCGACGTCCCGTGCGCGTTCACATAGTCAATATCGCTCGCGTTCAGGTGCCCGTCCCGAAGCGCCCACCGCATCGACCGCCCCGCCCCCGCGCCCGCCGCGTCCGGCGCAGTGATATGGCTGGCATCGCAACTGTTCCCAGTCCCCACCAGCTCCGCATAAATCGTCGCCCCACGCTTCTTCGCGTGCGCTTCGGTCTCCAGCACGAACATCGCCGCGCCCTCGGCCAGCACGAACCCGTCCCGGTTCTGGTCAAACGGCCTGCTCGCCCGCGAGGGCGCATCGTTCCGCGTGCTCAACGCCTTCATCGACGAGAACGCGCCGATGCACAGCGGCGTCACCGCCGCCTCCGTCCCGCCCACGATCATCACGTCCGCCTCGCCCCGACGCATGATGTGCATCGCGTCGCCGATCGCGTGCCCCGAACTCGCGCACGCCGTCGCGTGCGCCGACGCAGGGCCCTGCAGACCGTACTTGATCGAGATGTTCCCCGACGCCGCGTTCACCATCAGCCGCGGAACCGTGAACGGCGAAATCCGATCCGGCCCGCGATCGATCAGCATCCACATGCCCTCTTCGATCGTCCGGATGCCGCCCACCCCAGACCCGATCACCACCCCGCAACGCTCCCCGTCTTCCTTCGAGAAATCAATCCCCGAGTGCGTCACCGCTTCCGCGGCCGCGCCCATCCCCAGGATCGAAAACCGATCGATCCGCTTGGCATCGCGCGAGTCCATCAACCCGGTTGCCACCGGGTCCCAATTCTTCACCTGGCCCGCGATCAAGACCGACCAGTGCCCGGTGTGACGCTTGAACTCCTCGCCCTCGAGAAGCCCGATCCCGTTCCGACCCTCGCGCATCGCCGACCACGTCTCCCGGGCCGTGTGCCCGAGATTACTGATCGCGCCAAAGCCCGTGATCACTATCTTTGGAAGGCCAGTCGTGGAAAGGCCTGTAGAAGTTGGCATGCGGGGAATCGCCGCCGGCAGAGCTTTACGGAGAATCCGCGGACTTCACGGATCGCCGATCCCGAGGGCCGCCGGTTCGCCCACGCATCGGCCCCGCGCTGCGTCAGCCCCGAATCTGTCAAGCCCCACCCGATGCCGGTGAGCCGCCCGTCAGAACCGACGAATCGCTGGGGTTCACTCTACGCCGTTCGCCTGCTTGATGAAGTCGATGGCTTCGCCCACCGTCTTGATCTTCTCCGCCTGCTCGTCCGGGA
>JBGAOD010000080.1:5277-19418 GCA_044221955.1 Phycisphaerales bacterium | reverse complement strand
GATCTGGCTGAGCGCGATGTTTTTGGTTTTGCGTGCGTGGCACGAGTTGGGGCACGCGATGGCGTGCAAAGCGATGGGCGGGCGATGTACGTCGATCGGCGTGCTGTTGATCATGCTCGTGATGCCGCTGCCGTATTGCGATGCGTCGAGCTCGTGGCGGTTCCCGGAGGTGTGGAGGCGTGTTGTTGTCTCGGCGGGCGGGATGCTGGTGGAGGTGTTCGCGGCGGCGATCGCGGCTGTGGTGTGGGCGTATGCGGAGCCGGGGCTGGTCAAGTCGCTGGCGTACAACGCGATGGTGGTTTCGGGGGTGGCGACGCTGGTGTTCAACGCGAACCCGCTGCTGCGGTACGACGGGTATTACATTTTGTCCGATCTGACGGGGACGCCGAACCTGGCGCAGAGGTCGCGGGAGTTGTGGGTGTTTTTGCTGGAGAAGGTGGGGTTCGGGCTGAAGAACTCGCGGCCGCCGTCGCTGCGGGGGAGCGGTGAGGCGTGGTTCATGGGGATTTATGCGGCGCTTTCGTTGCCGTACCGGATGTTCATCACGGTGTCGCTGCTGATCTTCCTGATGTCGAAATACTTGACGTTGGGGGCGGTGCTGGCGGCGTGCGCGGGGGCGGCGTGGCTGGTTTGGCCGGTGCTCAAGGCGCTGGCGTATCTGGTGAGCGAGCCGAAGCTGATGGGTCGGCGCGGTCGGGCGATCGGGGTGTGCGGGGCGGCGCTGGGGGTGTTGGTGATGGTGTTCGGGGTGGTGCCGTTCCCGGCGGCGGGGTTTGGGAGCGGGACGGTGGAGACGGTGGAGCGTGCGGGGGTGAGGGCCGGGGAGGATGGGTTTGTGCGCGGGGTGATGGCGCGGGTCGGGGAGAGTGTGCGTGCGGGTGACGTGCTGTTTGTGCTGTCGAACATCGAGCTCGAGACCGAGGTGAGGACGGCGCGGGCACGGGTGGAGCAGGCGCGGGCGGAATTGGACGAGGCGCAGATCAAGAACCCGACGGAGCAAGAGGTTTCGCGGCGTGCCCTGGCGAAGGCGGAGACCGAAGCGGCGCGGGCGGCGGCGCGGGCGGAGAATCTGACGGTGCGTGCGCCGGTGGGCGGGGTGGTGTGCGTGACGGAGGGGAGCGCGGTGGATCTGGCGGCGGCGGAGGGGCGGTTTGTGGCGCGGGGGACGCTGATGGCGGAGGTGCGTTCGCTGGATCGGCTGCTGGTGCGAGCGTTGGTTTCGGATTTGGACCAGGCGTATGTGTTTCGTGGGCGCGACCCGACGGCGGAGACGCCGGGGGAGCGTGTTTCGGGGGTGAGCGCGAGCGTTCGGGTGCGCGGGTTGGCGTCGGAGACGATTCCTGCGCGGATCGTGCGGGTGGGGCCGGCGGGTACGCGGCGGCTTCCGAACGGGGCGCTCTCGACGGCCGTGGGCGGGGATATTTTGCTTGACCCGAGCGATCCCAAGCATGAGCGGACGTTGGTGCCGCAGTTCATGGTGGAGTTGGAGCCGTTGGGATCGCTGGATGTGCTGAGGCCTGGGCAGCGGGCGCGGGTGAGGCTGGGGATTGCGCCCGAGCCGTTGGTGTGGCAGGCGTGGCGGCGTGCGCAGCAGTATTTCACGGCGCGGCGTGAGAGCTAGCGCGTTGGAGGTACGCGGGCGCGATGAGCACGATGAGTCGAAAGCTTGCGATTCCGGGAGACGCGGTGCCGACGAGCGCGCGGCGGTTGTGGCGTCCGCTGGCGCACCCGTTCGTGCGGGATCGGCCGATGCGCGGGCTGGATCGGGTTGGGGAGCGGTGGATCGGTTGGTTGCGGTCGCGGCGCGAGGCGCGGCTGGATCATGCGCGGGCGCGGCGGATTGTGAGTGACGCGGCGACGCTGCGGTCGTTCAGCGAGGGCGCGCTGGATGTGCGCAGATCAGAAGAGTGGCGGCGGCTGGCGGGGGTTGGGAGGGCGGGCGGCGAGGTGAAAGAGGCGGCGTTTTCGGTGGGGTTTGAGGTGGTGCGCGTGAGATCGGTTTTTCGCTGCATCACAAGAGCAGGCGTTTGCGCCGTGCTGGTGGTGATGGCGGCGGGGTGCTGCGCCGGAGTTGGCGACGGGCGAGGGGAAGACGGTGACGGCGATTCTGCCGGCCGCGCTGGAGGCGTGGGGCGGGCGCGGTGTGCATGTCGTGACGGTGAACGACTATCTGGCGCGACGGGACGCGGAGACGACGCTGCCGGCGTACCGAAGGCTTGGCTTGACTGTTGGGGTGCTCCAGGATTCGACGCCGACGGATGAGCGGCGGCGCGCGTACCAGTGTTCGATCACGTATGGGGCGGACAAACAGTTCATCTTTGATCACTTGAGGGACCGGCTGTCGGCACCGTTGGAGCCGCGGCTGGCGGGGTTGCTGCTGGATGATCTGGCGGGGGACGCGAGGAGGAACACGGCGTGGACGGAGCGCGTGGTGCAGCGTGAGTTGAACTGCGCGATTGTGGATGAGGCGGACAACGTCTTGATTGATGAGGCGGTGACGCCGACGATCATCGGGGAGGGTGAGGGGGAGGGCGAGGATTCGGCGGGGTCGCTCGCGACGCACTACCACCTGGCGGCGGAGGTTGCGGCGGGGCTGGCGGGGGCGGGATTATGAGGTGGATACTCGGCGCGGGTGGTAAGGTTGACAGCGGCGGGGCGGGAGGCGGCTGGGGGAGGCGGCGGAGAGGTTGCCGCCGTTCTGGGCCGGGCCGCGGCGGCGTAGAGTTGGTGACGCAGGCGGCGCCTAGGCCAAGGAGCTGTATGTTCGCGGGGACGATTACATCATCAAGAGGAGGATGAGGTGGTGATCGTGGACCGCTCGACGGGGCGTGTGCTGCCGGGGCGGCAGTGGCAGCCGGCGTGCATCAGGCGGTGGAGGCGAAGGAGGGATTGGAGATTTCGGAGGAGCGGAGGACGACGGCGCGGGGTGAGCTACCAGCAGTTTTTCCGCAGCGGTATCGGAAGTTGGCGGGGATGTCGGGGACGGCGGCAGGTGTCGGCGGGTTGGTCGTCGTATCGGTTGCCGGTGGGTGCGGGTGCCGACGCATAGGCCGGTGATTCGGGTGCGGGAGGCGGATCGGTTCTTTGTGAGCGAGACGGAGAAGTTTGCGGCGGTGACGGAGCGGGTGGTGGAGTTGAACGCGCGGGGGTGCCGGTGCTGGTGGGGACGCGGAGTGTGGCGTCGTCGGAGCGGCTGGGAGGTGCTGGCGGCGCGGGGCGTAGCGTGCTCGGTTTTGAACGCAACGCGCGAGGCGGAGGAGGCGGCGATCATCGCTGGGGCGGGGGAGCGCGGGGCGGTGACGGTGGCGACGAACATGGCGGGGCGGGGCACGGATATTCGTTTGGGGGAGGGTGTGCGGGAGTTGGGGGGGCTGACGGTGATCGCGACGGAGCGGCACGACGAGGCGCGGGTCGATCGGCAGTTGTTTGGCCGGGCGGGGCGGCAGGGCGATCCGGGGAGGGCGGAGGCGTTTGTCTCGCTTGAGGACCAGTTGATCGTGATTCACGGTCCCAAGGTGTTGAGGTGGGCGTGCGGGCGCGTTCCGAGGGCGTTGCTGGGGCTGACGGCGCGGGTGACGTGGGCGGTGGCGCAGTGGAGCGCTGGGCGGAAGGCGTCGGTGATGCGAACGCAGGTGGTGCAGGCGGATGCGTGGACGGACCTGGCGTTGCATCACCGGTCACGGTGAGAGCGGCGGCGGTGACGGGGATCACGGGCGGACGCATCCTGATTGGGAGTGAAGGTCGGGTTGTTTATCGCGGAGTGGGCGCTGGACAATCAGGGCCTGGGCGCGAATAGGATTTTCGCATGACGCGGACGAGCACAGGCGGACCGGTTGGCGGAGAGGCGAACGGGAGCGGGCTGAACGGGGGCTTGGGGAGTGGGCCTCCGGGCGGGGAGGCGCTGGCACGCGAAGTGGAGCGGGTCGGGGCGTTGATTCAGAGGCTGGTTGATTCGGTGGAACGGACGATCGTGGGCCAGCGGGCGATGATCGACGGGCTGTTGATCGGGCTGCTGGCGGGCGGGCATGTGCTGCTGGAGGGCGTGCCGGGGCTGGCCAAGACGTTGACGGTTTCGACGCTGGCCAAGGGGTTGCACGCGCATTTTTCGCGGATTCAGTTCACGCCGGACTTGTTGCCAGCGGACCTGATCGGGACGCTGATTTACAACCCTCGGGATTCGACGTTCACGCCTCGGAAGGGGCCGATCTTTGCGAACATTGTGCTGGCGGACGAGATTAACCGTGCGCCGGCGAAGGTGCAGAGCGCGCTTTTGGAGGCGATGCAGGAGCGGCAGGTGACGATCGGGGACACGACGTACCGGTTGGACGATCCGTTTTTGGTGCTGGCGACGCAGAACCCGATCGAGCAGGAGGGGACGTACCCGCTTCCCGAGGCGCAGGTGGATCGCTTCTTGCTGAAGTTGAATGTGAGTTACCCGTCGCGGGCCGAGGAGCGGGGGGTGGTGGATCGAGCGATTTCGGGTGAGTTGGGCGGGCAAGGGAGCGGGCGGGCGGAAGAGAGATCGGTGGTGGATTTGGATTCGCTGCGGCACGCGCGGTCGGTGGTGAAATCGGTGCGGGTGGACGAGCGGTTGCGGGATTACGCGGTGGCGATCGTTCACGCGACGCGCAGGCCTGGCGAGCATGGGCTGGAGTTGAAGAAGTACATTGACTTTGGGGCGTCGCCGCGTGGGAGCATCGCGTTGGTGCTTGCGGGGCGGGCGCGGGCGTTGATGCAGGGTCGTGCGTTCACGACTCCGGGGGACATCAAGGCGGTTGCGCCGGAGGTGCTGCGGCATCGGGTGGTGGTGAGTTATGAGGCGCAAGCGGAGCAGTTGAGCAGCGACGAGATCGTGCGGCGGATCCTTGAGAGGGTGCCGACGCCATGATCGGGGATTCCGGCGCTGCGAGCTGGGCAGGCCCGAGCGGTGGCGCGGCGGAGGCGCCGGCGCGGGTGCTGCTGACCGAAGAGCTGATGCGAGAGGTTCGGCGGCTCAAAGTGCGCACGCGGCGGCGCGTGGACAACTTGCTTTCGGGGGAGTATCACAGCGCGTTCCGGGGGCGCGGGATCGAGTTTTCCGAGGTGCGTGAGTACGAGCCGGGCGATGATGTGCGGACGATTGATTGGAACGTGACGGCGCGATCGGGCGGCGGAGAGAAGGCGTTCGTCAAGCGGTTCGTCGAGGAGCGACAACTGACGGTGATGCTGGTGGTGGACCAGAGCGGGTCGGGGCGGTTCGGGACGGTGCGGACGACCAAGGCGCGGCTGGGGTGCGAGGTGTCGGCGGTGTTGGCGCTGGCGGCGTCGCGGAATAACGATCGGGTTGGGCTGACGATTTTTTCGGATCGCGTGGATGTGTACGTTCCGCCGGGGCGGGGGCGCGGGCAGTCGGTGCGGGTGATGACGGAATTGCTGGCGCACGAGCCGCGGGGGCGCGGGACGGATCTGGCGGGGACGCTGGGGTTTCTGGGCGGCGTGCTGCGGCGGCGGGCGATCGTGTTTGTGGTGTCGGACTTTCTGACGGAGGGGTACGAGCGGGCGCTGCGGTTGCTCGCGGCGCGGCACCAGGTGATTGGGGTCACGCTGAGCGATGAGGGGGAGCGGCGGCCTGCGGGCGTCGGGATGATGGACGTGGTGGACGCGGAGAGCGGGGCGAGGCGGACGGTTTACTTTGGTGGGAAGAGGGCGACGGCGGGGTTGGAGGCGATGGAGCGCAGGCGGGAGATGGAGCTGGCACGGTCGTTCGCGGCGGCGGGGGTGGACCGGATTTCGTTGCGGACGGACAGGGCGTTCGTGCCGGAGTTGCTGCGGTATTTTCGTGTTCGGGAGCACCGGCGATGAGCGTGCTGCGTTGTGCTTGCGCGCGACGGGGGATGGCGCGGGCTTGCGCGCTGATGGGCCTCGTGGTGGGATTGAACGCGGCGTGGTTGGTGATCGGGTGCGAGGGTCGGCGTCCGTCAACGGCTGCGGAGTCGGTGAAATCGACGGAAGTTTCGGGGCGGGAGATTTGGATGCGGGTGTCGCTGGACCACGAGCGTCTGACTACGGCGGAGCGTCTGACGGTTTGGTTGGAGGTGGCCGGACGAGCGGGGTCGCAGCTTGAGGTTTCGCTGGACGACGGCGTGTTCGCGGGTTGGCGGGTGGTCGAGCGGTGGAGTTCGGCGGCGGAATTGAACTCCTCGACAGGGCGGGCGGAGCGGACCTTTCGGGTCGTGCTGGACCCGTTCTTGCCGGGGAAATACACGGTGCCGTCGATCGAGGTGGTGGCGCGTGATCTCGAAGGGGCGGGCGGGGTCGAGCGGGTGCGGAGCGCGGAGATCGGTGTTGAGGTCAGTTCCGCCCTGGCGGGGGGCGCGAAGACGGACGACGTTCCGCCGACGATGGAGTACGAGCCGCGGGCTGGACGGCGTGCGAACGCCGCGCTCCTGATCGCGGGTTGTGTGGGCAGCGTGGCGGCGATGGGTGTGGTCGCGTGGATCGTGGTTCGGCGTCGCGGACGCTTGTCCGCACCGATGGATGAGCGTGCGTTGCGGGCGCTCGTGCTTGGGCGTGCGGTCGAGCGGGGTGAGTTTGGTGAGATCACACCGGATTTGGTTGCGCGGGTGCTGAGTGAATCAGGGCCGATCGGGGGCGAGGACCGGGAAGAGGCTCGGCGGCTGATGGATCGGGTGGACGGCTGGCGGTTCGGTGGGGTGGCGTTCAGCGTTTCGGAATTAGGCGAAGCGGCTCGGAGCGTGGTGGGTTTGATGGCGCGGGTTGGGGCTGGAGCTGGTCTCGACGACGGCGCTGGTTCGTCGATGAGGGGCACGGCGTGATTGATCGGTTTGAGACACCTTGGGTGTTGGCGGCGTTGCTGGCCGTGCCGGTGGTCGGGGTGGTGATGGCGCGTCGCGCGGGTGGGGCGGTTTTGTTTTCCGATGTGAGGCTGATCGCGGGGCTATCGCGTGGTTGGCGTGTGCGTTTGCGGTGGGTACCGGCGGCGCTTCGGCTGGTTGCGCTGGCGTTGTTGATTGTGGCGGTGGCGCGGCCGCAGAAGAGGGCGGGGTCGATCCCGTCGTTGACGGAAGGGATCGCGATTCAGTTGGTGGTGGACCGATCGGGGAGCATGGCCGAGCCGTTCAATGAGTCGGCGGCGGAGGCGGCGCGGCGTGGGGAGGGGGCGGGGCAACTGACAAAGCTGGACGCGGTGAAGCGGTTGATCCGGCAGTTCGTGCTGGGCGACGGGCACGAGATGCAGGGGAGGCGGAATGATTTGTTGGGGCTGGTGACGTTCGCGCGGTACGCGGACACGGCGTGCCCGTTGGCGCGATCGCCGGAGATTCTGGTGCAGCTCGCGGAGCAGACCCGGGTGGCGAACGGGCGGGCGGAGGATGGGACGGCGATCGGGGACGGGCTGGCGTTGGCGGCGGCGCGGCTGAAGGCGATCGGCGAGACGGCGGGCCGGAGCGCGGAGAAGGGCGGGAAGGATGCGGCGGCGTCTGAATCGACGGGAGGGGTGGTGGTGCGCGGGCGGGTCGTGATTCTGCTGACGGACGGACAGAACAACGCGGGGGATGTGGACCCGATGCAGGCGGCTGAGCTTGCGAAATCGTGGGGGCTGCGGGTGTACACGATCGGGCTCGAGGGTGCGCCGCCGGCGCGGGATGGCGATCCGTTCGCGAACCTCCGGCGTTCGATGGGGGGCGTGGACGAGGAATCGTTGAGGCGGATCGCGGAGATGACGGGCGGTAAGTATTTTTCGGCGTCGGATTCGGAGGCGCTGCGTGAGGTGTACGCGACGATCGACAAGATTGAGAAATCGAAATTGTCTTCGCCGGAGACTTCGCTGTACGCGGAGTTGTTCCCGTCGCTGGCGATGAGCGGGTTGCTGGCGTTTGTGGCGGAGTTGGTGCTTTCGAGCACGGTGCTGCGGAGGCTGCCATGAGCGGTTGGGCGAGTCCGGGGTGGCTGTGGGTGCTGGCGGCGCTGCCGGGGGTGGCGGTGTTGCTGGCGATGGCGTGGGTCGCGCGGGGGCGCGCGATGGCACGGTTTGCGGAGCCGAGGCTGCACGGGGTGTTGGGCGTGCGTGCGGGTGGATGGATGCGGGTTGTGTCGGGGGTGATGGTGTTGGTAGCGCTGTCGTGCGTCGCGGTTGGGTTGGCTCGGCCGAGAGGGAATCCGAGGCAGGCGGAGGGGAAGGCGAACGGGCGGGACGTGGTTTTTGTGGTGGATGTTTCGCGTTCGATGCTGGCGACGGACCTGGTGCCGTCGCGGCTTGGAAGGGCGAAGCTGTGGATCAAGGATGTTGCGTCGACGCTGCGCGGAGATCGGGTGGCGTTGGTGGCGTTCGCGGGTTCTTCGGTGGTGAAGTGCCCGCTGACGCTGGATTACACGTTCTTTGGGCTGGCGCTGGATGAGCTTTCGCCAGCGAGCGTTTCGCGCGGTGGCTCGATGATCGGCGATGCGATCCGGCGGACGGTCGAGGATGTGTTTGAGAAGGAAGGGTCGAGGCCGAAGGATTTGATTTTGATTACGGACGGCGATGACCAGGAGAGTTTCCCGGTGCAGGCGGCGGAGCGGGCGGGGGAGAGCGGGGTGAGGATCATCGCGCTGGGGCTCGGGGACGCGACGACGGGGGCCGCGGTGCCGGGGGAAGGCGCGGGGACCCTCAAGTACAACGGGCAGGCGGTGGTGAGCAAGCAGGATTCGGGTTCGCTGTCGGCGGTGGCGCGGGCGTCGGCGGGCGGGGTGTATTTCAACGTGGGGACTGGCACGATCGAGCTTGATCGAGTGTACCGCGATCTGGTGCAGGGGGCGTCGGGGACGGAGATCGAGGCGCCGCGGGCAGTGGTGTACGAGGAGTATTTTCAGGCGTGGCTGGCGATCGCGGCGGCGGCGCTGGCGGCGGAATGTGTGGCCGTGCGGTGGGCGAGGGGTGGTGTCGGATGATGCAGGATCTGGGGACGCGACGGGTGATGGTGCGTTGGGCCTGCGTGGTGGTTGCGTGCGTGAGTGCGTGCGCGCGGGCCGGGGTTGATGATGCGCGGTCGGTGGGCGAAGGGTTCGCGGCGGCGCGGTCGCTGATGAACGAGAAGAAGTTTGAGGAGGCGGAGAAGCTGCTGAGGCAGGTTGATTCGGAGACGCGGGACGGGGGGATGTCGGCGGCGGCGCGGTACAACCTGGGGTTCTGCGCGTTTCAGCGGGGGAAGGCGTTGGCAGAATCGGAGCCGGAGAAGGCGTTGGCGTTGTTTGAGTCGGCGGCGAGCGCGTACCGGGCTTCGCTGGACGTGATGCCGGGGGATGAGCGGGCGGCGCAGGGGTTGGAGATTTCGCGGCGGTGGATTCAAAGGCTGAGGGATCTCAAGAAGCAGAACGAGAAGAAGGACCAGCAGGAGGGGCAGAAGTCGGACTCGAAGCAGAATCAGGACGGGAAGGGCGATCCGTCGAAGGGGGAATCGGGCGAGGACTCAAAGGGAGGGTCGGGGGAGCCCAAGAAGTCTGATGGTCAGGAGTCCAAGGGCAAGAAAGAAGGCAAGGACCGGGAGAAGCAGCTTCGGGATCTTGCGGAAGAGCAGCGGAAGGCGGCGGAGAACTCGGAGTCGTCTTCTGGTGGTGGGCCCGCGCCTTCGGAAGAACAGATGGAGCAGAAGCAGAAGGAGTTGAGCGAAAAGACTCGGGCCGCGAAGGACGGGATGTCGAAGGGGGAGGAAAAGTCGGGCGCTGCGAAGGAGTCGTCGCCTAGCGAGGCGCTGGAGAAGGCGGGTGAACGCCAGAAGGAGGCGGAGCGGGCGCTTCGCGAGGGGGATATGAAATCGGCGGCCGAGAAGCAGAGGGAGGCGGCGCGGGCGATACGGGAGGCGGCCGATCGGGTGGGTTCGGGCTCCGACCGCAAGGATGAAGAGAGGGCGGGTGAGGGGGAAGAGAAGAAGGATGAGAAGCAGGACGGGAAGCAGTCGAGGGCGGGCGCGGCGGGGAAGCAGCAGATTGATCGGCCGGTGCGAGAGGTTGATCCGCTGGCGAAGCAGTTGCTGGATCGCGAGCAGCGTCAGCGGGCGCAGCGTCAGAGGTGGTTGAAGGGCCAGATGGTCCGGCCGACGCCGGTGGAGAAGGACTGGTAGTTCGGTGTGCGGGCGGCGAGAGGAGTTTTTCAGTGAGCGTGATCGTGACGAGAGCGGTGGCGTGGGTTTTCTTGCTGCTGGGTGGGCTCTTGGCGATGCCGTGCGAGGCGCAATCGAGAGGCGACTCGAAGGTGAACGTGAGTTGCAGCGTGTCTGGTGACTCGTGCTACGCGGGGGACGGGGTTGATTACGTGGTGAACGTGAGCGGGAGCGCGAGCCCGGAAAGGCCGAGCGTGGAGATGCCGGCGGGGTTGTCGCTGGGGTTTGTGGGCGGGTCGGATCGCTCGAGCCGGTTCGTTGCAATCGAGAACGGGAAGAGGTCCGAGCGGGTGGAAGAGGGGTACGTTTTCCAGTTCCGGGTCACGGCGGAAAGGGCGGGTGAATACGTGATCCCTGCGCCGAAGGTGGTTGTTGGTGGGAAGGAATACCGCGGGAACCCGCTGCGTCTGCGGGTGCTGGAGCCGGAGACTGACAACGGGTTTGGGCTCTCGATCTCGGTTGACAATGACGCGCCGTATGTTGGGGAGCCGGTGCGGATGCGGGTCATGTGGCGGCTGGCGGCGAACGTGAAGAACATTTCGATCGCGGCGCTTCCGGGGCAGGAGGCGTTTGAGCTGGCGACGCCGCATGATCGGGTTCCGACGGGGCAGCAAAATGATCCGACGCGGGTGGAGTTTCAGATGTTCGGGCGGACGGTGGTCGGGGTGTGGTCGCAGGAGGTTGTGGGCGGGCAGGCGACGCGGGTGCTGAGCGTGGAGCAGGTGATCGTGCCCAAGGAGGCGGGGACGATTGAGTTGGGACCGATGAGCATCGCGTTTGACGCGGTGGTCGGGCAGAAACCACGGGGGTTCTTTGATTCGCCGTTTGACGCGCGGGACGTGACCAAGCGGGTGGTCTCGCGGTCCAACGCCGTGAAGCTGCGTGTGAAGGCCTTGCCGGAGCGTGGGCGGCCGGCGGATTTTCGCGGGCTGGTCGGCGAGTACTCGGTGAAGGCGTCGGCGTCGGCGACGGAGGTGGGCGTCGGGGAGCCGTTCAACCTGTCGGTGACAATCGAAGGGCCGGACCCGCTGGCGCGGATCGAGAATCCGCCGATCGAGGAGCAGGCAGAGTTTGGGAGTTCGTTTCGGGCGTCGCCCGAGGGATGGGTTGCGGAGGCGGGGCCGGAGAGCAACCCGCGGAGGATGTCGATCTCGATCCGGGCGACCGATGCGGGGGTGAGTTCGATTCCGGCGCTCAGATTCCCGTACTTTGACCCCAAGCGTGGGGAGTACCGGGTGGCGAGCAGTGCGGCGATCCCGCTGAAGGTTCGGGCGACGCGGGTCGTGACGACGGCGGACGGCGTGCGCGGGGAGAGCGGGAGCGCGCCGGCCGCGGGGTCGGTGCCGTTGGCGCTGAAGGGGATGGGGTTGCTCGCGAACTCGGAGTCGGCGGATGCGCTGGTTGATGAAGGTTGGGGGATGCGGGAGTTGATGGGGAGTCGGGCGGGGTTGGCGGCGCTGGCGGGGCCGCCGGTGGTGTGCTTGGCCGCGGTGTGCGTGGCGTGGCGGCGGCGCGTGCTTGGGGTGGCGTCGCGACGGTTGTCGCGGGAACGGGCGCGGGGCGCGGCGGCGTTGCGACGGGCTCAGAACGCGACACAGGTCCATGACGCGTTGCAGGGGTACGTCGGTGTGCTGATGGGGCGCGAGGCGTCGGCGTTGAGCGCGGAGGAATCGGTGGGTGCGATCGGGGATTGGTGGCCTGAGCTCGGGAGTGAGTTAGGCGGGCTCATGAGACGGTGCGACTCGTCGCGCTTTGGGGGTGTCCCGACGGCGGCGGAAGAGCTTCGGGCCGATGCGCTCTCGTGGCTTGAGCGGGTCCACCGGCAGGCGTTGCGGGATCGGCGTCGGTGGGAAGTGGCGAATTGGAGCGTGGCTGGCGGCGCGGTGCTCGGGGAAGGAGTTTCGGCGTGAGGTCTACTCCGGCGATCGTGGCGATTGCAGCGTGCTGCTGCCTGGGAGTTCAGGCGTGGTCGGGGTCTCCGAGCGCTGACACGGCAGGTGCGGCGCTCGGGGGATCAACGCGGGAAAAGTTTGAGGAAGCGAACGGGGTCTTTCGTCGAGCGATCGAGACCTTGGCGCGGGATCGGGAGGCGGGCGTGAATCTGGCGCTGGACGCGGCGGCGCGGTATCGGGGGCTTGCGAAGGAGGGAATCCGGAATCACTTGCTGGAACTGAACGCGGGGAACTCTGCGATGTTGGGCGGGGATGTCGGGCACGCGGTGGTTTCGTTTCGGCGAGCGGAGCGTCTGGAGCCGTCGAACGCGGGGGTGAAGCAGAGTCTGGAGGCGGCGCGGAAGGCAGTCGGGGTTGCGGTGGGCAAGCCGGCGGGGGTGGTGGACGGGCCGCGGATCGTCGGCGTCGTGAACCTGTGGCGGCACGTTGTGCCGCGGGGCGCGGTCGCTGGTGTTGCATGGATTGCGTACCTGGTGGCGTGGGGGTGCGCGGCGGCGGGTGCGATGGGCTTGCGTGGTAGGTTGAAGTTGATGGGTGTGGTCGCGGGGTTGGTGGCGGTGGTCGGGGCGGGGTTGCTGGGTGTTGATGAATGGGAGAGGTCGCGGGTAGTCGCGGCGGTGGTGGTGCAGAGCGGGGTGGTGGGGCTGAATGGACCGGCGGCGGGGGTGTACGAGGCGACGTTTCAGTCGCCGCTGAGTCCGGGCGTTGAGTGCGTGGTGGTGGAGGTGCGCGGGGCTTGGTCGCGGGTGAGGCTGGGGGATGGGACGATGACGTGGGTTCCGAGTGGGTCGCTTGAGTTGGTGTGAGGGTGCGTCCGGGGCGTTTTCTGATTTCGAAGTTGGGAGCAGGAAATAGGCTGAGTTGACATGGGCGTGACGCCTGTGCCACGAGATGGGGTAGGAGAGATTTGTGAAGCGAAAGGTGCTTGGCTCCGGGCGGGCGTTGATTTCCGCTCCCGCTCTGTGAATGCTTCGTTCGCTCGCCGCGAGACTCGGAGGGCAGACCGAGGAGCGACGCGTGATGAAGGCTGGTGAACCTGGTGGCACGATCAAGGCCGCGGTTGTTGGCGCGGGCGGGTACAGCGGCGCGGAGTTGGTTTCGCTGCTGCTCGCACACCCGCACGTGGAGCTGGTGGGGTTGTTCGCGTCCGGGAAGCGGGAGAAGGGCGACGGGATCAGCGCGGCGACGGCGTTCGCGGACGTTTTTCCGCGTTTTCGTGGGCGTGTGAACCTGCCGGTGCTGCCGACGGACGTGGGCGTGGTGGTGGCGACGGGGGCGCGGGTGGTGTTCCTGGCGACGCCGCACGAGGCGAGCATGGAGCTTGCGCCGAAGTTTCTGGCGGCGGGATTGACGGTGTTTGATCTGTCGGGGGCGTTCCGGCTGGGGGATGTTGGGCTGTACCCGAAGCATTACGGGTTTTCGCACACGGAGCCGGGGTTGCTGAAATCCGCGGTGTTTGGTTTGCCGGAGATTTTTCGAGAGAAGCTGCGGACGGCGGAATTGATCGCGTGCCCGGGGTGCTACCCGACATCGGCGATTCTGGCGTTACGGCCGTTGGTGAGCGCGGGGGTGATTGAGGCCGGGCGTCGGCCGATCGTGGATTCGACGAGCGGGGTGAGCGGGGCGGGGCGGTCGGCGTCGGTGAAGTCGTTGTTCTGCGAAGTGAGCTTGCAGCCGTACAACGTTTTTTCGCACCGGCATAACCCCGAGATTGATCGTTACAGCGGGACGCCGGTGGTCTTTACGCCGCACTTGGGAGCGTTTGACCGGGGGATTCTTTCGACGATTCATGTTGAGCTTGGGCGCGGTGTTGATGCGAAGAGGATCTCGGAGATTTTCGAGCGGGCGTACGGGCGCGAGGTGTTTGTGAGGTTGGTCCCGAGCGGGCAGTGGCCGAGCGTTGCGGAGGTGAGGGGGACGAATTTTTGCGATCTGGGATGGGCGGTGGACGAGGGGAATCGACACTTGATCGTGGTGAGCGCGATCGACAACTTGGTGAAGGGCGCGTCTGGGCAGGCGGTGCAGTGCATGAACGCGCGGTTGGGGTTCGATG
>JBGAOD010000080.1:0-5259 GCA_044221955.1 Phycisphaerales bacterium | reverse complement strand
AATTGGCGGGGGTGAGCGTTGAGGGCTGGCGATCAGCAGTCTGAGTTACGTCCGATCGTCATCAAGATCGGCGGGAGCACGCTGGACGGGCATGGCGAGAATGCGTCGATGTGGCGGGCGCTGGCGGGGCTGGCGGGTCGGACGCCGGGCGGGGTCGTGCTGGTGCATGGGGGGGGGAAGGCCGTGGATCGGCAGTTGGCGCGGCTGGGAGTGGTTTCGGAGCGGCGCGAGGGGCTTCGTGTGACGCCGATGGGGCAAATCGGCGATATCGCGGGAGTGCTGGCGGGTACGGTGAACAAGTCGATTGTGGCGGAGTTGAACCGAGCGGACGCTCGGGCGGTCGGGCTGTTTCTGGGTGATGGGGCGATGACGAAGTGCCGCGTGCTGCGGCCGAACGGCGTTGACCTTGGGCGCGTGGGTGAGGTTTGGGGGGGCGACGGCGGGCTGGCGCGGATGCTGCTGGCGAGTGGCTTTCTCCCTGTGGTGAGCTCGATCGGGTTGGACGGCGATGGGTTCTTGAACGTAAACGCGGACGACGCTGCGGCGGGGCTCGCGGGGCTTTTGCGGGCGCGGTCGCTGGTGCTTCTGACCGATGTGGCGGGGATCAAGGGGGCGGACGGGGCGATCGTGCCAAAGCTGACGGTCGCGGGTGTCGAGGCGTTGATCTTGGCGGGTGTGATCTCGGGCGGGATGATCCCGAAATCTCGGGCGGCGACGAAGATCGCGGCGGAGTTGCGGGTTTCGGTGGTGATCCTTTCGGGGGAGAACCCGGCGCACCTGACGCGGTGGGCCGAGGGCGGGTCGGTAGGGACAGCGATCGTGCCGGATTGACGGCAAATCTGAGCGAGATCGCGTGAAGATTTTGTCGCGAGCCTGAAACCGGCGGGCGATGGCCCTAAAGATCATTCCTCTATGTCCAAACCGCACCCACGAAAAGACAAGCGTCGCCCCCCCACTCCTCCGCGCAGCCCGGGCCTGCGCGGCGTGCCGCCGCTGTTCGGGCGAGATCTGTTGAGCTTGACCGCGCTCGATCGCGCGCAGGTGCTGAAGCTGTTCGCGACGGCCAAGAGCGTGAAGGCGGATATCAGCAAGGAGAGGCGGGCGCTGGACGGCAAGGCCGTGATCCTGCTGTTTGAGAAGCCGTCGCTACGGACGCGGATCAGCTTCGAGGTGGGGATCGCGAAGCTGGGCGGCACGGCGATCTACATGGACCACAGCAACGCGCGGCTCGGGGAGCGCGAGTCGGTGCATGATTACGGCAAGAACCTGGAACGGTGGGTGCAGTGCATCGTGGCGCGGGTGTTCAGCCAAGGCGTGCTCGATGAGATGGCGGCGGCTTCGAGCGTGCCGGTGATCAACGCGCTCAGCGATCTCTTTCATCCCTGCCAGGCGCTGGCGGACCTTTTCACGCTCACGGAGCATTTCGGCGGAGCCAAGGGCGGGCTCAAGGGTGTAAAGCTCGCGTTCATCGGCGACGGCAACAACGTCTGCAACTCGCTCATGCACGCGGCCGGGCTGCTCGGCGTGCCCATGACCGTCATCACACCCGAAGGCTTCGAGCCAAAGCCCGAGATCGTGGCCGAGGCCCGCTCTTTGGCGAAATCTTCCGGCTCGCGCATCGAGCTTTCCAACGACCCCAGCGCGGTCTCGGGTCACAGCGCCGTCTACACGGACGTGTGGGTTTCGATGGGCCAGGGCGCGGGCCACGCCGACGAGGCCGCCAAACGCCGCAAGGCCTTCCAGCCGTATCAGGTCAACACGAACCTCATGGCGATCGCAGGCCCGGACGCCAAGTTCATGCACTGCCTCCCCGCCCATCGCGGGCTCGAAGTTACCGACCCGGTCATTGATTCCGCGAACTCCGTCGTGTACGACCAGGCTGAAAACAGAATGCATGTGCAGAACGCGCTGTTGTTGCACCTGCTGACGAAGCGATAAATCGCGGCCCGCATTGCCCCACTCTCCTGATCCCGTCTTTCCCAATCAGCGCCCCATGGACCAACTGATCGAAACCCTTGCCTTTCGCCGCGAAGCGCTGGTCAATTTCCTGCTGGTCTCCACTATTCTCGGCGCGTTCGCGATGAGCGGCGTCTTCGCGCTGCTGACGGCTTCAACCGCCTCGCGGCTGCGCTCATTCTTGTTTCTCATTCTGACGGCCGCGTCGTTGCTCTTCGTTCTGGCAACCGCGCTCGCCGTGATCATTCTCCCCGCCATGGGCCGCGCCGGCAGCCTCGTGGCGAGCCAGATCCAGGGGCTCCTCTCGCTCTATAGGGTCGTGATGTTGTCGATCGTCGTGGGAACGTTCCTCCTCGTCTCGGCCCTAGGAGGGCTTGGATTCATGGTCTCCCGTCGCGTCGGCATCGGAACCCTCCTCGCGGCGTTCGTCACCTGCGTGGCCTTTGCGGCCTGCGCGATCTATCTTTCCCGCACGCTCGCGTAGCACCGCGAGCCCTCGCCCCGCCAAAGCATCGCCGCTCCCCGTGGAGCCCGACTCGAAGGAATCACCATGGCCAAGAAACGTATCGCCCTCGCCTACTCCGGCGGCCTCGACACCTCCTGCATCGTCCCCTGGCTGCGCGAAAACATCCCCGGCGCGGAAGTCATCTGCGTCGTCGGCGACGTCGGCCAGGGCTCCGAAGAGCTCGAAGGCGTCGAGAAGAAAGCGAAGAACTCGGGCGCGGCCGAGTGCCACGTCGTCGATCTCAAGCGCGAGTTCGTCGATGAGTTCGTCATGCCGACGATGATCACCGGCGCGGTGTACGAGGGCCGCTACCTGCTCGGCACCGCCATCGCCCGCCCCGTGCTGGCGCGCGGTCAGGTTGATGTTGCCAAGAAAACAAACTGCACCGCGCTCGCGCACGGCTGCACCGGCAAGGGCAACGACCAGGTTCGCTTCGAGAGCGCCTACGCCGCGCTCGCGCCCGGCATGGAGATCATCGCCCCGTGGCGGCACGACAACTGGAACCTCTCGGGCCGCTTGGCCATGCTCGATTACCTCAAAGCACGCAACATCCCGACCACCGCGAGCGCGACCAAGATCTACAGCCGCGACCGGAACCTCTGGCACATCAGCCACGAGGGCGGCACGATCGAAGACCCCTGGAACGCGCCGCCCGAGGACGCCTGGATGCTCACCGTCGCGCCCGACAAGGCCCCCGACAAGCCCGAGCACGTCACGCTCACCTTCGCCAAAGGCCGCCCCGTTGCGCTCAACGGCGCCAAGCTCCAGGCCTGGCAGATCATCGAGAAGCTCAACGGGATCGCGGGCGCGCACGGCGTGGGCCGCGTCGATCTCGTGGAGAACCGCCGCGTCGGCATGAAGAGCCGCGGGCTCTACGAAACGCCGGGCGGAACGGTCATTGTCGAGGCGCTCCGGGCCGTCGAAGAACTAGTCCTCGATCGCGAAACCCGCCACTACCGCGAGCATCTCGGTCTCACGTTCGCTGAGCTCGTCTACGACGGCCGCTGGTTCACGCCGCTGCGCGAGGCCCTTTGGACCTGCGCCGAGAAAATCGCCGAACCGCTCGACGGCGAGATCGTTGTACGCCTCTTCAAGGGCACCGCCACGGCCGTGCAGCGTAAGAGCGGTCACTCGCTCTACGCGGAAAAGATGGTCAGCTTCGAGGGCGAAGACATCTACAGCCAGAAGGACGCTGGCGGGTTCATTAAACTGCTGAGTCTGTCGGAAAAGATTCGGGCACTCAAGTCGATCGGCTCCGCGAAGTAACTCTGTGTTCACTCGATGCCTTGATGCCTCATGCCTCGATGCCTTCTTGACCCGGGAAGGCATCGAGGCATGAGGCATCGGGGCGTCAAGGGAGAGATGATCGATGGCTCTCTGGGGCGGAAGATTCGAAGGCCAGGCCGACCCGTTGTTCAGGCATCTGAACGACTCGTTGCCCTTTGATTTCCGTCTGCTCGCGCACGACATCGAGGGAAGCCTCGCCTGGGCGAAAACGATCGCGGGCGCGGGAGTGCTCAACGCCACGGAACTTTCCGACCTCTCCGCAGCTCTTCGTTCTCTCGCAAACGAGGCCCAAACCAGCCCCGCCGCGATCCAGTCCGCGTTCGGCCGCGACGAGGACGTTCACTCTTACGTCGAGCGCCGCCTCATCGAACTCATCGGGCCGTTGGGGAAAAAACTGCACACGGGCCGCAGCCGGAACGATCAGGTGGCAACGGATGTTCGCCTCTGGACCCGGGCCGAGATCGACGCTCGCCTCGTCGAACTCCGCGAGGGCCGCCGCTCGCTCATCGACCTTGCCGACCGCGAGCAGCAGACCGTGCTCCCCGGCTACACGCACATGCAGCGGGCCCAGCCCATCCTCTTCGCGCACTGGGCGCTCGCCTACCAAGAGATGCTCGAACGCGACGCGGCCCGCCTCGCCGACTGCCGCCGCCGCGTCAACACTCTCCCGCTCGGCTCAGGCGCGCTCGCCGGCACGACGTACGCGATCGACCGCGTTCAACTCGCCAAGGACCTCGGCTTCGACGCCCCCAGCCGCAACAGCCTCGACGCGACCGCCGACCGCGACTTCATCGCTGAGACTCTTTTCTGCCTGGCGCAAACATCCGTACACCTTTCCCGCATGGCCGAGGACCTGATCCTCTTCATGACCTCAGAGTTCTCGTTCGTGCAGATGCCCGACAGCGTCACCAGCGGTAGCAGCCTGATGCCGCAGAAGAAAAACCCCGACGCCTGCGAGCTCCTCCGCGGCAAGGCCGGCCGAATGATCGGCTCGCTCGTCTCGATCCTCACGACCATGAAAGGCCTGCCGCTCGCGTACAACAAG
Source organism: Phycisphaerales bacterium (assembly GCA_044221955.1). GTDB lineage: Bacteria > Planctomycetota > Phycisphaerae > Phycisphaerales > UBA1924 > CAZCPB01. Next base: position 466 of record JBGAOD010000080.1, on the reverse strand, counting down.
GATCTTCAAGAAGACAAGGAACCGCTGTTCGACGCGATGGAGCAGCTCTCGATGTGCCTGCGCGTCGTGCCGCGTGTGCTCGACGGGCTCAAGGTCAACCGCGAGATCTGCCGCGAAGCAGCGCTCAACGGCTACGCGAACGCAACCGAGCTGGCCGATTACCTCGTCGGCAGGGGAGTCCCGTTCCGCGACGCGCACGACCAGGTCGGCAAGCTCGTTCGCCACGCGCTCGCCGTAGGCAAGCGGCTTGAAGACCTCCCCATCGCGGAACTTCACGCGATCTCGCCCGCCATCAACGAAGACGTCTACGCGTCGCTTTCGCTCGAATCCGGGCTCGCGCGCCGCGAAGTCCTCGGCGGGACCGGCCCCAACGCGGTCGCGACCGCGATCGACGCGGCACGCGAGCGGCTCGATCAGTCTTCCGCCCGATGATCGAACGGAGCCCCACGCGCGAGCGTGCGATATC
>JBGAOD010000079.1:10049-18318 GCA_044221955.1 Phycisphaerales bacterium | reverse complement strand
ACTCCGCCACGCCGGGCAGCCCGCGTCCATGCAGTCCACCGGTGTGCTCGGAACTCGCCGCGTACTTCCAAGTCTCGATCATCGTTACGATCCTCATCGGCAGCCCGTGGATCTTGTGGCAGCTCTGGAAGTTCGTCGCGCCGGGGCTCTACCACCACGAGCGCCGCTTTGTCTACTTCCTCCTCCCGCTGAGCACCGCTCTCACCCTCGCGGGAATCACGCTCCTCTACGTTGCGATCGTCCCGGCGATGTCTGCCCCCCCCCGGTTCAAGCCGACATTGGGCTGACCGCGCCGACTGTCGCCCACCTGACCCCCGACGCCGTGATCCCCACTCTCCCGGTTCTCGACGGCGACCCCGCCGCCCCACAAATCGGCATGGCCTGGGTTAACAAAGTAATGCAGCAGTGGCGCGTTTGCGTCGGCATGGACGGCACCAACCCGATCATCCTGGGCACCGACCTCGTCAGAGGTGCTGGCATCAGCCAGAACTACCGCGTCAACGAGTACATCCAGCTCTTCCTGACCCTCGCCCTCGCCTTCGCAATCGCGTTCCAGATGCCCGTGGTCGTGCTCCTCCTCGGCTGGGCCGGGCTCATCGACCGCCCCTGGCTCGCCAAGTTCCGCCGCCACGCTCTGCTCGCCTGCGGCGTGCTCTCGGCGCTCCTCACCCCCGGCGACCCGACCTCCCTCGTCATGCTCTGGCTCCCCCTCTACGGGCTTTACGAATTGGGCGGGCTGCTCCTCAAGTACTTCCCCGCACGCCGGGTCGCGGGCAAGATGCTGGCCATCCGCCCCGGCGAGGAAGACCTGTGACCCGCCCGCTCAAGCGAACGCGGGGCGTCTGGTGGTTGCACGCGTCGCGCAAACACACGCCCAATCCGGCCGCCGCGTCCTCGATCCTTCCTGCCGAGGCCGCCACCGAACTCGATCAACGCATGATGGCCTGCGCCCTCGACCTCGCCCGCCAGGCCGCCATTGAGGGCGAAGTCCCCGTCGGCGAAGTCGCCTACGACCCCGCGACCGGCGTGATCCTCGGGGAAGGTATGAACCGGCGCGAACGCGACGCCGACCCCTCCGCCCACGCCGAGTTCACCGCGATCCTGGCGGCCGCAAGAAAAATCAAAGACTGGCGCCTCAACCACCTCTCGCTCGCCGTCACTCTCGAACCCTGCCCCATGCCGGCCCTATCGTCATCGCCTCCGCGCCGGCTGCGTCATCTACGCGTGGGACGACCCAAGGCCGGGGCGGTGCGGAGTTTGTATTCGATCACCGGGGACCGACGGCTGAACCATCGGCCTCTCGTCACCGGGGGCGACATGGCGACGGAAGCGGCTAGAGAACTGAGAGCATTCTTCACAAAGCTGCGCGAGTCGACCAAGAAAAGGACGACCCCCGCGGACCCCAGCCCCATCGCCCCAACCTTTCCCTGTTTGTCGTCCAGCCTCCCGCCGGGTACTGTCCGTGCCCTGGACCACGCCGACTCACACCCATCCCCCCTACCGCCCTGCCCTGCGCCGCGGCCGGGCTCGGCATCGGTGTCGCCGTCTGGTGTCCCGGCTGGTCTCCCGCCTTCGCTCAACCCGTGGAACCGCGCCCGATCGGCCAGCCCGATCGCTCCGGCGCACCCGAAAAACCCGAACCCCCCGCCGGGCCCAAGACCGCGCCCCCCGAAGAGCTCGGAATCTTCGAGGGCCGAGTTATCCGCCGCATCGTTCTCCAGCAACCTGCCAAGCCCAAGGCCGTCGAAGGCACGTCCGACGCCAAACCCGAGCCCAGGCCCGACCCCACCGCCCCAATCCAGTACGAGCCCATCTCTGAACAAATAGCCCAGCTCGTCAACAACCAGCTCCGCGCCCGCGAAGGCTCCCCCTACCGCCAGGAGACCATCTCCGGCGACATCACCCGACTCAACCGCATCGGGCGATTCTCCCAGGTCGAAAACCGTGTCCAACCGCTCCCCGACGGCTCCGTCGTCCTTATCTACACACTCGTTCCCCGCGCCATCGTCCGCGACGTGCAGTCCGTCGGCAACAAGCGCTTCACCGACGCCGAAGTCGCCGCCGAAGTCTCGATTCTCAAAGACACCCCCGTCGACCGCTACGAGCTCGACCGCGCCTGCCGCCGCATCGAACGCCTCTACCGCGACAAGGGTTACTACCTCGCGCAAGTCGAGGTCGACAGCAAGGAACTCGACGAGTCCGGCGTCGTCCTCTTCAAGATCCGCGAGGGCGAACGCCTCAAGGTCACCGAGGTCCGCTTCGAGGGCAACAAAAGCTTTTCCCCGCGCGAGCTCCGCAGCGCCGTCAAGACCGACGAGGCCTGGCTCCTCAACAAAGGGGCAGTCGACGACGACCAGCTCGATACCGACGTCTCGGGCATCGTCAACTTCTACAAAGACCGCGGATACCTCGATATCCGCGCCAGCCGCACCGTCCGCCCCTCCCCCAACGGCCGCGAAGCCGTCGTCACCTTCCTCGTCGACGAAGGCCAGCTCTACACCCTCCGCAACCTCACCCTTTACTACCCCGAGAACGCCAAGACCTACAAAACCCAGGACGACGCCAAGGCCAAACTCCAGCCCGGCGAGAGCCTCATCCCCCTCGGGCCCGACGAGTGGGCCGTCTACACCATGGGCGTCTATGACCCTGCCCAGATCCTCGGGCTTATGGAAGTCAAACCCGGCGACGTCTTCAGCGTCGACAAGCTCCGCAAGTCCATGGACCGCATCCGCGACGCCTACGGCAAGCTCGGGTACAGCGACGTGGACATCCGCCGCCGCGAACTCCGCAGCCCCGACGAACCGCGCGTCGACATCCTGCTTGTCATCGTTCAGAAGCAGAAGTACCGAGTCGGCGAGATCATCATCCACGGCAACGACCTGACACGCGACGAGGTCGTCCGCCGCCAGATCCGTCTCTACCCGGACCGTCCCGCCGACACCACGGCCGTCACCGAGACGCGCGACCGCCTGAGCGCTATCAACCTCTTCGACCGACGTAACCCGCCCAAGGTCACGCTGCAGGACCCCGACCCGCTCAACCCCGGCTACCGCGACGTGCTCGTCGAGGTCGAAGAAACCAACACCGGCGATATCTCCTTCGGCGCGGCCATCAGCTCGGACTCGGGAGTCATCGGCACCATCGCCCTCAAGCAACGCAACTTCGATATCCAGGACACCCCCGACAGCGCCAGCGAGCTCTTCAGCGGCCGCGCCTTCCGCGGGGCAGGCCAGAACTTCGTCGCTGAAGCGTCACCAGGCACCCTCACCTCCAACTACTCACTCTCCCTGGGCGAGCCCTCCCTCTGGGACACCGACTACAGCGGCAGCGGCGGCATCTTCTACCGCACCCGCGAGTACGACCAGTACAACGAGGACCGCGCTGGCGCACGCTTCAACGTCGGGCGACGCTTCGGATCACGCTGGAACGCCTCCATCCCCGTCCGCGTCGAGCGCGTCAACCTCCGCGGCGTGCAGGAGGACGCGCCCGAAGACTTCTTCGACGCCCGAGGCGCCAACGTCATCACCGGCGTCGGGCTCAACCTCGACCGCAGCTCCCTCAACGACGCTTTCCGCCCCAGCAAGGGCTCGCGCATCAGCTTTGGCGTGGAACAGGCCGGCACGCTCGGCGGCGACTACGCCTTTACCGTCTTCAAGGCCGAGCACGCCGTCTATATGAAACTCTCCGAGGACATCCTCGGCACCAAGACCATCCTCTCACTCCACACCCGCGCCTCGTTCATCCCCCAGGACAAAAAAGAAGTCCCCGTCTACGAGCGCTTCTACCTCGGCGGCCAGCAGTTCCGCGGCTTCAACTACCGCGCCATCTCCCCCCTGGGCATCCGCAACAACGACAAGAAAATCGGCGACGACCCCGTCGGCGGAACCTGGAGCTTCTTCTGGGGCGCGGAGATCAACCAGCCCATCTACAAAGACACCGTCGCCCTCGTCGGCTTCCTCGACACCGGCACCGTCACCAACGAGGTCGGTTTCAACGACTACCGAGTCTCCGCCGGCGTCGGCTTCCGCCTCTACATCCCCCAACTCAGCCAGGTCCCCCTCGCCTTCGACTTCGGCTTCCCCATTATCAAGCAACGCGGCGACCGCGAACGAGTCTTCACCTTCAGCCTCGATCTGCCGTTCTGATCTCTGAAGAATGCGGAGCGGCCGTGCGAACCTCACCCGCCCGCCGCCGTTTCAACGGGCGGGTCTTCCGCCGTGCGATCGAGCGAGCACCCGCACTCCGGGCACATCGGCTCCTTTAAGCCCATGACCGAGTACCGGCACTTGGGACATTCCCCACGCGCCAGCCGTCGTGCCCGACGTGTTGAAGCGAGATAGGCCGGTGCGCCAGGAATCCAGCTGAGCGACAACGCGAACAACACGACGAGAACCAACGACGCGGTGTTGTAGAGATAACCACTCCAGAGCGGCCGAATCTCACTGAATTCACCGGTCGTCATCAGCGATTGCACACGGTCCTCCGGAAAGCGGAGCGATTTCAACCATTCCGCGACACGAACCCGGCATTCCGCGATTTCGGCGGGGGTGAATGAACTCCGGCGTTCCTTCACATACTCGCTCATCCAAAGCGCGGCCTGCTCACGCTGCCGAACAGCTGCCCACGGGCCTTCCATGAGATGGCCGCAAGACGTAACAACAAACCGAATCGCGTCCTGTGGTCGATCGCTGAGAACCGCCGCGAACTCGCCAAGGCTGCCGCCCGAAGAATCCGCCATCACGATCGATCCATCGACCGCGCGATAGAAGCTGACTTCGTCGTCCTGCCATCCGGCGAAATGATCGGTCCGCGTCGGCCGCCGGAACGCACTCCAAGAGGACACCGGATTCCGCATCGGCGCGTAACGCTGGATCGCCACATCGGCCACGATAGATAACCCGAGCACCCCCGTCGCCGCCGGGTGCTTCAACCACTTCCAAACCCTCGCCATGAATCCTTTCACGCTCACCACCAACGATAGCGTCCAAGCCTCCAACCCCTTCTCCTCTCCGCCGCCTCCGCCCCCCGGTTCCCCGCATAAACTGCCCCATGCCCCCCGACGAGCCGAAAGCCCAGCCCAACACGCAAACTCTCTCCGCCCAGACCGTCCGCAAGGTCGCCGCCCTCGCCCGCCTCGCGCTCACCGACGCGCAGGTCGAGCAGTACCGCGAAGAACTCTCCAAAGTCCTCGGCTACGCCGACCGTCTCCGCGCCCTCGACCTCACCGGCGTCGAACCCCTCGCCAACGTCGGCGAGACCACCAACCGCTTCCGCAACGACGAGCCCGGGCCCACGCTCGACAACTCCGTCCTCATGGCCATGGCCCCCGCCTCCATGCCGCCGTTCGTCAAAGTCCCCAAGGTCCTCGGCGACGGCGGGGGCGCCTAACCCCGTGACCTCTACCAACCCAATCTCCTCGATGACCGCCGCGCACATCGGCCGCGAGGTCGCCGCGCGCCGCGTCTCCGCCCTCGAAATAACCGCCGCCGCGCTCGACCGCGCCGACGCTCTCGAACCCTCCCTCCACGCCTTCACCCAACTCTTCCACCAACAAGCCCGCGTCCAAGCCCGCGAGGTCGATGCCCGCCTCGCACGCAACGAACCCGTCGGCCCGCTCGCCGGCGTCCCCATCGCACTCAAGGACAACATGTGCCTGTCGCACGGGCGAACGACGTGCGCGAGCAAGATGCTCGAGAAGTACCAATCCCCGTTCGACGCCACCGCCGCGCTCAAACTCATCAACGCCGGCGCGATCATCATCGGCAAAACCAACCTCGACGAGTTCGCGATGGGCTCCTCCACCGAGCACTCCTTCTTCGGCCCCACCAGCAACCCGTGGGATCTCTCGCGCGTTCCCGGCGGCTCCAGCGGCGGTTCGGCCGCGGCCGTCGCCGCACGCATCACTCCCCTCGCCCTCGGCTCCGACACCGGCGGCTCGATCCGCCAGCCCGCCGGCTTCTGCAACATCGTCGGCGTCAAGCCCACCTACGGCCGAGTCTCGCGCTACGGGCTCGTCGCCTTCGCCTCCAGCCTCGACCAGATCGGCCCGTTCGCAACCACCGTCGCCGACGCCGCCCTCACGCTCGACGTGATCTGCGGGCACGACCCGCACGACTCAACCTCATCAATCCGCCCGGCGACCAACTTCTTCGCCGAGGTCGAAACGCCCGTCGAAGAGGCCACCATCGGCGTCCCGCGCGAGGCCTTCAGCCCCGCGAATCACCCCGCCGTCACCAAGGCCCTCAACAACGCGATCAACACGTACAAGAAGCTCGGCGTGCGCATCATCGAGCTCGATCTGCCGATGACCGACTACGGCATCGCCGCGTACTACATCGTCGCCACCGCCGAGGCCGCGTCGAACCTCGCACGCTTCGACGGCGTGCGCTACGGCCACCGCGCCGCGCTCGCCCCCAGCGAAACGCTCCACGACCTCTACTGTCGTTCCCGCGCCGAGGGCTTCGGCCCCGAGGTCCAGCGCCGCATCATGCTCGGCACGCACGTCCTCTCCAGCGGCTACTTCGACGCGTACTACAACACCGCGCTCAAAGTCCGCCGCAAAATCAAGGGCGACTACGACGCCGCGTTCAAGCAAGGCTGCCACGCCGTGCTCATGCCCTCAAGCCCCGGCCCCGCGTTCAAACGCGGCGGGCACTCGGGCGACCCGCTGGCGATGTACCTCGAAGACGTGTACACCGTGGCCGTGAATCTCGCGGGGCTGCCGGCGATCACGTTCCCCGGCGGGTTCGCTGAAGAATCCGATACCGCGCTCCCCGTGGGTGTCCAACTCGTGGGCCAACCGTTCGAAGAATCCTGGATGCTCCGCCTCGCGCGCATGTTCGAACGCGAGACACAGTTCGGAACCCGTGCACCCAAAGTCTGAATCGCGACGCGACAATTCGAAATCAAACTCGTCCGCGTCAGCCAAGGCGACACACGATGAACACTCCACGCGCGTCGATGCTTGTCCTCGGTGCCCTTGCAATCGCGGCCACCATGCCGCGACCCTGTGCCGCGCAATCACCCGCGCCCGCGGTCGTCGCGGTGACACCTTCCCCTTCCGAGGACACCCCCAAAACCGCCGACGAAGCCTTCGCGCTGCTCGACCTCGAAAAGCACGTCACCACCGAACAGCTCGAAGCCTGCCGCGTGCTCCTCGACGAGGCCTGCACCGCCGACCCGAAGTCCGCGAAGTTCACGCTCGGGCGCATGTACGTCAGCCGCGCCAAAGGTGAGCGTCCTCAAGCCAAACAGCTCGCGGAACTCGCAACCAAGCTCGATCCATCGATGGCCGACGCGTGGTACTGGAAGGGCGCAACAATTTTCGAGAACATCTCCGAGGCCTCGATGATCGACAAGGCCAGCATGGCCGGCGACGCACGCGACGCGCTCCTCAAGGCCATCGAGCTCGACCCCAACCATCTCGACGCACGGTTCGCCGTCGCGCAGTTCTACATCGAGGCCCCCGGCATCGCCGGCGGCAGCCTCCGCAAAGCACGCGAGCAGGGCAACGCCATGCTCAAGATCAAGGGCGGTGAATCGCGCGGGCACCTCGTCCTCGCCGCCGCAGCCGCCGAGGACGACGAATGGAAGGACGCCGCCGCCGAGTTCGAGCTGGCCAGCGCCGCCGCGACCACCGACGACGAACGCTGGGACGTCACCGCCCAGCACGCCGGGCTGCTCATGAACAAGAAGGAAGACCCCGGCGCGGTGATCGCCATGCTCACCCCGCACGTCGCCGCGATCTCCTCCTCCCAGCCCCCGGCCATCAGCAAGGACCGCGAAACGTTCCTGCGTTTTCTTCTGGCCGAGGCGCTCCGCAAAGAAAAACGCTGGCCCGACGCGCAGGCCCAGTACGAGCTGGTCGTCGCCCTCAATCCCCAGGCCAAGACCTCGCGGTTCGCGCTGGGCGAGTGCTTCGAGAAGCAGAAGAAGTACGCCCAGGCCGCGACGTGGTACGCGCAGTTCGCCGAAAAGTTCCCGGACGACGCGCGGGCCTCGGACGCCAAGGACCGCGCCGAGTCCTGCAAAGGAAAAGTACGCTAAATCGACCGCTCGTAACGCTTCTCCCCGAAATCCTGACAGCCCACGTCAAGAATCAACGCATGCACCTTGGGCCAGCGCGCCCACCGAAGGCATGTGTTCGGCCGCCCAGACCCGAGCCCCGGGCTCTACGGAGATTTTTCCAATGTTCCACCGATCCAAGAAGTCCACCAAGGTGTCACGTACCCATGCCAATTCCACTTCTCCCTCCTCCGCACCAACCTGG
>JBGAOD010000079.1:0-9986 GCA_044221955.1 Phycisphaerales bacterium | reverse complement strand
GACGCCCTCGAACCCCGCGTCCTCCTCAGCGGTGACTACTACGCCGTCGGAATGTCCGACGACCGCGTGACCAACGGCGTCTCTGTCTACGTTGAAGACGGACGCCTCGACGACAACGGCAACATCACCGGCACGCGCCGCCACGACGACCTCCTCGGCGACACCCTCGACGATCACGGCACCGACTGGGCCACCGCAACCTTCGACGACAAGGGCGGGCTCCGCCCCTCCCACCGCGACGCCTCGCACGGGCAGAACCACGAAACCGGTTCCCACTTCCTCTCCCGACGCGGCTACCCCGCCGGTTGGTTCCTCGGAATGGGCAACCGCTCCCGACTCGGCCAGTTCTCGTACCTCATCGAAAAGCCCACCAACGCCACCATCGAAGACCTCTCGGGCAACTGGGCCTTCAACGGGCTCCGCATCGAGCGCTCCGTCCGAAAGAGCGAGGATACCGACGCGCTCTTCGGTACGACCAACGTCACCGGGAGCAACTTCTCGGGCACATGGAGCGAACGCCGCCACGGAACCCTCCAGGACACGCCGTTCACCGGCACCATCGACTCGGTCACCCCCAGCGGCGTCATCCGCATCGCCACCAACACCGGCGACGACGACGTCACCGGCTCCCGCGCGTATCTCAGCCGCGACAAGTCCGTCGTCCTCTGGGGCAACTACGCCTCCCACGACGACGACCTCGCGTTCGGCGTCGCCGTCAAACGCGGCACGACGTACACCGCCGCCACCGCCGCCGGTTCCTACCGCGTCGCGCTCGTGCTGGCCGACGAGGTCAACGACATCCACTTCGCCAACAGCGTGGTGGTGATCGATCTCCGCCTCGACCTAAAGGCCGACGGCACGTACTCCGCCTACGACCTCCGCTCCACCGAATCCGGGCCCGTCGTCCTCAAGTTCAGCGGCACCTGGAACATCACCAACGGCGACGAAATCGCCACCACCGGCCTCCTCGGCTCGCTCTCCTGGGTTCTCTCCAGCAACGGCTCCTCACTCCTGCCCATGAAGCTCGTGGACCTCGAAAGCAAGACCCGCCCCGTCTCGGGGCTGGGCACCAAGTTCGTCGCCGAGAGCCCGATCACCGTCACCCCCACGACCGCCACCGTCTCCAACGACGACAACGGCCACGCCGTGGTCTACGAGCGCGGACGCGACGACGTCTGGCGCAAGGCCGACCTCGCCGCCGCCGCCGGGTCGCCCGCGATCTCCGGCAAGGTCTCATCCTGGATCGACCGCCGCGACGGGCTCCTCTACGCCTCGGGCCGCTCCGACGTCGGCGTGCTGCTCTTCAAGCGGGCCGCCGACGCGACCTGGACCTTCCGCAACCTCACCACCGAGATCGCCGGCGCGACGAAGATCACCTCCAACGTCACCGCCTTCACCAGTCTCTCCGGCCAGGTCACCCTCGCCGGGCTCAACGCCTCCGGCGAGCTGGTCATCTACCAAGACAGCACCAGCCTCAATTCCACCGGACAGCGCCTCTGGACCTACACCAACCTCACCACGACCCACATCTCTACCGCCGGGCAGACCATGCCCCACCTCGTCGGCGATGTCATCAGCTACGTCACATCATGGAACGGACTCAACATCGCCTCGGTCGATGACCACGGGCACATCCAGGCCGTCTGGACCGCCCCCGCCCTCAACGGGCAATGGGTCCTCTCCGACCTCACCGTCTCCACCGGCTCCTCGCCCATCCAAAGCGGGCTCACCGCCTACCTCACGCCCTGGGGCGGCATCAACCTCTCGGGCCTCGACGACTCCGGCCGCGTCCGCGTCACCTGGTGGACCCCAGGCCTCGACAACTGGCGCGACGACGATCTCACCTCAAGCTCCGGCGGATCAACCCTCGTCGGCTCCAGCGTCACCAGCTACGTCAACCCCTGGGGCGGGCTCAACATCGCCGGCGTCGACGATTCGGGCCACGTTCACATCTACTGGTGGGCACCCGGCCTCGACCGCTGGAACGAATCGCAGATGACCGACGACAGCACGCCCGAGCACCTCCGCCCGCGCAGCCACCTCAACGCCGTCACCGCCCCCGATGGGCGCTCCACCATCACCGGCCTCAACAGCGCCGGCCAGACCGTCGCCCTCACCTTCGAACTCTCCGCCAACACCTGGACCAACACCAACCTCAGCGAAACCGCCAGCGACTACTAGCTCCGCATGGGCCGCCTCCTGGTAGGTCGGCTCTCCGAGCCGACTCCTCCTCCGACCCCCACCCAACGAGCCTCACGCGCAAACGTGAGAAAAATCAGCACCCTCTCCCCCAAGGCCTTCGGGCCGAAAAAAGACACGGGGAGTCATGCCGCAACGCATGACTCCCCGTGTTCGTTTTCCAAGCTCGATTGATCTCGATCAGGCCGCGCGGCGAGCCGCCGTCCGACCCGTGCGCCGGGCCGCGGTCGTGCGACGAGCCGTGCCGGTGCCGACAAGCCGAAGCCCGCGAACGGTGCGACGACGGGCCGCGGTGCGCTTGGCACCCACGCGGGTCCGGGTGGCGGTCGAAGTGCGAGTGGTCGAACGCGCGGTCGTGCGCGTCGTGGTCCGGCGCGCCGTGCGGCCCGCTGTGGTCCGGGCCGTCGCGCGACGTGCCGCACGCCGTGCCGTGGTCGTGGCCCGACGCCCCGCCGTGGCCGTACGCCGAGCCCCGCGAGCCGTCGTCCGACGCGTCCTACCAGTCCTGCTCGTAGCCATGCTGATCTCCAAAAAGGCCGGCGGGGCGAACACACGCCGCCTCATCGATCCAACACCCCGACCACGCCCCGCAGCCCGAACAAAGAGGCCGCGGACGTTTCGGGGTAACACCGGCGAGCCCGACCATCGTCCAGCAAACACCCTTCCATGAGCCGCAACGCGAACATTCCGCTCAGCCGTGCAACAATCAAGCCGATCCGCCTCGAAATCACGCAGATTCCCCGGGCATTCCCGCCCACTCCCCGACGAGCGCAATGAACCACACGCCCCACGTCCAACCATCTCAGCCCGCCGCGAATTCCGACCGCTGGACCCCCGATTCGTGGCTCGCGTGCCCACAATCGCAAGAGGTCGCGTACCCCGACCGGGCCGCCGTCGCCTCCTCCGCCGCGACCCTGCGCGAGCTACCGCCGCTCGTCACCAGTTGGGAAATCGAGCGCCTCAAGTCCTTCATCGCCGAGGCCCAGGACGGCAAACGATTCCTGCTCCAGGGCGGCGACTGCGCCGAATCCCTCGACGATTGCAAGGCCGAGTCCATCACCAACAAGCTCAAAATCCTGCTTCAAATGTCGCTCGTCCTCGTCCACGCCATCAAAAAGCCCGTGATCCGCGTCGGCCGATTCGCCGGCCAGTACGCCAAGCCGCGCTCCAGCCCCACCGAGACCCGCGCCGTCAACGGCCAACCGCTCACCCTCCCCAGCTACTTCGGCGACCTCATCAACCGCCCCGAGTTCGACCTTGCGAGCCGCACGCCCGACCCCTACCTCATGGTCCGCGCCTACAAGCACTCGGCGATGACCCTCAACTTCATCCGCGCCCTCGTCGACGGCGGCTTCGCGGACCTCCACCACCCCGAGTACTGGAACCTCAGCTTTTTCAGCCACGCCAGCCTGCCGCCCCACCGCCGGGCCGAGTACGAGCTGATGACCCGCACCCTCGCCGACGGCCTGCGCTTCATGGAAGCCCTCGGCGAGCGGACCGTCGACGACCTCACCCGCGTCGAGTTCTTCACCAGCCACGAGGGGCTCAACCTCGTCTACGAATCATCCCAAACCCGCAAGGTCCCCCGCCGTGACGGGTATTACAACCTCACCACCCACATGCCATGGATCGGCGAGCGAACTCGCGCGCTCACAGGCGCCCACGTCGAATACTTCCGCGGAATCCAGAACCCCGTCGGCGTCAAGCTCGGCCCGACCGCCAAGCCCGCCGACGTCACCGCGCTCGTGCAGCGCCTCAACCCAGCCAACGAGCCCGGCAAGATCGTGCTCATCACGCGCATGGGCGCGGGAAAATCGGCCGCGCTCCCGCCGTTGATCGATGCCGTCCGCGCCGCCAACCAACGCGTGCTCTGGATTAGCGACCCCATGCACGGCAACGGCTCCACCACCGCCAACGGCACCAAAACCCGCACCTTCGACGCCATCGTCCAGGAACTCGAAGAAACCTTCGACGCCCACGCGAGCAGCAGCTCAACCCTCGGCGGAGTCCACTTCGAACTCACCGGCGAGGACGTCACCGAATGCGTCGGCGGAGCGTCCGGCGTTACCGAACAATCCCTACATCTCAATTACGCATCACGCTGCGACCCGCGATTGAACTACCAGCAATCCTTAGAATTGGCGTTCATCCTCGCGCGAAGAATGAAGCGATAGCCACCCCGATTGGCGGCTTCTTCTTCCGAAGCTACATCTTCTAGTGGCACAGGTTTTCAACCTGTGTCCTACCCATCCTACTGCTTTGCCTTTTCTTCCCCTCACCTCTCCAAAACCTTCACCACCACCACCGTCTGGTCATCCGGCCTCTTCGTCAACCCCGAAAACTGTCTCAACTCCCAGAAGATCATCTCCAAAATCCGCGCCGCCCCCGCCTCCGGCTCGGCCGCGATCGACTTCAGAATCGCCGCCCGCAGCCCCTTCTTCCCCCACTTTTTCCCGTCAAAGTTCGTCGCATCGTTCATCCCGTCCGTGTACGCCACCAGCACGTCCCGCGGCTGCAGGTCATAAATCCCGCGCTGGTACCGCTGCGAACGGTCCACCCCCACCACCATTCCGCCCACGCCCAGCTCATCAATATCCGCGTTGCTCGGCGGCCGATGCTTCGGGTTCCGCACCACGATCGTCGGCTCGTGCCCGGCCGAACAATACGTAAGTCTTAGCGTCGCCGGATCAATCACCCCGTACCACAGCGTCGCGAACTCCATATCCAACGTATCGCGGCACAACGCCGTGTTCACGCGCGAGATCACCTCGTCCAGGTCGTACACCCCCTGCGCGTGCGCTCGCAGCGATGCCCGCACCGCGCTCATCAACAGCGCCGCCGCGATCCCCTTCCCCACCACGTCCCCGATCGCCACACCCATGCTGTTGCCAAGCTCGATGAAATCATAAAAATCCCCGCCCAGCTCGAAGCTCGGCAGGTACTTGCTGGCAATTTCCAATCCCTTGAAGTTCGGCTGCAGCCGCGGCAGCATCCGCCGCTGCACGTCGGCCGCGAGCTGCACCTGCCGCTGAATCCTCTTCTCCTCCTCGTGGTGCCGCATCATCCGCGTCTGCTGCACCGCCACCGCCGACTGCTGCGCGATAGACCTCAACAACCGCCGGTCCGACTCCGTAAACACCCGAGGCCGCCGCGCGTACAACCGGATAATCCCGATCGGCCGCCCCTGGAAGACGAGGCCGGCGTTGATGAAACTCACCACGCCCTCGCTCGTCACCAGCTCCGGGATCTGCACCCGTTCATCACCGCGCAGATCCGCGACCGTCACGACCTCCCCCGCGAGCGCCATCGTGTCGAACAGCCGTCCCTTGCTCAGCGCCTGCGGGTGCTGGAGCCATTCCTTGCTCAGGCTTCGCGACGCCATCAGCGTCAGGTCCTCTTCACTCGTGCTGCTGATCCCGTCCGCGTCCTCGCGCAACAGCACCAGCGACCCGGCGTCCATCTCCAGGACGTCCAGCGCCGACTCCAGCGCCACCTCCAAGACCCGATCAACCCCGGCCGCACGCACCAGCAACGAACTCAACCGGTACAACGCCCCCACTTCCTTCACCCGGTGCCGTAACTCGAGCTCATCCCGGCACAGCTCCGCGGCCGCCAGCGCCAGAAAGTTCAGCGCCCGCTCCAAGGTCTCCCGCGACCCCTCCGCCAGCGTCGGCTCGCCCGCCCCCAACACAATCGACCCGATCACCTCGCTCCCGATCCGCAGCGCGAACGAACTCCCCACCACCGGCTCGGCCGTCCCCTGCACGTCCCACGCTCGCGCCCCCTCGCTGGGCACCACCCGCCGCCCGTCCACGTCCCGCAACTCCACCACCAGCCCGCTCAGCTTGGTCAGCTCAGCGCACAGCCGCGCGAGCGAGCCATCGGTCAAAAACTCCGTGATCGAGCGCGGCGAAAGCGGGGCCGGAAAGCTCCCGGCCGGAGGGGGAGGAATCGAGATCAAATCAATTGCGGACATCCATGCTCCGTAAGAACCGACCCGTCAAGAAGCCCGGGCGGCACCGCATTCATGCCTTTGAGACCTTCGTGACACCGAGATCGGTCCACCGATCTCAGTGGCTTCCTCCGAAAGAAGGCCGCCCCGCCCACAACGCGACAGCCATCTTCGCTGTTCCCTCCGACGCGCGTCGCATTGAGCCGTCCACCCCCCCGTGTTAGTTCATCACCATCGCCACATTGCTCACCATCCCCGCGCCCTGCTGGTCCAGCGCGGCCGCGTAATTCAGCAACTGCACGTCCGTCGGCTTCACCGCCAGCAGCGTCGCCACCAGGTTCCCCGTCGAGCACCAACGCGTCGGGTTCTGCTGCCACGCCATGGCCGCGACCAACTCTTCGGGCTTGTTCTGCCGCACGAACTCCAGCATCTCGCGGTCGTGCTGGAACACCTTGTTCCGCGCCTGCGTCGGGGCTTCCTCCTCGCCGAAGAGCGTCTCCTGATCGCCAAAGGCCGGGCCCGCGTGACTCAGGTCGGCCGACGCGATCACAAGCGTCTTGCCCGGCAACGTTTCCAATACCTCACGCAACGCCGCGACGAAAGATTCCAGCGCCACGCCCTTGCCGTCGTAGCTCTCACCGTTGTTCACGGCCGGGTCGTGGACCAGCGCGCCGAACACCTTGCAAAACCTCCCGCTCTCGTCCGCGCCCAAAATATGTTGGATCCACGGGATCTGCAGTTCGATGGAGTGCTCGCGCTCGTGGTCGTAGCGATTTGCGAACAACGCATCGCCGACCCGTTTCCGCATGATCTCAACCACCTGCGCATCCACCTCGCACGTCCCCAGCGGCGTCTGGAACCCCTTGTCGCAACCGACAACACCAGTCCCTTCACCAAAGTGGTTGGTTCCCAAAATGATCACGCGATCCGGGCGATCCACCACCCGCATCCGCCCCCACACCGACGCGTAGTTCAGCCAACCCCGCGCGTAATCAATGTGCGGGGCGACGATCGCCTTGGGCAGCGTGTCAAAGCTGGGGTTCTGGACATTCTGGAGGGCCTGGGCGATCCACTCATCGAACGTCGCCTTCAGCTTGATCGGCCCCTCCGTCTTCTTCTGCTCATCAGTCGCACCCTCACCCAACGCCTGCGTCACCAACGCATCGGCCATGGCAGCAGTTGAGGCCGGGGGAAGCACGGGGTGGGTGTCAAAGTCCGCCCGCATCCGCGCCAGAAGGGCGTCAAACGTCGGCCCGACGATCAGCCCGGCGTCGTCCAGTTGCGCGACCAACTGCTCGACCAGCGGCCTGGTCAACCCCCGCCCGACCTCGGTGACGATCGTGTCCACGTCCCGATTCCCGTCCATCAACGGCAGGATCAACTGCGCCCCCGGCATGGTAAAAACCACACGGTCGGAGATCTGCCGGGCATCGGCCAGCCCCAGCACCGTCTGCTCGCCCATTTGGGCCGGGAAACCCCGCACAGGTCGGAGCTTGGGACGCTGCTGGTGGGCCGCGTTGGGATCAAACGGCGGGGCGACCCGGGCGGTGGGGTCGGTGTTGGGGTTCGAGGGCTGATTCGCGGGCTGGTCGCTCATGCTGCAAGTGTAGACGGGCCCTCGCCGTGGTCCGGCGGGGTGGGTGGATTCCACCGAGGCTCCGTCTATCATTTCGACCCTACCCCGAGCGGTGGGGATCAAGACCGCTGACCAAGGAACGACCCATGTCCGACAAGAACCTCTTCGACAAGATCAAGGCCGGCCAGAGCATCGTCTGCACAATCGCCGCCGCTCCCCGCACCCCAGACCAGAAGAGCACGCTCGAGCGGCTCATGCGCAACGACCCCGAGGCCAAGCGAGGCCTCCGCAAGGGTCAGCGCCAGCGCCGCCAGGGAATGATCGTCTATAACCGCGGCAACCGCGACTGGTACAAGCGCGAACTCTGCAGCAAGATCATCCACCCCGTCCCCGGCCAGACCTGGTCGATGCGCTTCACCTTCGACCTCGCCAACGACTTCAACGCCGTCAAGGACCTCGTGACGATCAAGTCGGCCTGACAGCAAAAATCCTGTCAACAACGAAATGAACCGGGGCCAGCGATCGGCCCCGGTTTTCATTCTTGCCCGCGTGCTTCTTCCTCGCCCCGCCTCTTCAACCTCACCGCTCCTACCTTTTTTGCCAATGACCCCCACCGCCCTGCGCCGACGGATCATCATCGCGGTCGTGACGTTCACGGCCATCGCATCCCTCGCGCTGCTCGTCTGGTACCGATCTCCCAGCCTTCACACGATCCGCCACCCCAGCACGCCAGCGCCCGATGCCCCGAAATCCGAGACTTCTAAGGTCGGCGTCAGGACCTACACCCTCCGAGGCCGAATCGAGCAGCTCCCCGACCCGGCCGTCAAGGGCTCCATGCTCCAAATCCACCACGAACGCATCGAAGGCTGGGTCAACAGCAAGGGCGAAGCGAAAAGCATGAACTCAATGATCATGCCCTTCCCCCCGGCCAATGGCGTATCGCTCGCGGGGCTCTCGATCGGAGATCTCGTCGAGTTCAAGGTCGAGTTCGATTTTTCAAGGCTGCCGCCGCAGCGAACGGTGTCGATCACCAAGCTCGCGCCGGACACGGCCCTGAACATCCAGGGCAACTAACCACCCACCCCGACTTCTTCGAGTCCTTCGAGCTCTCCCAGCCCTTCGAGTCAAAGAAAAGAACCCGAACTCGAAGGGCTCAAAGAGACCGAAGCCGACCCGGAACATCAAAGCGATAGAAAAACACCCGAGCGTGCGGACGCTCGGGTGTCGTGGATCGCGTGGGTTTTTCTTCGCCCTTCGATGTCCGACTCTTAAGTCGAGCCCGCGCTCGCTCCCACCGGCTTCTCCGTCTCCGGCGGCGGGGTCGGGGCCGTGGTCGTGAAGTACAGGTGGTCCTCGAACTTGCCGTCGCTGTCCTTGCGGCGGGTCACATGGACCGTGCCGCCCACCGGGATGTCCTTGGACAGGAGCATCTCGCTGAGCGGGTCCTCGATGTACGTCCCGATCGAGCGACGCAGAGGCCGCGCGCCGTACTCGGGGTTGTACCCCTTCTCGATCAGGAACTCACGGGCGTCGTCGTCGAGCTCCATGGTCAGAGCCTGATCCTTGAGCCGCTTGGCGACCTTGCCGACCTCGTAGAGCACGATCTTGCTCAGGTCCTCGCGCGTCAGCGGGCGGAAGACGATGATGTCGTCGAGGCGGTTGATGAACTCGGGGCGGAAGAACCGCTCGATCTCCTTCATCAGCACGATCTTGATGTTGTCATAGTCCGCCGCCTCGGTGCGCTTCTGGAAGCCGAAGCCGCCGCCGCCCTTGATCAGGTCAGCACCGATGTTGCTGGTCATGATCACGATGGTGTTGCGGAAGTCGACGTTGCGGCCGAACGAGTCGGTGAGGCGACCCTCTTCCATGATCTGGAGGAGCATGTTGAAGACATCAGGGTGTGCCTTCTCGACTTCGTCCAGGAGGACGACCGAGTAGGGGCGACGGCGGATGCGCTCGGTGAGCTGGCCGCCTTCCTCGTAGCCGACGTAGCCGGGGGGCGCGCCGACGAGACGAGACACATTGTGCTTCTCCATGTACTCGGACATGTCGAGGTGCACGAGGGCTTCTTCATCGCCGAACATGAACTCGGCCAGGGCCTTGGCGAGCAGGGTCTTGCCGACGCCGGTGGGACCGACGAAGACGAACGAGCCCATGGGACGCTTGGGGTCCTTGAGGCCGGCGCGGGCGCGGCGGATGCTCTTGCTGATGGCCTTGATGGCCTCTTCCTGGCTGATGACGCGCTTGTGCAGTTCCTTC
>JBGAOD010000078.1:0-18326 GCA_044221955.1 Phycisphaerales bacterium | reverse complement strand
GAACTCTGAAACTGGGAGCACGCCGCATCGACTCAGGACGGATCGACCGCCGCCGCCTGCGTCGGTGTCGCTGACCCCCCGCGAACTTCCTTATACACCGCCGCGTCCACGAACCCCTGCAGCTTCCGCGCCCGCACCGGGTGCTGCAGCTTGCGGATGGCCTTGGCCTCGACCTGCCGGACTCGTTCGCGCGTGACCTTGAAGATCCGCCCGACCTCTTCCAGCGTGTAGGTGTACCCGTCGCCGATCCCGTACCGCAGCTTGATGATCTCACGCTCACGGTACGTCAGCGTCTTCAGAACCTGCTCGATGCGCTGCTTGAGCATGTCCTGCGCAGCAGCGTCCGACGGGGCGTCCTGGCTGGAGTCCTCGATAAAGTCCCCGAAGTAGCTGTCCTCGCTCTCGCCGACGGGCCGATCGAGGCTCACCGGGTGGCGGCTGATCTTCATCACGCGCCGCGTCTCGGCGCTGGTCAACCCCGCCTTTTCCGCCAACTCGTCGATCGTCGGCTCCAGCCCCGTGTCCTGCAGCATGTTCTTCTGGATGTTGCGGATCCGCGACATCGTCTCGATCATGTGAACCGGAATTCGAATCGTGCGCGCGTGGTCCGCGATCGACCGCGTGATCGCCTGCCGGATCCACCACGTCGCGTAGGTGCTGAACTTGTACCCCCGCTTGTACTCGTACTTGTCCACCGCCCGCATCAGCCCCGTGTTGCCCTCCTGGATAATGTCCAGGAACGACAGCCCGCGGTTGCGGTACTTCTTGGCGATCGAAACCACCAGCCGCAGGTTCCCGCCCGACAGATCGCGCTTGGCCTGCTCGTATTCCCAGAAGACCGTGCCCAGGTCCTTGACTCGCCGCATGACCTCGGTCGGTTCCTCCAGCACCAGCGCCCGCAACCCGTCCAGTTCCTCGCGCATCACCGCCACGTCGTCCGGGTCGTACTTCTTGGGCATCCGCTCGGCCCGCCGCTGCTCGATCTCCAGCTCGTTCATCTTCTTGGCGATCGACCGCAATTTGCGCATCAGCGGCACGATCCGGCCCGTGCGCAGGCTCAGCTCCTCGGTCAGCGTCGCCATCCGCCGACGGCGAACGCCGATGCGCGCGCTCAGCCGCTGCACCTCAGCGACGTCGGCGGCCTTCTTCGCCTTTTCCAACTCGTCCCAATCCGCCCGGTTCAGATCCAGCAGCTTGCCGATCGTGACCAGGTTGCCGGGGATCCGTTTGGTGACTCTCTCTTTCGCGTTCGCCTCGGCCGTCGAGATCCGCATCGTGCGATCGAACGGCATCTCGCCCGTCATCACCTGCCGCAGAATCTCCGACGCCTGCATCACCACATGGTCGCTCTCCAGACACCGCCGCCGGAAGAGCATCCGCGTCATCTCGATCTTTTTCGCCAGCCGGATCTCCTCGTCGCGCGTCAGCAGAGGGATTGACCCCATCTGCGAGAGGTACATGCGCACCGGGTCGTCGATCCGTTTGGCGTTCGAGTCGTCGTTGGCCGCGTCCTCGAGCTCTTTCCGGAGAGTTTCAGCTTCCGCCAAATCGTCGTCGGTCGGTTCCTCGGTCCCGTCGACCTTCATCGCCGCCGCCACCTGCGCGACCGCCTTGCTCTTCCGCGGCATCAGCGTTTCCATCCGCCGCTCGCCGCCCGCCACGCTCATGGCACGCAGCCCCTTGGACAGCACGCTCGAGAGCTTGCCCGGCGGCACCGGCACCGGCTCGTCGGCCCGCCGCAACGCCTCGCGGTGGGTCCGGGCCCGGAACTCCAGCTCGTCGATCAGCTCGATGCCCAGTTGGTCGAGCATCACCAGCAGCTCGTCAAGCCGCTCGGGGTCCACCAGCTCGTCCGGGATCGTGTTGTTGAGTTCCTCGTAGCTCAGCCAGCCGCGGCGCTTGCCGAGCTGGACGAGTTCCGCCACCGCTGGATGAAGATTGGAAACCACAGTCGAGCTCCTGAAGACTGTTCAATCCGTTCGACCCAACCGAACCCGCCGCAAACTTCAAACTCCGACCCGAAGTCCATGCAGAGCGGCGGGAACCGCGCCGGGCCGTTGGACCCGGACTTCCTTGCGTTCGTTCGTTATCGAGGCTTTGGCAATGTCCGTCTATCCGCCCCGAGCGTCGTGTGCTCGCGGCGTTTCTGTTCCATGCGATGTTGCAGAGAAGACCAGTCGTCCGCGCCCGCGCTGACCGGGCCGCCACCAGAAGTCGGCGCACCCGGCTGATTGTTATTGGACGCACTCGAAGCCGCGTCCTGCGCTAGCCGCACCAGGCACTGCGTCCAGTGATCTCGAATTCGCTCGGGGTTTTCTTCGGATTCGCGGTCGATCCGTGTCGCCAGGGCCACCGCGACGCTCTGGGCGGCCTCGCCCCTCTCGGTCGTACCAAGTGCCGACAGCACTCGTGCCAGGCCGGGCTGTTCGCCGCCGCGCGCGATCTCAAGAACGGTTTGTCCCACCTGTTCCACCAATGCCGAACGGTAGCCGCCAGCCGCCACCGCGTCCCGCTGTTCCGCGGTCCACGTCGCCGCCAACTCGGGCAAGCACAGCAAGCACCCCAGCACATGCTCCGCCGGGGTCAGCGGCCCGCGGGCGAGCGCCGTCGCATCAGCGCCGGCCTCAATCCGCTCGCCGTTCTGATTCTGGCCCTGACGCACGCTCGCACTTTCTGATCCTGTCCCAGCACCCGCACGCCGCCCATCCGACCGACCGACGGGGATCGATGCCACGATCGCCTCGACGTTCACTCCCGTGATCCGCGCAAGGCTCTTGAGGATGAGCTCTCGCCGCACCGGCTTCA
Organism: Phycisphaerales bacterium; assembly: GCA_044221955.1. GTDB lineage: Bacteria > Planctomycetota > Phycisphaerae > Phycisphaerales > UBA1924 > CAZCPB01. The sequence goes on along the minus strand of JBGAOD010000078.1, from coordinate 15,521 downwards.
CCGTCATCAGCCCGAGCCCGCTCAGGTGCCGCAGATCCTCCTCCACCGCCCGGCTCATCGCCGCCGGCCCCGCGTCCTTGAGCCGCGCCGCCAGCCGCCGATACCGGTACTCCATGATGTCCTTGGCCGACGCGATCGCCCGCTCGAACACCGCCGCCCCGCCCTCGCGTTTGAGCAACTCGTCAGGATCCTTCGCGTCCGTCACCGACGACAGCGTGGCGACCTTCACATCCAGATCCTCAGCGAAAAACACGTCGATCGACCGATCCGCCGCTCGCTGTCCCGCGTCGTCGCCGTCAAAGAGCAGCACGATCGTGTGGCACAGCCGGCGCAGCACGGCCGCGTGCTCGCGCGTCAGGGCTGTCCCCAGCACGCCGATCGCGTTGGCTACGCCCGCCTGGTGGCACGCGACCACGTCCATGTACCCCTCGCACACGATCGCCGTCCCGCGCTTCTGGATCTCGCGCGAGGCAAGGTGCAGCCCGTACAGCGTCCGCGATTTGTTGAACAGCCGCGTGTCCGGGCTGTTGATGTACTTGGGCTCGTCCGCGTCGTTGATCCGCCGCCCGCCGAAGGCGATGGTCCGCCCGCCCTGGTCGTGGATCGGGAAAATGAGCCGATTTCGGAGCGCGTCGTACACCCCGCCGCCGGTCTCACGCTGCTTGACCAACCCCAGTTGCTCGAACGCGTTCATCGGCAGCGACTTCGCTTCGAGCGTGCGCACAAGCCCGTCCCAACGATCCGGGGCCGCCCCGATCTCGAACCGCTCGACCATCTCCGCGGAAATCCGCCGCCGCTCGATCAGCTCCCGCGCCGCCTTGCCGTGCTCGGGGTGCCGAAGGATCGCGCGGAAAAAATCAAGGGCCGTGCCGTTGGCGCGGATGAGGTCCTGCTTGCTCAACCCCGGCGCGTCGCCCTCGCCGCTGTACTCCGACCCGCCCGAACTCTCCCCGCTCCCACTCGACCCGCCGCCGCCCGATCCACCGCGCCCCGCCGTCGGCCGCCACGGCGTCAGTTCGATCCCCGCCCGCTCCGCCAGATACTCCAACGCCTCGCGGAACTCCATCCCGTGAAACTTGCGCACAAAGCTGAACACGTCCCCGCCCGAGCCGCACACGAAGCAGTGAAAAATCTGCTTGTGCGGGACGACTCCCATCGAGGGCTTGTGGTCGTCATGGAACGGGCACAGCCCCACAAACTCGCGACCCTTGGGCTTGAGCGCGACGTGCTCGCCGACAATGCGCACGATGTCCGAGGCCTCCTGGACCCGTCGAACATCGTCGTTGTCACGAAAAAGTGTGCCCACGCGCGATCGTTCTCCTGCCGCTCCGCTCGCTCAATGGAACACGAGCACGACCTGATCGGGATGCACAAAGCATCCTCTCTCAGAGAAATCGTTCACCAAAACCGTCCATGCAGCACGAGCGACGCAAGAAAAAATCAAAGCCCGGGCCGTCGACCCAAGCACACCGACCCTCGATTGTCGCGGACTTCGCGTGCGCTCACGCCGCCGCACTACCAAGAACCGCTCTGCGTCGCAGCGCTCGCGAATCGGGTTGGTCCGAGCGACCGATGGGCTTTGGTACCGCGCTCTTCAGCGAGGCCCACGCCGGTGGTGCTGGATCGAATGAGCGAGCGTGCTCTGTCCCATTTCAAGACTAGCACAGAATTAGGATGAGTCCACCAATCCGGGCAAGTCCCACGAGACTGGGGCTTCCGCCCCGCGTTTTCGGTCTACTCAGATCGCCCAGCCCGCAGAACCTAACGACCCAATACTCTCGGCATGTCCTCCGACCTGATCCGAATCCGAATCATTTTCGTCGGCAGAGTGCAGGGCGTCGGTTTCCGGGCCACCGCCCGCGGGATCGCCGCCCAGTACTCGGTCACGGGGTGGGTTCGGAATGAACCCGACCAAACCGTGCTGATGGAGGTCCAGGGAGCGGGGCGGGCCGTCGAGTACTTCCTGACCGATCTTCGTTCCAGGATGTCGGGGTTGATCCACGCCGAGCACGCGACCTCGATTCCCTCGCTCCCCGGCGAAACGGTCCTCGAAATCCGCCGGTAGGCGTCGGGACGTGCGGGCGGGGAGTGGGTACGCCCATCGTCTCCGGTTGCCCCCCGCCTCCGGCCCCCGTAGCATCCGCTGCGGCTTCTCGGGCCGCCCAACTCCGTTCTTGAACCCCTAACGCCTCGACGTGCCCGTAGCTCAACTGGATAGAGCGCTGCCCTCCGAAGGCAGAGGTTACAGGTTCAACTCCTGTCGGGCATATTTCAGAGCCCTAGGTACGTCGGCTCTCCGAGCCGACTGTTCATACCCCCCCTCCGACCCGATCTTCCGCCCCCTATCCCCGCAGCTCGCATTTCTTCCCAAACTCCACGCAGATCGGATGGTCCGAGCACCCGCCCCCTCGGGCCGTGCAGACCCGTCGTCCGTGCCAGATCAGCACGTGCGATCCGATGCACCACCTCTCCCGCGGCACGAGGGCCATCAGACGGCGTTCGATCATCGCCACGGACACGCCCTCGTCAACGAGCCCGAACCTCCGTCCGAGCCGCTGAACGTGCGTGTCCACGACGAAGCCCTCGCTGATCCCGAACGCATTCCCGAGCACCACGTTGGCCGTTTTTCGCGCGACGCCGCGCAGAGTCAACAGATCCTCCATCCTCCGCGGGACCTCACCGCCGAACCGCGCAACGATTTGGGCCATCGCCGCATGGATCGCCTTGGCCTTGTTGCGAAACAGCCCGATGCTCTTGATGAACGGCTCGATCTGCTCGGGTGATGCGGCCGCGTAATTCGCTGGCTTGGGAAAGGTAGCGAAGAGCGCGGGTGTCGCCTTGTTCACGCTCACGTCCGTCGCCTGGGCCGACAGGATCGTCGCCACCAGCAGCTCGTGCGGTGACGAGAAGTTGAGTTCGCAGACCGCGTCTGGGTACTCACGCTCCAGCGCATCGAAGAGTTGCAAAGCACGCCGTCGCTCCGCCGGGCTGACCTGAGGGAGCGCAAATGGAATATTTCCGGGTCGTGGGGACGCGGCCGGCGAAACCTTCACTCTCGGTGTCGGTTCTTTCGTCGTCCGATTCGCACGCCGCCTCTTCTTCATTGCAAGCCCTCGTCACGAGAGCTCATAGGGCGAGCCAATGCCCACACCGACGCCACGAGCGAAACGCCGACACACGCCGCGAGCGCCGACAACGCACGGCTGGCGGTGGGGTGGTCCACCTCGAAGGCCGCCTGCGCGACTTCCGCTTCCGCCTGGCGACCGCCCTCGGCGCTGGACCAGTACGCCGTCAGGTTCTGCTGCATCCTGGGCGACAGCACCAGCATGTGATAGCACAGAACGATCAATGCCGCGGCCGTTGCGAGCACTCGCACGGCGGTCGCGGCACGCTTGTCAAGCCTTGGCGTGCCGACGCCGATGAGCATCAGCCCCAGCGTCAGAAACGCCGCGCCGCCGAACACCAGTTGCCCCGCATCGCACGCGAGGAAGATCCGCTGTTGGACGTGCCCCGCCGCGATCTTCCAGTGTTCGCCGACGAAGTATTCGTAGGCCGGGAGGCGCGGGGCGAGGGATCGGGTCGTTGGGAAGACGATCGCCGCCGACACACCAGCCATCAAAAGGCTCGCCAACCACAAGCACAGGCTGAGCACGTGTGCAGTCCGAATCGTCGCTGCCAGCGCGGGTCGCGAACGGACCGGCGGTTTCGTTTCCGGTCCGAGGTGAGGTCTGGTCATGCCGCGATGGTACGTGCGGTGCGGTGAATCCGCGGGCCCGGGAGCTATACCATCCGCGTGCCCGAAACTCCGCACTTCCCAAGGCCGCCCGCCGCGCTTGCCACGCCATTCGCGTCCGCTGATGCGGCGCTGCGTGAACCGCGCAGCGCCCTCCGGGCCGCGAGCGCGCTGGGGTACCAGGCCGTCCAGCTCGATGTGTCCGTCCCCGGGCTCAGACCGCGCGACCTCGATCGGTCCGGGCGGCGAGACTTGGCGGCGGTGCTCCGGCGCCTGGATCTGCACCTCTCCGGCGTGGATCTATGGATTCCACCCTCGCACTTTGGCGATCCAGCGAACGCCGAGCGGGCGATCTCCGCCGTCGAGCAGGCGACTTCGCTGGTTGCCGAGCTGAGCACGCTGGTCGGGCCGGGGCTCATCGGCCCGCAGGCCGGGCGTGTGGTGTGCGTCACTCTTCCGTCCGCGCTGGCACCCGACGCTCTCGCTCTTCTCTCAGGGGCCGCCGCAAGGCAGGGTGTGCGCCTCGCCGACCACACCTGGCCTTCGGCGCACGCTTCCTCGGAGGGTCCGATCGCCCAGGGGATCGACCCCGCGTCCCTGCTTTCGGTGGGTGTCGATCCGAGCGCCGCCATCGCTGGCGTCAAGCCCGTGATCGCGGCCGCACGCCTGACCGACAGCGGCGAAATCGGGCGCGTCATACCCGGTTCACGCCAAGGCCGACTCGACATCCAAGCCTTCGGCGTGTCGCTCTCGGTGCGTGGTTTTAGCGCCTGCGTGGTGGTCGATACGCGTGGGCTGGTTGATCCCGACCGCGGAGCACGCGACGCACTCTCACTCTGGGGCGGCGGGCGGAAGCCCTAGAGGCGGCGATCCCTCGATCTACCCGAGCCTATCCGCCTCATCGTCGGGAATCGTAAAGTTGCTGAACACCTTCTGCACGTCGTCGAGTTCTTCAAGCTCTTCAACGATCTCAAGATTCGCCTTGGCCGCGTCGCCGCGAACTTCGACACGGTTCTGCGGGATCATCGCGAACTGGGCTTCCTGGATCGTGAGTTTGGCACGTTCGATCGCGTCCTTGACGCTCTGAAACGCCATGGGGTCCGCCAGCACCACGTACACGGCGTCGTCCTCGGTAGGATCATCTGGCGAGATGACGTCGAGCGCGCCCGCGTCGATCGCGATCTCCATCATGCGGTCTTCGCTGACACCGCCGCCCTTGACCACGATCTCGCCGCGATGGTCGAACAGGTAGGCGACGCACCCGCTCGCTCCGAGATTCCCGCCAGAGCGAGAGAACACCAGACGCACGTCGCCCACCGTCCGCGTGCGGTTGTCCGTCAGCGCATCGACGATGATCGCCACGCCGCCGGGCCCGTAGCCTTCGTAGCGGACCGTCTCGAAGTTCTCCGTGCTCAGCCCGCCTGCGCCCTTCTTGATCGCCCGCTCGATCGTGTCGCGCGGCATGTTCGCGTAGCGGGCCTCGTCGATCGTGTAGCGGAGCGAGAGGTTGCTGGCCGGGTCGGGCCCGCCGTTTTTCGCTGCGACGATAATGGCCTTGGCGATCTTGGTCCACACCTTGCCGCGTTTTTTGTCGACGGCCGCCTTGCGGTGCTTGATGTTGTGCCACTTGCTATGCCCGGCCACGAGATCTCCCGTTCACTTCAGCTGAGCCTGTTTCCGCGAACGCATCGGCGTCAGTGCCGGTTCGCTGCCTTCGGCCGCCGCACGCCGCTTCGCGCGCACGGAATCAAGCTCTTTGTTCGCACGGGCCACCGCGGCCGCCGGTGCGGCCGCGGACTGCTTGAGCTGGTTCACATCGTCACCGAGCAGTGCCTCGGCCTTGGTCCAGATCTCCTTGGCCGCGTCACGCCGACCCGCCGCCCAAAGAGCCTCGCCGAGGTGGTCGTGGAGTGTTCCGTTCTTGGCGCCCGTTCCCGTCTCGACCGCACGCCTCAGGAGCGTGATCGCGCCCTGGGTCTTCGCTCGTCCCGGTGCTTCGGGCTCGTCTTCCAGCACGCCCTGGTGGTATCGAACCCACCCGATGGAGTCGATGATGCTCGCCTCGTTGGGGAGCGCCGCGAACGCCTCTTCGATCAGCCGTGCAGCCTCTGCAAAGTCCCCTCCATCCTCGAGCATCTGGTACCCAAGGTCGTTCTTGGCCCACGCTAGGTTCGGATTCAGCTTCAACGCCACGACCTTTGCCTGCGTCGAGAGTTCATCGCGTCCAAGGAACGAATACAGCGTCCCGATCCGGTACGCCAACTGCCCGCGCAACGCCGCGGGGTCGGTCGGCGGCACGTCCTCGGGCGTCACCGCTTTGAGGAGCGCGGTGATCTGCTGCGGGTCCGTAAGTTGATCCATCACCGACTGAAAATCCTGCGCGTCCCCGGCCACCGCGGTCTGCTGCACCAGCGCGAAGAGCAGGTCCGCGCTGGGTGAGGACGAGGCCGCGACCGAACTTCTCAGGAACGGCAAAGCCTCCTTGGCACGCCCCGCCTGCAAGTGGGCCGCGGCGACCGACCCGTAGAGCGCCGCCGACTGTCCGGGGAATCGCCCGCACGCCTCCGCCAACGCCCTCGTGATCGCGGCCGAATCCGGCGAGACTCCCGACGCGAGCACGCGAAGCCGGAACTCGCAGAGCGACGCCGGGATTGCGAGTTTCTGCTCTGAAGCAAGCTCGAAGAACCCTGAAACACCCTTCTCGCTCATCGGAGGTTTCTTGTCCCACTCGCGCGCAAGACGCGCGAGCAGCCCCAGAAACCGCGAGGACTGATCTTGAGTCAGCACGAACCGACGTTCGTTTCCCGCATCTTCTCCCGGCCCAGGGCCCACCGAGGGCAGGCCCGCGCGGAGCGCACCCGCCGCCTCCTCCGTCTTCTTCTGCCCGATCAAGAAATCGGCAAACTCCAACGATTCCTCGACCCCGCGGGGCGACGGTTCCAACCGCTCCCGAACGGCGCCAGCGTACTCGTCCGGCTTCGTCAGCCAGTCGCGCAGGATCGTCTCTCGCATCTGCCCGAACTGAGCCCAGGGACGATCGTGCTGCCGAGCCGCCAAGAGTCGCTCGGCCTCTTCCGGCCTCCCTTGCACCGTCAGCACCCGCGCGAGCCCGGTCCACAGCCAAGGGTGCTCGGGATGGCGCTCGATCTGGTCTTGCAGCCACGCCTCGCCGCGAGCCACGGACTCGGGCATCGTGGCCGCTGCTCCCTTTGCCTCCGCGCGGGCGGAAGCGGCACGGGACTCCCATACCGTGACCAGCGCGGAGCCCGCCGTCGCGTCCGACAAGCGTTCGTCCACCAACCCCTGGAGCAGTTCTTCCGCCGCTCCGTCGCTTTGGCGTTGCATCATCTCCTGGGCTGTCAGCAACCTGAGGACGCGAGCGGACGGCAACGCTTGACGCAGACGACGGGCGACCTCTCCGATTTTTTCCTGATCTGGCCGTTCGCCCGGCGGGGCGTACACGCGAAAGAGGCCTTCGTACGCACGCTCGTCAAACCCGTCCGCGTTCGTCGCTCGGTTCAGATATTCCGCCGTTTCTTCAGAGCGATCGAGCATGAGGCACGCGGTCGCTGCGATCAGGCAATCACCGACATTCACCGGAACGTCAGGCTCGCCGCGTACACGCGCCAGAAACGCCGGAGCAAGCACGTCGCTCGGTCGCTGGAGGTCGAGCGCGGCAGACGCGACCGCCCGCTGGCCCGCCGCGGTCCCGCCCGCCGCGGCCTTCAGACGCGCGTAGGCCGCTTCGGCGTCCCCGAAGCGGCCGCACTTCATCGCCGCCCGCGCCTGCGCTGCGAGCCCCGTGATCCGCAGCGGCTCGCTCCACGCACGCTCGCTGATGAGCCAGCACGCCTCACGAGCGCGCCCGGTCTCTTCGAGGATCGCTGCGTGCAGCAGGATCGCCGCATCGGACACGGGCGACTTCAAAAGCTCCGCAACGATCGCGTCAACGTTCCCCACGGCATCAAGAAGCGCTTCCGCAACCTTTAGGGGGTCGCTCTGAAAATCCCGAACCAGCGACGCCGCCTCCGCCGCGACTCCGCCCGGCGCAGCGTCAGACAAGGCCAAGAGTTCCCCGATCGCGGCGGGATCGGACGGACGCTTCTTCAGGGCATCCCGCAGGATCTCCCTTGCCCGTTCCGGCTCCACCGCGGCCGCCCGGAGACGAGACAAGCTCATCGCGCGGCTCGGGCTCGCATCGGCCGAATGTGCCACCGCGATCTCATCGATCGCTTCCGCAAAGGCATCGCCAAGCCCGCCGTACCGCGCGACATACCGGCAGACCGCGATCGCTCGCTCGTCCGCGAACCATCCCGCACGCTCCACCGCTTCGACGACCGCCAGCCCGGCGTCCGCGGGCCGCCCGAGTCCGAGCAGCGCGTGCGTTCGTCGAGGCAGAATCGAGCCGGGGTCCAGCATCGGTACGCGTTCTGACTCGGCATAGGCCTCCAGGCTCGCTTTGAGATCTCCCAGGCGTGCCTGCAAGTCCCCAAGAGCGCGCCACAATTCCCCGCGACGGCGGTACAAATCCGCCAGCTCGTTGCGAAGACGGGTCACCGATCCGAATTGCTCGGGGAGTTCGAGCGCCGATTCGAGCGCTTCCCCCGCCGCGCGGAGGTTCCCGATCAACGCCAACGCTTCGGCCAGATCAGAATCCACAAGGTACGGCAACGCCGCGTCCGCGACCTCGGGCTCGTTCGAGCGGGCCTGCGCGAGATATTCGGCCGCGAGCTTTGGCTTTCCGTTCCGCAACGCGTCACGCCCCAGGTACCACAACGCTCGTGCCTGCCCATTCCCACGCCGCACCGCCTGCTGGTACGAAACGATCGCCGACAACCGTTTGCCCTGCATGAGCTGGGCCTCGGCAAGCGCCAGCCACGGGTCGGCCGCCTGAGGATCGAGACGCGCCGCGGTGTCCAGGTCACTCGTCGCGCCGGCAAGATCCCCGCTCAAAAGTTTCGAGCGTCCACGCACGTACATCTGCACCGAACGCACATGCGCCGGCGCGGGAGTCGGCGAAGGAAAGACCAACGGTTCCCCGGCCGGCTTTGCGGTCGCGAGCCTGCTGAGCATCTCCGCCAACGGCACGAGCGCGTCCGGGTCGGCCTGTCCATCAACCCGTGCCCGCGCCACAATCGCCGGATTGAGCATCGGGACGGGCGGGAGCGCCGGATCAGCCGCCGGCGGAACCGGGAGTTGACGTTCGGACAAGGACCGCAGCCGTTCAAGCGCGGGGCCACCGTTGCCGAGCGGCAGCGGGCGCTGGGCCAACGCGCTCCAACCAATCCGGGCAAACACGGTGGGTGTCGCGCTCGCTGCTATGAACACGCCTCCCCAAAGTCCCGTGATCAGAATCGCCGGAAGTCCAGCGAACGTGCGAAGATTCGCCGGGCGGATCGCTCGTGGTCTTTTCAAGGGTCTGGAATCCTTTGTGCTGCGGTGGTTCATGGATCAGTCCGGGGGCATTGAACCAAGAAACGCTCGGGGCCTGTTCGCGTGGGAACAGATCAGCCCGATCCTGCGCCGCTCTTCTTCGCCTTTGCCTTGCGGGCGGTGGACGCCCGATCCGCGTTCTTCGGTGTTGCCCTCGCTTCACCCTTACCCTCCGCAGAACTCGTGTCCCTGCCGCCGGTTTTGGCCTCCGTCGTACCGCGGTCTCGGTCCCTGCCTCGCGGCTCAGGTCGATCGTCGCAGGGGTCGGCGTCGTTGTCTCCCCGCGCCGCTACCTTGGGCGCACGCTTGAAAGGCTGGCTGTCCGACCACGCCTGCAGGAGCATCGCCGTCGGCCCAGCGTCCGCCGAGCGCACCTGACGCTCCAACCAGCCGGTGGTCGTGTCAACCGAGGCGTGGGCTTCGACGATCTCTTCGCTTACGAGAAGGTCACGGAGTCGTTCGTCCACCGGAACCCCGTGCCCGCCGAGCGCGATCAGCAGCGTCCGGGCAACCACGAAAGGTGGGATTCCGTCGAGCGATTCCAGGTAAAGCTTCGCCTCCCGCTTCCCCGCCGTCATCAGCGGGGCAAGTGTGATCGTGTGCTCCCGACGATACAGCTCTGACAACGACGCTCGCATCCGCTGGGCCCGCTCGTCACCACGCGGGTCGCGCGGCCCTACCAGCTCCGCGAGTTCGTTGGCCAGGCACACCCGCAGCTCGTTGTAATCCACCAGCTCCGTGCGCAATCTCTGGTGCGCGGCCTTGGCAAGCGGCGAGGTTGATTCCCACAGCAAAAACGAAAAAACCAACTCCTCGATCAGCGGATCAGCGTCGGGCGGCAGCGGGGCCCCCGAGGCACCCGGGGCCGGAAGCGGACGCTCCCCGTGCTCGCTCTTGAGCCGCCTGAGCAGGGACGCCAATCTCTTCGCGGGGTCTGCGCTCACCGACGGGGGTCTCCGCTCTTAGTGCCCGCGCGATCTTCGCCGCGGCGGTCCCCCTCTTTGGCGGCCGGCGGCTGGACCACGGAACTCGGAGAGTTGTAGGTCGCTGTCTCTTCGCCCGTCTGCTTCTCGGCCGGTGACGCAGGCGGAGAATTTCCCCCCGCACGCTCCCGTTCCTGAGATACCTTCGACAGCGCTTCGATCACTTCCGCCTGTTTCTTCAGACTCCCGTCCAGTTTGAAACTCAGGTTTGGGGTGCTCCGCATGTCCACCAGCTCGCCAAGCTCGTGCCGGATGTGGGGAACGGCCGCACGCAGCCCGTGCATCGTCAGCTCCTGGCGGTCCGCCGGGAACACCGACACCATCACCGTGGCCTCACGCTTGTCCTCGCTCACGCGCACGCTGGTCACGGTGATGAGCCCGGAGACCCGCGGATCCTGCAGCCCGCGCGTCAGGATGTCCTGAATGGCCCGCTGGAGCGTCGAAGATATCTGTTCGGTTCGCCGACTCATCGCGCCTGATCCTTCTTCGCACTCATGCCTGTGTCGGCCTCGCCGGCCCGGTCGAACATCTCCTGCCTCAACGTCCGGTCCAATTCGTTCTCGTCCGAAAAATCGCCGTCCGACCCATCCGCTTCCGTCACGACTCCCTCAGCACCATGTCCCGCGCCATACAGAATCTCGCGCTGGACGCCACCCAGCTCCGCGCCGTGCAAGCCCCGAAGCTTGGCCGTGATCTGGTCGAGCACCTCGCCCACCCGCCGACCATCGCGCCCGACCACCGCCAGCCCGAGCACAGCCCGGTTGAGCATGTCGTGCGCGTCGACCTCCGCCACCGACGCCTGGTGCTCGCGGTGCAGCCGGTCCTTCACCGAAAGCACTACCCGCCGCTTGTCTTTGAGCGACTCGGCCTCGTGAATCAAGAGCTCAAACTGAAGAATGCCGACGACCATGGGGGGAATGAAAAATTGCCAAATTGTCAAAGGGCCAAATTGCCAAAGAGGAGCAACGAATCCCGTCTAGTTCCGAACTTGGCCCTTTGGCCATTTCCCAGTTTGGCCATTTTTTCTCAGAGCGTCCGCTTCACCTCGACCTGCTTATAGCACTCCAGCACGTCGCCTTCCTTGATGTCGTCGTACCCGTCGATCTTCATGCCGCACTCCATGCCGGCGCGGACTTCCTTGGCGTCGTCCTTGAACCGCTTGAGCTGGGCCAGCTTGCGGTTGTTCTCGATGACCACGCCGTTGCGCGTGACGCGGATGAGCGCGTCACGCTGCACCGTGCCGTCGGTGACATAGCAGCCCGCGATCGAGCCGACCTTGCTGACCTTGAACACCTTGCGGACCTCGGCGTGCCCCAGCACTTCCTGACGTAGCTCCGGCGTGAGCAACCCTTCTGCGGCCTTCTTCAGGTCGTCGGTGATGTTGTAGATCACGTCGTACGTGCGGATCTCGACGCCCTTGTTCTCCGCCAGCGAACGGGCCTTGCCCGACGGGATGACGTTGAACCCGACAATGATCGCCTTGGAAGCGTCGGCCAGCAGCACGTCGCTCTCGGTGATCCCGCCGATGGCCGTGTGCAACACCCGCACCTTGACCTCGGACGTTGCGATCTTCTCGCACTCGCTCTTGAGCACGTCCAGCGTGCCCTGCTCGGCCGCCTTGAGAACGATCAGGATTTCCTTCAGATCCTTGTCCGACATCTGCGTGAACAGGTTGTCCAGCGTGACCTTGGGCGTCGCAAGCTGGGCCTCGCGCTCGCGCATCCGCCGCTGCTCGGCCGCTTCCTGCGCCTTCTTGAGCGAATCGACCACGAAGAAACGATCGCCCGCGTTGGGAACTTCGTCGATGCCTGAGATCTGGACCGGGATCGGCGGCAACGCTTCCTTGATCCTCTCGCCGCGGTCGTCCGTGATGTCGCGAACCTTGCCGAACGCCCGGCCCGCGACGATGAAGTCTCCAACCTTCAGCTTGCCGTCCTGCACCAGGATGCTCGCCACCGCGCCGCGACCGCCCTCGGTCTTGGCCTCGATGACCGTGCCCCGTGCCGGGCCGCCGAAGTCGGCTTTCAGTTCCTTCAACTCCGCCTGGTAATCCAGCGTGTCGAGCAGTTCCTGAATGCCCACGCCCGTTGTCGCCGACGTCCGCACGATCTCCGTGTCGCCGCCCCATTCCACCGGGTTCAGACCCGCCTCGGCCAGCTTGCCCAGCGTTCGCTGGATCTGCGCCTCGGTCGCGTCGGGGCGATCGATCTTGTTGAGCGCCACCACGATCGGAACCTTCGCCGCCTTGGCGTGGTTGATCGATTCGAGCGTCTGCGGCATCACGCCCTCGGGTGCAGACACCACCAGCACCACCACGTCGGTCATGTTCGCGCCGCGCGAACGCATGCTCGTGAACGCCTCGTGACCGGGCGTATCCAGGAACACGATCACCTTGTTCTCGTCGCCCACCTTCACCGGCACGCGGAACGCGCTGGTCCGCTGCGTGATCCCGCCCGCCTCGCCCGCCGCCACCTTCGCGTTGCGGATGCGATCCAAGAGCGACGTCTTGCCATGATCCACATGCCCGAGGATCGTGACCACCGGCCCGCGGCGACGCTGGTCCACGTTCTCACGCCCCTCAAACTGCGAGCTCACCACTTCTTCGGCGCTCTTGGCCTCCACAACCTCGAGATCGATGTCGAAATCGATCATGATCTCCTGGGCCTTGGCCGGGTCGATCCCCGAGTTGATCGTCGCCATCACGCCTTCAAGGAACAGCTTCTTGACGATGTCCGCGCCCTTCACGCCCGTCACCGCCGAGAGTTGCTTTATCGTGAACGGCGCGGGGATGCGCACCTTGCCCTCGGCCGGTCCCGGTTCCGCCTGCGCGTGATGCTCGCCTGCCTTTTTCAGGTCCTGCCGACGCTTCTTGAGGAACCCGCCGGCCCGCTGCAGACGCGCCTCACGCTCGATCAGGTCCTGAGCGCTGAACACACCCTGCGTGTTGCCGATCCATTCCTGCCCGCTGCTCGCCCGACGCCGCTGCGGTACGCCGCTGCCCGTCGAACGAGCCCCGCCCGCGCCCGCGCTCGAGCCGGGCCCGCCCGGGCCCGCCTGCTTGCGCCGCGGCGAGCGGTTGCGATCGTCGTCCGTCTGCCCGGGCCCGCTGCCCGGCCGCGGCGAACGCGTCCCGGCATTTCCCGTCGTGTTCGAGTTCATCGTGCCCGGCCCCGTCGTGCGACGAGGGCGGGGCGCTTCGATCACTTCCGGAGCCTCGACACGCACCACCTTCGGGCCCGCCATCTTCACCGGAGCGCGGTTCTCCAGCTTCGGGCCCGCCGGCGTCACGCCGGTCGGCCGCGTTGGGACGTTCATCCTGATCGTGCTTGGTGCGGGTGCCGGAGCGACTCCCGAACCCCGATGCGGTTCAGAGATCTTCGCCGCCACCGCTGGCGCTTCGCTCGGCCCCGAACCTGAGTCTGTCTCAGGCGGCGTGGTCGGGGTGACGGTCACCGGGCTGAGTACCGTGGGTCGGAGCGTGGGGGTTGGCACGGGCTGTTTGCGCGCGACCTCGTGCGGCGGCTTGGGCTCGACCGGAGGCTTGGGCGGCAGTACCTTCGCTGCGAGATGCTTGGTCTCATCCGACTGATCCGGTGAGATCGGGTAGGGCTTCTCGACCCTGCCGGGCGTGTGCGCGCCCGGGGCGTCGTGCGCGTGCCCTGCGTCAGGCTTCCGAGCGCCCGAGGTCGCACCCCCGGAGTGCGCCGTCGGAGCAACAGCCGCTGCCGCCGGATCTCCTGACGGGGTTGCGTGCCCGTCCTCGGCCTGTCCGGCCTTCCTTCGGGCCTTGGCGCGGACCGAAGTCACATCGATCTTGGCGGATGTTTCGATGGCAGTCGCGGTCCCGCCGGTCTCCACCTGCTGCCCGCCGCTGAACCAGTCGCGGATGCTCGCCTCGAGCCCCGCCGAGATCGCCGACATGTGGTTCTTCACCACGGACTCAGGGATCCCTTCCGCCTGGCACTTGGCCACGATGGACTTGGAAGGAACACCCAGTTCGTTGGCGATCTCGAAAATGCGCTTAGCCAAGCCTTGCTCCACTGATGCCCGACGGGCGAACCCGCGCGGGACTCGGACCGAACCTCAAACCCGCTCCCGCTTTCGAGAGCGATCTCGAAACCTACCCGGACCCATCTGAATCTCGACCCGCATCCCGGCGCGCTCGTACGAAGCACGCCGTCCGTTCACCTCGTTTTGCCGAACCAAATCGAATCGCTTCCCGGAATCCTTGTGCGCTGCCAGAATTAGTGCCCCAGAATGTCCGCCGCCCGGGCGTCGGCGTCGGCCACGACCGGGGCCGTGCCGCCGCCAACACCGTCCACAACCGAATCCGCAGCCGCTTCGCCGCCCGACCCGCCGCCCAGCAGGTGCTGTGTTGCCGCCGCGTCCGCTTTCGCGGCCGCTTCCTTGGCCTCCTTGTCCTTCTGCTGCTGTTCGGCCACCTCACGCGACTTCACCGCCGCACGCTCGACGAGCAGCTTGGCCGTGTCCGCGTCCATCTCCAGCTCGGCCGCGAGCACGTCCACGCCGACTTCCTCAATATCGAACACGCTGACCATGCCGAGCGCGCCCATCTTGTCGAGCATCTTCTCCGTCACGCCCGGGATCTCCATCAACGTCGCCGACATCGTCTCGAGCCCCTTCGTGAACTCGGCCGGGGTCAGGATGTCGATATCCCAGCCCGTCAAACGGGCCGCGAGACGAACGTTCTGCCCACGCTTGCCGATCGCCAAGCTCAGTTGGTCATCACGCACAACCACTGTCGCACGCCCGAGCTCAAAGCACAGGCTCACTTCCTGCACCTCGGCCGGCTTGAGCGAGTTCTGGATCAAAATCTGGCTCGACTCGTTCCAACGCACGATGTCGATCTTTTCGCCGTTCACTTCGTCCACGATGTTCTTGATGCGCGAGCCGCGCACGCCGACGCACGCGCCGACCGCGTCAACCTTCGAATCAACGCTCGACACAGCGATCTTGGTCCGGTACCCCGCCTCGCGGGCCATGGCCTTGATCTCGATGATGCGCTCGGCCACCTCGGGAACCTCAACCTCAAACAGTCGCTTGATGAAGTCCGGGTGCGACCGGCTCAGCACGATCTTGACCTGCGCACCCGCGTCGCGCACGTCCAAAATCAAGCACCGGACCCGATCGCCCGCCTGGAACTGCTCGCCCGGGATCTGCTCGCTGGGCGGCATGAACGCCTCGGCCCGGTCGATCGTGACCACCAGCGACCGCGCCTCGTAACGCTGGGCCGTGCCTGTAACGATCTCGCCGACGCGCTTCGTGAAATCTTCCAAAATGCTGTTCCGCTCGTCGTCGCGAAACTTCTGGATCATGACCTGCTTGAACGTCTGGGCCGCGATGCGCCCGAA
>JBGAOD010000077.1:0-18313 GCA_044221955.1 Phycisphaerales bacterium | reverse complement strand
CGGGGGATCGGACGGCGCCCGCGCGATCTGGCCGACCGACACCCTCGCGGGCGGCACCTGGATCGCGGGCGGGCAGCACGGGCTGGTGCTCGCGATTCTTAATCTGAACCCGAATCCCCCGGTGGACATTCGAGGAGTGCGCGGGCTTGTGTCGCGCGGCGGGGTGATCCCGTCGCTGATCGGGCAGCGGGACTCAGACGACGCGATGAACGGGCTTCGAAAACTCCCGCTCGATCGCTACGCTCCGTTTCGGCTGATTGCCGTTTGCCCGGCATCGGTGTCTCGCGGTGGTGGGCGTGTGCTTGAGGCGCGCTGGGACCGCCGGGATTTCTCGGTTCGAGAGCACGTCTCGTCGGCTGCGTGCTTTGTGAGCTCGGGGTTGGGCGATCACCTGGTTGAGGATCGGCTTGCGCTCTTCAACGAGAAAATCCCGAACAACGCGGTCAACGTGCACGCCCAGGAAGAGTTCCATGACCACCAGTGGCCGGACCGCCCCGAAGTCAGCGTCCGGATGAGCCGTCGCGACGCGAGGACCGTCAGCGTTTCCTCGGTTCAGGTACAGCGCGATGCCGTCTGGAGCGGAGAGATTCGGATCACGATGGAGTATCGAACCATCGAGGACACCGCGGCCAAACGCGCGAGCGCGTAGCCCGCAGCTTACATCGCCTCGTCGCCCTCGGGCATCTCGGGCATCGGCTTCCCACGCCTTTGGTAGTGCAGCCAGGTCGTGAGCAGCCGGGGCGGGCGTCCCGGGCCGGGGCAGATCGCCCGCTTGGCCTCGGATACGAACTTCGCCATCTCCATGACCGGCGGGCAATTTCGCCCAAGCTCGGTGAGCGCCTCGATCATCTCCGGGCGGGGCATGTGACCACGGAACACTTCGCGGAACGCCCGGTCGAGCTGCGTGATGTGCTCTCGCGGCATCCCGCTGCGCCGGCAACCCACGCGGTTGATACCGGCGATGCGCTGGCGATCGGCGACGATGCAGAACGGCGGAACGTCCATCGACACGGCCGTGCCGCCTGACATGAAGGCCATACGCCCGATGCGCGTGAATTGGTGCACCGCGCACCCGCCGCCGATCGTGGCGTTGTCCTCCACGACCGAGTGACCGGCCAAGATCGCGGCGTTGACCAGGATCACGTTGTTGCCGATCCGCCCGTCGTGCCCGAGGTGCGAGCACGCCATCATGAACACGTTGTCCCCGACGATCGACGGGGCTTCGGGCTTCGTTGCCGCGTGGATCGTGACGTTCTCGCGCAGGATGCAGTTGGAACCGATCCGCACGCCGGGAGTGGGCATGCCGAGCTTGAACTTGACGTCCTGCCCCGGGAACCCGACGCAAACGAACGGGTACGCGATGGTGCCGGTCCCGATCGTGACCGGGCCGTTGAGCTGCACGTTGGCGACCAGCCGAACTCCCGCGCCCAGCGTGACCGGCCCCGTCAGCACACACCAAGGCCCGATGTCGCAATCGTCGGCGAGCACGGCCTCGGAGGAGACAATCGCGGTCGGGTGGATCTTGGGCATGGATCTGGTTTCACCTCGTAACGGGTTCGGGAGCACGAGTTGAGATAATAGCGCCGACCGTCCCGATCGAGTTCACCGATGGGACTGCGGCTCAAACGACTCCCAGCCACCGCCCAGCGCCTTGTAGAGCGAAACGAGATTGGTCGTGACGCCGCGATCGCTCTGGGCGAGCTGATCCTCGGCCTCGTAGAGCTGACGCTGCGATTCCAGCACGTTGAGAAAGTCCTTGAGCCCGCTTGAGTAGAGCTGGTTCGCGAGTTCGTAGGCCCGACGGCTGGCGGCAACGGATTCCGCGAGAAACGTCCGGCGCGCCTGTTCCTGCGCATAGCTGGTCAGAGCGTTCTCGGTTTCCTCCGAGCGAGCGCAGAGCACGGCCTTGAATAGCCGAGGATCGCCTGCTCTTCACGGGCGTTCTGAGCCTCGATGTTGGCTCTGATCCGACCGCCCTCAAACACCGGCCAGCGGACCGCGGGCCCGATGGTCCAAAAACGGCTGTTCAGGTCGAAGAGGGTGTTGAACTTCTCCGACTGCACCCCGAACGCGCCGGTCAGTGAGAACTTTGGGAAGAGATCGGAGGTCGCGACGCCGACCCGGGCCGAAGCCGCGGCCATCTGACGCTCGGCGCGGCGAACGTCAGGTCGGCGTCGGAGAAGTTCTGAAGGGACTCCAACCGGGACATCCCTCGACACCGCCGGGATCGGCGCGGCCGCCCGAAGCTCTTCGAGGAGCGCACCAGGTTCCTGCCCGAGCAGCACACCCAGACGGTGCACAGACTGCGCGAGCCCGATCTCAAAGGAGGGAACCTGCGATCGTCGGATTTCCAGTTGAGCCCTCGCCTGCGCAACGTCGAGCTCGCTCGTGAGCCCGGCGTTGAAACGGGCCATCGTGAGATCCAATGTATCCTTCTGGAGCGCAATGTTCTGGTTCGCGAGCGCGACCCGGCGTTGGAACGTGCGGGCATCGGTGTAGTTGCGCGCGACCTCGGCCAGGAGCGAAACCAACACGTCTCGCCGCGATTCCTCCGCGACCTGCACATCCGCGTCGGCAGCCTCGACGGACCGCCGGACCCCGCCGAAGACATCAACCTCCCAGCTCGCGTCAAACCCCGCCTGGAACAGGTCCACGCCCGAACTCTCCTGGGCCGCAGCGGCACGCCCCTGCTGCCCGAACGTGCTCTCGCTCGCACGGCTGCGCGAGTAGGAGCCGCTGGTATTCACCGAGGGGAGTTCGGCGGCCGCCGCAATCCCGCGTTGCGCCCGGGCCTCCCTAATGCGGCTTGCGGCGAGCTTCACGTCGAGGTTTGACACAACTGCCCGGTCAACGAGCGAGTCGAGAGTCGGATCATTCAACGATGCCCACCACCGCACAAGGTCAGCGTTCGCCGGAACGAGCTTCGACGGGCCGGACTGGGGCTGACTGAGGGAGTGAAAGGAGCCCGGCACCTCTGCCTGTGGCGGCGTGTATTCCGGGCCGACCCTACAGCCGGAGAGGGTCGCGAGCAGACCGATGACGCTGATCGTCCGCGAGCAAAAGGTAAGTGTAAGACAGACGAGGTTGTGTCGTGCGAGCATGTTCACGCGAGTTCCTGGTTGTTTGCGAACGATCGAAGGACTCTTGAGACCCAAGCCCATGAGAAAACCGCTTGCGACGTGCGCAACAGAGAGTCACTTCTTGTCGGTGGGAGCCTGGGCCGCACTCACGGCCTCCAGCGGCGGGGCCTCGACATACGCATCCATCTGCTGCCCGACGTAAAGAGGCATCGAACCCCGCTCGAAGCTGTAGATCACCTGCAGGACACGCGTGTCCACGCGCTCAGTGCTCTCCCCGGTGAGTGATCGCTTGGGAACCACGTACGGTTCAAACCGAACGAAGGTGAGCGGAGTCGAGATCGACTTGTTGCCGCGCAGGAAACCGACGGCCTTGGCACCCGCCGCGACTCTCCATGCTTCGTTCTCGTCAACATCGACACGAACATGGAGAGGGCTGACGCCGCCCATCATGACGAGCGGCGTCGCGAGCGGCCCCGCCTGCGCGAACTCTCCGGCCCGAATGTTCACTTGCAGAACCTGACCATCGACGGGGGACCGCACGACACGACGGTCGATCTCGATCAGCGTGGACTTGAGCTGTGCTTCGGCTTGGGCGGCCTGGGCTTCGGCGACCAGAATGTCGGACTTCCAAGCCCCGGCTTTGATCAGGGTGAGCGACGCCTGTGCGGCGCGCAGACGGGCTTCTGCGGCCGCGACCGCGAAGCGCCGCTTGCTCAGGTCGTCCTCGGTGATCGCTCGTTTGTCCGTGATGCGATCCCAGAACGCGAGTTGGCTCTTGGCGTCATCGAACAGCGAGACAGCCTCGGCCACCTTGGCTTCGGCAGGCGGGATCTCCTCGGCGCGCGGCTGGGCCCGTAAACGCTCCACGCTCGCGGTCGCGGCGGCGAGGGCTGCCTTGCGCACTTCGAGCTCCGCTTCGAGCTGCCGCGACTCAATCTCGAACAATACGTCCCCTCGTTTCACGATCGCGCCAACCACAACCGCGACCTTTGTGACCACGCCCGCGGTCGGCGTGCCCACGCCGATGTTCTGCGTGTTGGTCTCGATCAGCCCCGAGCCCGCGACAAACGACTGAAACGGTGCCTTTGGCGGCTCGGCGACCGGCAGCGACGCCACCGGCGGCTTGCTTCCTTGAACAACCGTGTACACACCAAAGAGCACGCCCAGAAGCGCCAGAAGCGGAATGAGGATGGTGCGGATCATGATCGAACTCCTGAAGATTGCTTGAACCAAGCCTGGCCGAAACAAGGGAAGTGGAACGCTTCGACGCCCCGCACACCCCGAGCGTCACAGATCGGTGTGGGATTCCACGATCTTTTCGATCTGCCCGTCGTTCATCCGCGCAATTCGGTCACCGAACTCAAAGATGCGACTGTCGTGCGTCACGACGATGAGCGACTGCTCGGGGCCTAGCGCCACCTCGCGCAGCAGTTCCATGACCGAGTGCCCCGTGTCTTTGTCCAGGGCGCTGGTCGGTTCGTCGCACACGATCAGCCGGGGCTTGTGAATGAGGGCGCGGGCGATAGCGACCCGCTGCTGCTGACCGCCAGAAAGACGGTTCGGGGTGTCCCTGAGCCGGCTCCCCAGCCCCACGCGCGTAAGCACCGCGCCGGCCCGATCCACAGCATCGCGACGCGGGACACCGTTAATGAGGAGCGGAACGGCCGCATTCTCGGCGATAGTCAGCGTGGGGATCAGGTTGAACGCCTGGAAGACAAACCCGACGGTGTGCCCGCGGAACCTTGTACGCTCGGCACCGCTCATCGCGCGGAGACTCTGCCCGAACACCAGGCATTCGCCCTCGTCGTGCTCGAGCACGCCAGCGATCACCGAGATCAACGTGGTCTTCCCACAGCCAGAAGGACCCACGAGCATAAGCAGTTCACCCTTGCCAACGTCCAGGTCAACGCCCCGAAGGGCCCGGACGGCGGAGTTTCCCGTGCCGTAGGTCTTCGTAACGCCCCGGCAGTGCACGGCGAGTTCCGAGGGTCGCCGACCGAGTTCCGGCGAGGAGTTTGACAGTTGCGTCATGAAAGCAGACCCCAAGAAATTGGACAGGGAAGCCCCGCCGATGAGAGCGCGAACACCTCAACCCTTGAACACGATCGCGGGCTCCAGCGTCACGACCTTCCGCATGCTCAGCACAGCCGAAAGAATGCAGATAATTGTCACCGCTCCGCCCGAGACCACCAACAGTTGCCACGGCATGAAGAACGCCAGCGGAGACCCCCGCGCCACGAACCCGATCATGCTCGCCAGCCCGGTCCCGAGCCCAAACCCGATGGTCCCCACCAGGAACGCCTGGAGCATGACCATGACCAGCAGCACCCCGTTGGACGCCCCCATGGCCTTGAGCGTCCCGAAAAATCGCAGGTTGTCGATCGTAAAGCTGTAAAACATGAACCCCGTGATCACCGCGCCGATCAGAAACCCCAACCCCACCGCGATCCCAAAGTTGATCGGGATACCGGTGTTCTTCAGGAAGTAACTGACCGTGAGCCACGCGAACTGTGGCTGGGTGTACGCCGCCAGCCCGGTCGTTCGCGCGATCCGATCGCACAACTCCTGCACGTCCTGACCGTTCGCCGCTTTGACAAGCACGAAACTCAGTAGCTTCCGCTCACGCGGAGCGAAGGTTGTGGCACGGCTGTAGGTCGTGAAGATCGTCGGCTGGCTTTGAAAAGTGCGCGTGGTCTTGCAGATGCCCACGACGATCGCGCGATGGTCGTTCAATTCGAGCGTGTCGCCGACAGCGAGAGGTTCCGGCTTGCCGCCGAGGGTTTTCGAGGCCTTGGTCAGCCTCGTGTCCGCTCCGACCTTGTCAACAATCACGGCGTCGGAGCGGCGCAGGTCCGCCAGATTGCCCTGGATCATTTCCGGTGGCCCACCCACCAACGTCGCGTCGTCGAGCCCGATCAGGTTGCAGTTCTGAAAATTGCCGTCGTCAAGCCGGACCCTGAGCAACCCCTTGTACATCGGCATCGCCCACGCCACGCCCTCCACGCCGCGCACGCGATAGAGCTCCGTGTCCTGAAGCGGTTTCACGTCGTCGATGAACAGCACCTTGCGGTCCATCACCCAGATGTCTGGCAGCCCGTTATCGGTGATGAAGCTGAACGTGCGGGCCATAATCCCGGTGAAAATCGCTCCCTGCTGCGTGATGACCAGCGACGCCAGCGTCACGCCCATGATGATGCCGAAGTACTTGGCTTTGTCGCCGAAGAGCATCTTGAGCGCCACAAAGTTCATGCGCGTCCCACCTTTCGTGCCGCCGGCTTTGCGACGCTCCGCCCCGAGCCCCGAGGTTCTCGCCCCGAAACGGGAGAAACTCTCCCCTTCGCACGACCGGGCGCCGCGGCCTCCTTCACCCGCGCCATCGACCGCAGCGCCGCGATCGAGAACTCCGCGATGTGCCCCGCGCGCTGCTCGGTCCGTCGCCGGTCGTACCGCTCATCGTCAAACAGCCGGTCCATCACGGGCCTGCAGTGCGCGTAGATCAAGCACTGCCCGATCACGCTCGCCGCCGCCAGCCGCACGCGGTCCTCGCTCGCCGCATTCCCGAGGATCTCACGCACCAGCGACGACAGGAACTGGAACCTGGGCCGGATCGTGTTCGCCACCACGTCGTCCAGCGCCGCCGTCGGCTCGATCATCTCGCGCGCGATCAGCGTGCCGTTCCAACTCGGCCGATTCTCGTCGAAAAGCCGCAACATGTAGTTCAGAATGAACGCCCGCAGCCGATCCTCAGGAGTCGCACCCGCCAGCGTCTCGCTCCTCACTCGGCCCATCGCGCCGTGCCCCACCTGAGCCTGCGCGATCACCGCAGAATACAGCCCTTCCTTGTCCCGAAAATGATAATTCACCGCCGCCAGGTTCGCCCCGGCCTTGGCGCAGATCTCACGCACCGTCGCGTGCCCGAACCCGCGATCCGCGAACACACGCCCGGCCGCCTCGATCAGGCGCTCCCGGGTCCCGGGCGAGGATGGGTCAGGTTTGGCCATCGGTCTTCGAAGCCTTCAATCCCGGACGTACGAAAAAACTCTCACGAGCCGTCACAATTCAAACAGTTGTTTTAGACGATCGTTTCACAGATGTCAATCACCCGGACGTCCGGCACGCTTCCGCGCACGACCCCTCCCCCGATGCCGAGCGAGCACGACCAACCACTTTCTCAAGCCCCTCGTCCGCGGACCCTACACTCGCCAAGTACGATTTGGACCGAGGTGCGAGCGCCGGCGACCGCATCTCTTCTGTTCGAAAGAAATCCCTTGCCCCAAACTGATTTTCAGCATTGTTCCAAGGAGGCGACGTGCGAGTAGCCCGTGAAGGTTGGCCGCTGATCGCGATCTTCGTCCTCGTCTCCGCCGCGCTCGGAGCCCTCGCCCTCCGCTACCTCGGCGTCGCGGGCTGGGCCGTCGTGCTTGCCGGCGTCGTCCTCAGCGGGTGGTGCGTCTGGTTCTTCCGCGACCCCGATCGCAACACCCCCGCCGACCCGCGCGCCGTCGTCAGTCCCGCCGACGGCGTCATCGTTGCCATCGGCCCGGTCGCCATACCCACCGAGCTCGGCGGGCCGGAGGTCTCGGAACAATCCGTCCGCGTCTGCGTCTTCATGAACGTCTTCAACGTCCACGTCAACCGCGCCCCCATGGCCGGCACCATCGCCAAGCTCGCCTACTCCACCGGAAGGTTCTTCAACGCCTCGCTCGACAAGGCCAGCACGCACAACGAACGTATGGCCGTGCTCATGCACACCGACGCCGGGCACTCCGTCGCCTTCGTCCAGATCGCCGGGCTTGTCGCTCGCCGCATCGTCTGCCGTCTTAAGGACAACCAACGCGTCGCCGCCGGCGAACGCTTCGGCCTTATCCGCTTCGGCTCGCGCGTCGACGTCTACGTCCCGCACGGCTCCGAAATCTCCGTCGTCCTCGGCCAGAAAACCGTCGCCGGCGAAACCGTCCTCGCGCGAGTCCCAGTCACCGCAAGCACACACTCCCCGACAACAACCGCGAGCGGGTCGGCCACCTCAACAGCCCAAGCGCCGTCGCACGCGGCGCACTCCGAAGTGAAGCCCTCGCCCCTCTCCAGCACGGGAAGCTCGCATGGCCTCTGACGCGCGCGACGATCGCCGCGGCGATCCCAAGTACGTCCCCATCCGGCGGCTCATCCCGAACATGATCACCACGGCCGCGCTCTGCTGCGGCGTCGCCTCGCTCCACTTCGCTTCCCGCGCCGCCAACGCCGGTAACGAATCGCCCGACTGGACCCGTGCCCTCATCGCTATCGGCGTCGCCGCGATCCTCGACGCCCTCGACGGCCGGGCCGCGCGACTCCTCCGCGTCGCCAGCCCGTTCGGCGCAACGCTCGATTCCTTCGCCGACTTCGTCGCCTTCGGCATCGCGCCCGCTTTCCTGCTCTTCCGCTACAAGCTCCACGAGCTCGAACCGTTCGGCCTGATCGCCGCCGTCGTCTACACCGTCTGCGCCGCCCTCCGCCTCGCACGCTTCACGGCCATGGCCAGGCGCGGCAAGGGCAGCGGCCTAGGCCCGGCGTACTTCATGGGCATGCCCACGCCCGCCGCAGCGGGCATCGTCCTCATCCCGCTCCTGCTCTTTGAATCAAAGAAGCTTGACATCTACTTCCCGAACTTCGACCTCCCCGCGTGGGCCGTTCTCCTGCACACACTCGTCGTCGCGGGGCTCATGATCAGCCGCTTGCCCATGTACTCGCTCAAGGGCACCAAAATCAGCCGAGGATTGGCCGTGCCGTTGATGGTTCTGGTCGGCGCGATCGTCGTCTCTGCCGCCAAAGACCCGCTGCTCACGCTCGCGGTCCTGTCGGCCGTGTACTTCCTCTCCGCCCCCGCCAGCATCTATCTCGGGCTTCGATCAAAGAACAAGGCACGCGCGGCGCTCGCATCACGGGAAGTCGGACCTCAAGCTCGGTGAAGGTCCGGGTGGATGGCCCAGCTCGCAGCGTCTCGGTGAGATCAGGTTGTGAGACTCAACGCCCACGCCCGAACGTCACCACCTGCTCAAGGATCTCGCGCCCGTTCGAGCACCGCGGGCACTTGTGCTGCCCGCCCAGCTTCCCCTTGCTCTCGAGCCAGCGATGGAACGTCCCGAGCGCCAGCGGCGTGATCGTCGGCGCCGACATCCCTAGGTCCGCCGTCCGCTTGGTTGTGTAGTCGGCGTTCTGATCTTTCAACGACTGATCGAACGTGGACGCGAAGAGATCCAGCGCCGGGATCAAACCCGACGGCAAACCCCCGGCAGAACCAGCCTCGCTGTTCTCGAACTCCACCGCCAGCTCAAGCCCCGGCCTCGACCCGCCGACCGCGTACACCGGCGCGGCCGTGAACTCGCCCACGAGGAGACCCGTCGCCTTGCTCGCCGCCGACACCGCGTTCTCGATGTGCTCAACGATCAAGTTCTCGCCGTAGGCATTGATGAAATGCCGGTGCCGACCCACGATCCGCAGCCGCGCCGGTCCGGCCCCCTCGTCCAGCCCGCTCTCCACCCGCTCCAGCCGCGTCGGGATCGTGTCGAACTCCACCACATCGCCCAGCACGTACCGCCACAGCCCCGCGCACGTGGACATCACCACCACGTACTTCTGGTTCTTCTCCACCTCGTCGCACGCGAACGCGCGGGGCTGGACGTTGTTGATCTCTTCCAGCGGCACGAACTCGAAAAAATTCCCCTGGTCGGTGTTCAACCGCAAGCCCGGGTCGCCGCGCCGGTCCTGGATCGCCACGAAGCCCTCCGAGGCCGGGTACAGCTCGACCCGGTACGGCACGTCCGCGCCCTCGGCCGACCCGCTGAACATCTGCCGCACCCGCGACTCGAACGGCGCGTACTTCACACCGCCATGAATCAGCAACTGAAAGTTCGGCCACACGTCGCGCAGCGTGCGCACGTCCCGCCCTCTTTCCCGCGCCATCTGCATCACACGCTCGAACAGCACCATCCCCCAGCTCGGCATCCCGCTCACGCAGCGCACGTCCGCGTCCACCGAACACTTCGCCATCGCCTCGATCTTGCTGGGCCAGTGGCTCATCAACGCCACGTCCTTGCCCGGCAAATAGATCTCACTGATCGGCCACTTTATCAGCGGCGTCACGATCCCCGAGAGGTCGCCCGTGCGCACCCCCTGCGGGCTCGTCGCCAGGTTCGTCGACCCGCCGAGGAACAAACTCTTGCCGCCCAACAGCCGCGTGAGCGAAACACCGAACCGGGCCGCGTGCGCGAAGATGTCCAGCGACGCGAGGTAGTTCGACCGCAGCATCTCGGCCGACACCGGGATGTACTTGTCCCCCGCTGTCGTCC
Source organism: Phycisphaerales bacterium (assembly GCA_044221955.1). Classification (GTDB taxonomy): domain Bacteria; phylum Planctomycetota; class Phycisphaerae; order Phycisphaerales; family UBA1924; genus CAZCPB01. The sequence continues at coordinate 7,908 of JBGAOD010000077.1, read as the reverse complement.
CGCTGGTCTGGGCAAAGTCGCGCACCAGCCCCGGCCACAGCACATCCGGCTCGGCCCCCTCACGCATCCGCGCGATCAAGTCCTTGTACGCGTACCAGTCCGCGACCGGCACCGCCTTGCGGTACCCGTCGAGCATCTCCGCAATCGGCAGCCCCGCGAGCCGCTCAAAGTCGTGCTGCTTCCCAAAGTGGGTGCTCTTCGCTGCGTCAAGCAGTTGCCGCAACTGGCTCCGCTGGATCCCCGCCGAGTTCCGGGCCCAGTGCCGCTCTTTCGACAAGAGCCCGATCCGCCGCGACACCCGCGCGCGCATCCCAAGCCCGATCAGGCTCGTCACGCCCAAGGGAGGTGCAACACCGACACCCGCAGCGTTCATGAGTTCGATTTCTCGTCTTCGAGCTGCAACCCGGCCAGCGCCGTCATCGGGTCCGGGGCGAACCGGAACACCTTGTCCAGCCCCGTCACCATCAGCACCGACCACACCTCGTCGCACACCGAGCACAGCCGCATCAGGCGCCCGGCCTCAGCCAGCCCCTTGCGTAACCGCAGCAACTGAGCCAGGTTCGAGCTCTGCAGATAACTCACCTGCCCCATGTTCAGCACGATGTGCGGCACCTTGGCGTGCGGGAGCGAGTTCACCCGTTCGATAAGGTTCCCCAACGATTCCGACAACTGCGGCTCGTCCGCCAGATTCTCGATCACGATCTTGTCCGACCATTCCGTAGCCATCGTTGTCCCTTTTTGCCGGTGCGATCGCCCGGCGCGTCACTTCGCGCCCAGTATAGCGGATCGAATCCGATCGATGCAGTCCCACGACCTTCAACCGCCCCGCAACCCCCGAGTCGGGCACGGTTATGATCCGGCTCGATTTTCAGTACCTTCCGCACAGGAGTTGCCCCATGAAGAGCGACCTCATCCGCGGTAACGCGGTCATCGGACAGTCCGGCGGCCCCACCGCCGTCATCAACCAGAGCCTCGCCGGCGTCATCCTCGCACTCCGCGAGAAGCTCGTCGAAAACGGCACCGTAAAAACCATCTACGGAATGCGCCACGGCGTAAACGGTCTTGTCCACGGTGACGTGGTGGACCTCACCACCTACGCCAAAAAGAAGCTCGAAATCATCGCCCAGACCCCCTCGGCCGCCCTCGGCTCGAGCCGCGACAAACCCGACGCCGACTACTGCCAGAAGATTCTCGCCAGTTGCAAGAAACTCCAGGCCCACTACTTCTTTTATATCGGCGGCAACGACTCCTCCGACACCTGCCGCATCGTCAACGATCTGGCCGCCAAGAACCATTACGACCTCCGCTGCTTCCACGTCCCCAAGACCGTGGACAACGACCTCGTCGGCAGCGACCACACCCCCGGCTACCCCTCCGCGGCCCGCTTCCTCGCGCTCGCCTTTATGTCCGACAGCATGGACAACGCCAGCCTCCCCGGCGTCAAGATCAACGTCGTCATGGGCCGCCACGCCGGGTTCCTCACCGCCGCCTCCGCCCTCGCCCGCGGCACCGGCAAGGACGCCGACCGCAACGGCCCGCACCTCATCTACGTCCCCGAGGTCAACTTCGACTCGAAAAAGTTCCTCAAGCAGGTCGAGGCCGTCTATTCCAAGCTGGGCCGCTGCCAGATCGCCGTCAGCGAGGGAGTGCAGGACAGCGCCGGCCGACCCATCGCCACGACCCTCGCCACCAACCTCGACAAGGACATGCACGGCAACGTCCAACTCTCGGGCGTGAGCGTCCTGGGCGATTCGCTCGCCGATCTGGTCAAGAAGAACCTGAAGGTCGCGGGCGGGAAACCAGTCCGCGTTCGCGCCGACACCTTCGGCTACCTCCAGCGCTGCTGGCCCGATCCCTCGCCGGTCGATTCCAAGGAAGCCCGCCAGGCCGGGAGGTTCGCGGTCAAATGCGCCGCCAAGGGCCTGCGCTCCGGCTCCGTCGCCATCACTCGCGAAGAGGGCAAGAAATACAAATCCGCGATGAACCTGATCAAGCTCGAAGACGTCGCCGCCAAAACCCGCCACATGCCCCGCGAGTTCATCGACGCCAACTCCCATGTGACCCAGGCTTTCCTCGACTACGCCACCCCCCTCGTCGGCCCACTGCCGATCATGGCACGCCTATAGGTAGGTCGGCTGGTAGGTCGGCCCTCCGAGCCGACTCTTTTCCCTTATCGCTCTCTCCCTTCGCGAACAATCCGAACTCACGCACGAATATCGAGTACATTCGGACCGCCCGGCCGATATCACGGGACGGCGTGCCTCGCCCGATGTGTCGCGCGCCCCAAGTACCCCGTGATTTCCACGCCTTTCTCGAAACTCGTCCGCCCGTGAACCCGCTCTCTTCCATCCTCGACCTTCTCCAGCGCATCGGCTCCTACCGCTGGCCTTTCGTTCTCATCGAGCTGGCGATCATCTGGCTCGTGGTCTACATCATCGTCCGCTTCGTCCAGGGAACCCGGGCTGCGGGCGCGCTCAAGGGGATGCTGCTGGTCGTCGCGATCGTCACCGTCGCCTCACGCATCGTCGGCGGCGGGGCCACCTTCCCACGCCTGGGCCTCCTCTACGACCGCTTCCTCGCCCTCGTCGCCATCGGCCTGGTCATCATCTTCCAGCCCGAACTCCGCCGCGCCCTCGTCCGCCTCGGCGAAACTCCCTTCTTCCGCACCACTCCCTCCGAACTCGCCAACGTCATCGACGAGATCGCCTCGGCCTGCGGCTACCTCAGCAAATCCCGCTTCGGAGCACTCATCGTCCTCGAACGACAGATCGGGCTCGCAGGGCTCATCGAAGGCGGCACGGTCCTCAACGCCGAACTTTCGGCCCGCCTGCTTCAAAGCATCTTCTTCCCCGGCGCCGCCCTGCACGACTTGGCCGTAGTCGTCCGGGGAAAAGCCATCCACGCCGCCGGCGTCCAGCTCCCCCTCGCCGACCCCATGGACATGCCCGACGCCAGCTTCGGATCGCGCCACCGCGCGGCCGTCGGTCTGACCAAAGAGTGCGACGCCCTCGTCGTCGTAGTCAGCGAAGAGACGGGCACCATCCGCGTCGCCGAACGAGGCCGGCTCTCCCCGGGGCTCTCCGTCGAAGCCCTAAAGACCGAACTGCTCACCCGACTCGGCGGGCCCAAGCCGCGCAAGGCTGCGGCCGCACGCCCTCAAGAGACGCTCACCAACGACCTCGACCCACCGTCCAGCCCCGACCGCGCCTGACCCGCTGGCCCGCGAACCACGACGCGAATCATGACACGTCCCGGACACACTCTCGCTCAGAACGCCCGCACAATCGTGCTCGTCACGCTCGTGGCCGTGCTGGTCTGGATCTTCGCCGAGGCCGAAAGCCTTACCACCCGCACCATCCGCCCCGAAATCCTCTTCGAGACCGAAGAAGGCAGCTCGCTGGTCCTCGAAATCGACGACCCCGCCTGGCGTGATCGCCCCGCCGTGACCATCGAAGGCTCCACCTCCGCCGTCGCCGCAGTGGAACTCGCCACCACCAAGCCCATCCGGCTCCGGCCCGGCATGGAGGGCATTCCGACCGCCCCCGGCGAGTACACCATCGACCTCCGCAACTCCCTTCGCGACGCCGCCGAACTCACCGGCAAGGGCGTGACCGTCGCCCGTGCCGACCCCGCTACCGTCCGCGTCCGAGTGGATCAGCTCGAAGAGCGCTCGCTCCGCGTCGAGGCCGACACCTCGGCCTTCGAGCTCGAAGCGCCCGCCGAGGTCAAGCCCGCGTTCGTCAAGGTCCGTCTCCCCGCCGCCGACGCCGCCAAGCTCACCGAAAACTCCGTCGCCCGGGCCCGCGTCTCGGCCGAATCGCTCTCCAAACTTGTCCCCGGCCGCAAGGAAACCGTCAGCAGCGTCCCCATCGAGCTGCCCCCCGGCCTGGTCGCGTCGCCGCGCATCCGCGTCGATCAGTCACGGGCCGAGGTCCAGCTCACGCTCCGCACCCGCACCGCCTCGCTGACCCTTCCGAGCGTCCCCGTCTACGTCTCGCTCGCGGCCGTCGAGTCGGGCCGTTGGGACGTGTCAATCCCCGAGGAAGACCGCTTCATCACCGACGTCAAAGTCACAGGCCCCAGCGAAGCCGTAGACCGCGTCCGCCGCGGCGAGTTCCGCGTCACGGCTCTGGTCGTCCTCAGCTTCGACGACCTCGAACGCGGCATCACCTCCAAAGAAATCACCTTCTGCGATCTCCCCACCCCCCTCACCTTCAAGGCCGACAACTCAAAGGTTCGCCTCAAGATTCAACGCCGCGATAGGGAATGAACGCCGAACAGATGGCCCAAGGACTCTCACGCACGAGCGTCGGAAATCACCTCCGGCCTACCCATCCCGAACCCCCGCCTAGGTCTCACTTCGTCCGATTCCAACCCGAGAAAATTCCCCCCAACGCCGCTACCCTCTGACCCCACCCGTGGGGGCCGTTCGGTGGCTCCCGGTGGGTCTTTGTACGTGTCCGCAAACCAGACTCGGCCAGCCCAGGCCAATCCGACCCCCGGAGGATCGCTTCGTGAAGATCAAGACCGACGAAATCGCCAGCGTCATCAAGCGTGAAATCGAGCAGTACTCCGCCGAGCTCGAAGTCTCCGAAGTCGGTCGCGTCGTCGAGGTCGGCGACGGCATCGCCCGCGTCTACGGCCTGTCCAACGCCATGGCCGGCGAACTCCTCGAGTTCCAGACCACCGACGGCGCCGTCATGGGCCAGGTCTTCAACCTCGAACTCGACACCGTCGGCGCGGTCATCTACGGCGACTACCTCTCCGTCAAGGAAGGCGACCTCGTCAAGGCCACCGGCCGCCTGCTCGAAGTCCCTGTCGGCGAGGCCCTCCTCGGCCGCGTCGTGGACCCCTTGGGCCGCCCCATGGACGACCGCGGTCCCATCCAGTCCAGCACCTTCCGCAAGGTCGATATCATCGCCCCCGGCATCGCAGAACGCCAGCCCGTCCACGAGCCCATGCAGACCGGCATCAAGGCCGTCGACTCGATGATCCCCATCGGCCGAGGGCAGCGCGAACTCATCATCGGCGACCGCAAAACCGGCAAGACCGCCGTGGCCCTCGACACCATCATCAATCAGAAGCAGTACTGGGGAACCAAGGACGCCATCGTCTGCATCTATGTCGCCGTGGGTCAGAAAGAATCCACGGTCGCCGGCGTCGTCGAGACCCTGCGCAAAAACGGCGCGATGGACTACACCATCGTCGTCAACGCTTCAAGCTCGGCCCCCGCGCCGATGCAGTACATCGCCCCCTACTCGGGCACTGCCATGGCCGAGTTCTTCATGTGGTCGGGCAAAACGCCCGGCATGACCCTCAGCGACGGCAAGCCCATGCCCAAGCACGCTCTGTGCATCTACGACGACTTGTCCAAACAAGCCGTCGCTTACCGCCAGCTGTCTCTCCTCCTCCGCCGCCCCCCGGGCCGCGAGGCGTTCCCCGGGGACGTGTTCTACCTCCACAGCCGCCTCCTCGAACGCGCCACCAAGCTCTCCGACGAGAACGGCGCGGGCTCCATCACGTCGCTCCCAATCATCGAAACCCAGGAAGGCGACGTCTCGGCCTACATCCCCACCAACGTCATCTCCATCACCGACGGCCAGATCTACCTCGAACCCGAACTCTTCTTCTCCGGTGTCCGCCCCGCCGTCAACGTCGGTATCTCGGTCAGCCGCGTGGGCGGCAACGCCCAGGTCAAGGGCATGAAGAAGATCTCCGGCTCCCTCCGCCTCGACCTCGCCAGCGCCCGCGAACTCGAAGCCTTCGCCCAGCTCGGCACCGAACTCGACAAGGCCACGCAGCGCCAACTCGACCGCGGCCGCCGCTTCGTCGAACTGCTCAAGCAAGGCCAGTACACCCCATTCACCGTCACCGACCAGATCATCTCGATCTTCGCCGGCTCCAAGGGCTACCTCGACGACGTCCCCGTCACCGACGTCCGCGACTTTGAGAAGCAACTGCTCGCCTACTTCACCACCAGCGGTAAGGCCCTGCGCGATGAGTTGGAGCAAAAGAAGGCCTTCGACGCCACGCTGGAGAAGAAACTCGAAGACGCGATCAAAGCGTTCAAGAGCGGGTTCAAGGCGACAAAGTAAAACGCGCCCGACACCGAAGAGCCTCTTGTGCGAGCGCGGGGGAATCCGCTCCCGCGCACTTGCGCCGACGATCGATGAGCACGGCTACACCGCCGAGTCTTCGAGTCGGCGTGATCAGCCATAAGTCAGCTCCAGAGCTTGGCGAAGTCCCCATAGCTATGCAGCTTTCGCAAACACTTGCCAAGCGGCTGGGCCTTTCTTGTTGAGAAGAGATTGGTAATCTGGTACGGTACTCGCGAACAGCCCGAGGTGTCGTGCGCCGCAAACATGTGGCGCATGAATATCGCGTACCGGGGACTTTCACATGTATCCAAACCGGCGAACTGTCGTTGAACGCACTTTGGTTTTCAGTTGGGCAAGTCTGTTCGGAATGATGTCCGCCCCCGCCACCGCTCAGGATTGCAGCGGCCAGTGGCTGCCGGGCGACAGCCCGGCGGGCGTGAGCGACCCGGTCAGCGCGCTGCTCATGTGGGATCCCGACGGTCCGGGCCCGAAGCAGCCGATGCTCGTGGCCGGCGGCGACTTCACGTTCGCGGGTTCAACACCCTGCAACCACATCGCCGCGTGGGATCCCACGACCGAGAAATGGTCGGCGATCGGCGTTGGCTTCAACGGCCGTGTCGACGCGCTCGCCTCCTTGCCCAACGGCGACCTAGTGGCCGGGGGCGATTTCGATAGGGTGGGCACCGCGCATATCTATCACCTCGCTCGCTGGGACGGCGCCACATGGTCCCAGCTTGGCGCTGGCATGGAGTATCGCGCGAGCGTGAGTGCGCTCGCGGTTCTCGCCAACGGCGACCTCGTGGTGGGCGGCAAGTTCTCCTCGGCGGGAGGCGTCATCGCGAACAACATCGCTCGCTGGAACGGAGCGACTTGGTCGGCGTTGAACACAGGGCTGACTCCCGCGTCCGAATGGGTGTATTGCCTCCTGGCCCTGCCCAACGGGAATCTTGTGGCCGGCGGCAGCTTTGCCATCGCCGGGGGCAAGAACGCGAGATACATCGCTCAATGGAACGGAAGCGCTTGGTCCGCGATGGGAGATGGCCCTGGTGCTCCAGTCACATGCTTGGCGGCCTTGCCAAACGGCGATCTGGCCGTGGGTTGTGATTTCTCAGGCAAAGTCGCGCGCTGGAACGGTACGGTTTGGTCGCCGCTCGGAACTGGAGTTGGCTCTTCGGGCTCCTCGGCGCTGGTCGTGCTTCCGAACGGCGACCTGGTCGCGGGCGGCGCATTCACGACGGCGGGAGGGGCGAGCGCCAACCACATCGCACGCTGGAACGGCACGGCGTGGTCCGCGCTCGGTGATGGCGTCACCCATCAGGTCCGTGCTCTCGCACTCCTTCCCAACGGCACCCTGGTCTCGGGCGGAGACTTTGAGTACGACTGGCAGTCGAAATTATCCGCCATCGCGCAATGGGACGGTGGATCGTGGTCCCCGCTGGGAACCGGCACGGCTGTGAACGGCATCGTGTACGCGCTCACGGCCCCGCTCGGATCCCTTCTCCCCGCAGCCGAGTTCGTCGCTGGTGGCGACTTTACCGCTGTCGGCGGCACGTCGGTCAACCGAATCGCCCGATGGAACGGCTCCGCGTGGTCCGCGCTCGGATCGGGCGTGAACAACACCGTGCGGGCGCTCGCCGTCCTGCACAACGGTGATATTGTCGCCGGCGGCGACTTCACCACCGCCGGTGGCAAGAGTGCTAATCACATCGCCCGCTGGGACGGCGCGTCGTGGTACCCATTCGATAAAGGCACCTCCAATTCTGTGTACGCTCTGCTGGTGCTTCCCAACGGCGACCTCGTTGCCAGCGGA
>JBGAOD010000076.1:0-18301 GCA_044221955.1 Phycisphaerales bacterium | reverse complement strand
TACGAGCAGGACCTTGACCGCGAGCTGGCGGCCCGGGCCGCGTTCCAGAAAGAGAACATGTCCAAGTTCGGCGAGCTGATGATGGCCGGTGACATGAAGGCCGTGCAGGCGTTGTTTGACAAGGGCAAGGATCTGAGCATCCATGTGCGCGACGTGAACCGTCGGTACGCGCGGCAGATCCAGGACCTGGTGCCCGAGGATAAGAAAGCGATCATCGCCGATGAAGTGAAGAAGGAAAGCTACCCGCGCGTGTTCCAGCAGACCCGCGCGACGCGGATTCTGGACGCGGCGACGGCCCTCAAGGACCTGACCGAGGAGCAGAAGACGACCCTGGCGACCCTCCGCGAGTCGTACACACGCGACCTTGCGGTAATCAACAATGACCTGATCGCCGCAACAGACAAGCTCGAAACCACGATCACGGCCGAGTCCATGATGTCCATGTTCCGCAACGGCGGCGACGACGGCCCGATGGGCGATCTCAACCGCAAGCGGGCCCAGCTCAACCGCAAGACCGAGGACGCGACCACGAAGGTGTTGACCCCCGAGCAGGCCGCGAAGCTTCCAAAGGAAGACAACAACGGCGACCGCGGCCCGGGGCGGCGCGGGGGCGACAACGGCGGCGGTAATAACCGCCCACCGCGTGCCACGCCCAGGAGCAACGACGCTGCCGGGCGCGGACCGAGCTGATGGCGAACTGGAACTTCTCGCGGCGGCCGGGCTCTTCCGAACGACATCTGGGCGAAGGTTTCACGGTCGGGTGCCGACGAGGCGAGCGCGTTGGTATTCAACATTCCCAGCGATATGCAAGTCCATCGCTTGGATGTCGTACACGGCCGTGAACCGCTGGGACGTTCCTGCCGCGAGGTACCGCCCGCTGGGATCGAACGCGACGGAGACGACCTCGACCCCGCCGGTGTCGAGCGTGAGGAGCGCTCGCATCGTTGCCATATCCCAGATTTGGATAATGCCGTTCTCGTCGCCGATCGCCAGCAGCGCGCCGTCGGGCGAGAACGCTACGCCTGGGATGAGGCGGGTGGACGCGCGGAGCGTGGCACGTCGCGTTCTGGAAGCCGTATCGAAGGCGTCGATGGTGCCGTCGTGCGTCGTCGCGATGATGGTGCGCCCATCTGGGCTGAAGACGACTCCCCAGGGGGCCGCGGAGGTGGGTAGCCGATCGGTCGGCTGCAGGGTGTTGGCGTCCCAGAGTTGGATCGCCGAGTCCGGACCCGACGAAACCAGAAGCGAGCCGTCGGGACTGAAATCGAGCGCTTCGACACGCCGGTCCTGTTTCGCGAGCGAAGCGACCAGCGTCCGGGTCGCGATATCCCAGACGCGGATGATCCCGTCCTGGTGCCCCACGGCCACTCGCCGCTCCGAGGGATCGGTGTCGAGGCAGTAGATTTCAGAGGCGAACTTTTTCATGAGAGCCAGCTGCACACCTGTTTGCGCATCGATCTGCCGCACCGCCCCGTCGGCGCTGCCAGCCAGGAACGACTTGGAATCGGCGAGGAACTTGAGCCCTCGGGTTCGAATGTTGAACCCAGGGATCGTGACGCTCGCGATGCGCTCGCCGGAACTCACGCGGAACACGCCCATGGTGCTGTCGCCGCCGCCGATGGCGAGCTTAGTTCCGTCGGGCGAGTACGCAACGCTGAAGCACCATGACGAGAATCCCTCGAGCCGCCGGAGCGAGGGGCCGGGTCCGGTGTCGATGGCGCGGACCGTGCCGTCGGCGAGCACGACCACGACCGTGGACGCGTCTGGCCAGCCGGCGGCGACGACCGGGTACCGCTGCCTTCCGAGGATCGCCGTGGGCGTCACGCCACCGACCGGATAAAGCAGCCCGCCGCCGCCCGTGAAGAGGGTCTTCTCGTCGGGCGCGAACGCAAGCGCGGCGGCGTTTGACGTCCGCGGTCCGCGCAGGGGAGTCGCGGCACCGCTGGAAAGGTCGACCATCGTGATGCTCCGGTCGTTGTTGGCGATGTAGAGCGCGCGGTCGTTGTCCGCAAAGGCGATCGCAACCGTGAACCCGATTCGTGTTCCGGTGATCTCGCGAATCAGGGCTCCGTCGGGAACGCTCCACACGCGCGCTTCGATCCCCGGCCCGCGCTCGCGCGACCCGGACGCGATCTGTGCGCCGTCGCGGCTGAACGCCAGCGTGAATACCGCGTCGGCGTGGGCTTCCCAGGAGGAGATGGGCTCGAGGCGCCGTGCGTCCCAGAGGTGGATTCTCTTGCCGTTGCCGCCGAACGCGAGCGTGCCGCCGTCGGCGCTGAACGCGACACACACGAGCGGTTCCAAGGGCCCGGCGATGTCGGGCAGAACCCTCTCGGGCCCCGATTCGTCCAGAGAGAGCAGAGAAACTCTTCCGTCGGACCGCGCCACGGCGATCGTGCGCAAGTCCGTCGAGATCGTCAGCGCGGTCGGGAGGCTGGCGAGCGCCGGGAAACTTCGGATCTCCCGCCCGCTCACGCCCGAATGGAGCACGATCTTGTTGACCCGAGACGCCACGGCGACCACCGAACCGTCGCCCGAAACGGCGGAGCATTGGTAGCTCGGTGCGCCCTGGACGGTCCAGGGCGTGGGGTTCCGCGCGTACAACTCGCGGAGAGCCCACTTGGACGCGGCGGAGTCGGGCTTGTCGAAGTACTCCGCCCACAGAACGTCCTCGGCGAGCGGAACGTTTCCCATCGCGCCGGCGAACCGCCCGCGTTCGATGTTGGACTGGGCGAGCTCGTCGTGAAGCCGCGCGTTGGCCTGTTCAACCAACGCTCGCGCATCCTCCGCGTCGCGCCGAGCGGCCGAGGCCGCCAGGGCCAGGCTGCGCTCGTTTCCAGCGCTCCACGCCGCGTAAAAACTGAACGCGGCGAGCGCCATCGCAAAGACGATGGACACCCCCACCGCCCAGCGGTACCGATTCAAATGCTTGCGGAGGACATAGAGCGCGGAGTCTTCCTTGGCATGGATCGCCTCGCCGCGCAAGAAACGCCTGATATCGTCGGCCAGGTCGGCCGCAGACTGGTAGCGGCGTGCCTTCTCCTTTTCGAGAGCCTTAGACACGATCGTGTCGACCTCGCCGCGGAAGACTTTGCTGACGTGGCTGAGCTTGGTCGGGGTTTCTTCCTTGATGAGCCGGGCCGCCTCGGGGATCGATCGGCTCCCAAAGTCCAGGGGCAATCGGCCCGTCAGCAACTGGTAGAGCACCACGCCCAGCGCGTACACGTCACTCCGCGTATCGACCTCACTGGGGTCTGCCAGCACCTGCTCGGGGCTCATGTAGGGAAGCGTCCCGATCAACTGCCCGATGCTCGTCTGCATCGTGGTGACGCGGAGGTCCGAGTCCGCCGCACGGGCCACGCCGAAATCCAGCACTTTGGGCTGCCCTTGCTCATCCACCAAAATGTTGCCCGGCTTGAGGTCGCGGTGGATCACCCCGCGAAGGTGCGCGTGGTGGACCGCGTCGCAGACCTTGGCGAGCAGTTCGAGGCGGTCGCGCGTGCTGAGCTTGCGAGCATCGGCGAAGGTGTTTAGCGGTGGACCGTTGACCAGTTCCATCGCGATGAACGGCCTGGGGATCTCGCCCTGCGCCGCGGCGGCCATGCCCGCCTCGAAAATCTGGGCGATGCCCGGATGGTGGAGCCTTCCCAGCACCTCGGCCTCGTGCTCGAATCGACGGAGGAGGCTCGGGGTGGCCAGCCCGCGACGGATGATCTTGAGCGCGACCGAGCGCCGCGGGCGGTCCTGGACCGCGACGAAGACGCTCCCCATGCCGCCGCGGCCCAGCAGCCGCTCGATCTGAAAACCGCCGAGGTTCATCCCGGGCCTGAGATCGTCCTCCAGATCGCCGTGGAGTCTTCCGAACCCGATGTTCGCGGCCTGCAATTCCCGAGCGTCGAGAAAATCGTCCGCCTGAGCATGGCAATCCAGCAGCGATCGCACCTCACGGACCACCGTCGTATCGCTCAGACTCCGCTGATGGATTTCGTGATCCCAGTTCTCGCGCGGGAGGTCAGCGACAGCCAAGAAAATCTCTTCGGCGCGGCGTTGCTTCTGGTCGGGCGAGGCAGCCCCGGCCTTTGGGGCTTCGTCCTGTGGTCTGTGGTCTTCCTCACGCGGGCTCACGCGCGGCTCCCGTCGGCGTTGAGTTCGCCCGAGGCCTTGAGCTGACGCATGAGCCACGCTTTGGAGAACGTCCATTCGTTGCGGACGGTCGCCGATGATACTCCGAGGGCCGCGGCGATCTCGTCGTTGGTCAGCCCGGCAAAGTACTTCAGCATGACCACATCGCACTTGCGGCGGTCATAGGCCGCGAGCTTGTCGAGGGCGCCGTCGAGCGAGACAAGGTCGGTGCCGATCTCGATCGGTGCCGCGATCTGGGCGGCGTCCAGCCCCTCGTGCTTGACGCTCCCGCCGTGCTTGATTCGCTTGCGGTGACGGGCCCGTTCGACAAGGATTCGGCGCATCGCCAGCGCTGCGGCCGCAAAGAAATGCCCGCGTGAATCCCACGACACGTCCTTGCTCCCCACGAGGCGCAGGTACGCATCGTGTACGAGCGCCGTAGCCTGGAGCGTCTGCCCGGGCTGCTCGTTGGTCATGTACCCCTGCGCAAGCCGGCGCAGCTCGCCGTAAACCAGCGGCAGCAATTGATCGGACGCCCGCGGGTCACCTTCCTTCGCGGCGTGGAGCAACTGTGTGACGTGCTGTTGGTCTGGTTCGGGAGGCATAGGTATCGCGCCGGGCACGATTCGCTGAATGATACCAAAAACACGCTGTTTCCGGCAAGGGGAATCGCCGCAGCGTCCCGGGATCGACACCCCACCCGTCGACAAGCCCGGGAGTAGCGCTTGGAGCGAGATTGGTCGCATTGGTGTGAGAACCGGCCTCGCCGGGCCGCACCTCAGGAGCACAACCGTGGAAGCTGTTCTAGAACGCCGAGAACTGTTCGAGACATTGCCGCTCTGGGGTCAGGCCCTCCTCGCCGCTCGCATGGCCCGGCGCGGGATTCTCGCCATGCTCGACCACGCGCCCGGCAGCGGAATCGAGGCCGCGCTCCTCGCGTGCGATGCGCTCGAGGAGTGTGCCCGCGCGGGGCAAGGGTGGCACGATCGTCACGCCACCTTTGACGCGGCCATGCTTGCGCTCCGCAAACCCGAGAGTCTCGCCGCACTTCACGCCCTGCGCTGGGCGATCGACGCGGCGGGCGCGGCCGAAGGAGCCTGGGATTTCCCCGTCGACGGGACAGTCACGGTCTCGGCCAAGCGGTCTTTTGCGGCCCTGGTCAACGACCCGCGCGTGAGCGCTCTTCAGATCGCCACCCTGGTGGCCGCCGACGCGGACCTGATCGCCTTCGCGTGCGCCGAAGCGAAGGTCGGCACCTATGACGCGCTCACCCCACAGGTCTTCGGGCGGCTTACCCCTGTTCATCCCATCTCCCTCGCTACACCCGCGACCACCCCGCGCGAGCAAACCCGATGAACTGGGGAACGACCGTCATCACGGCGTTGCTCGGTGGGCTACTGGGCGGGCTCGGCGGACTCGCGCTCAGTTTCGCATGCGTCGAGTGGTACCGCATCCCGAGTCGCGAAGGCGCGAGCGGGTATTTCACGATCTTCTGCATCCTCGCGGGCGCCGTCAGCGGGTGCGTGCTCGCCGCCGTCGCGGCGCGGATCGCAAGCTCGTCCGCTGGAGGCTCGCTCTGGACTCAATACGCGGCCGGGCTCGGCACCGTCGTCGCCGCAGTCACGCTCGCCGGTGCATGGGCCTACCTGGCCGCGGATCGTGAGCCAGAAATGAAGGGTGAAGCGGCCGACCTGGTCTTTGAGGTCCGCCTCGCCTCCAAACAGACCGAGCGACCGGCGTGGCCCGACGAGGAACTTCGGCTGCAGTTGGTCTCGTGCGTCGGGCGGGACCGCCGCCCGACGTCCTGGCGGAACGCCGAGTTTGACCGCGGAGCGTTCCGACAGGACGACGGCCAGTGGATCTTGCCGGCGCGCGTTCCGGTGTTCACGAACCGCGGCGTGTTCTGCGTGAACCTCACGCTGGGCGAGCGCGACGACGGTTTCTGGCCGTTCTTCGGGCCCAGGCCGCTGCCCACTCAATGGGAGTGGAGCGAGTGGTACGCCACGAACAAATCGACCAACAAGCCGCCGCGCGACTGCGTGATGTACCGGTTCAAGTTCGTGCATCGGGCCGCCGAGGATTAACGACCCCGACACGAGTTCGAGCCCGAGACTGGAGCGCGGCCCTTTGATCGAAGGGCCGCGCTGCGTTTTTGCCTCGCGCCGACAACCTAGGAAGAAACTGTTAGCGCCCCCTCGCGGGTCCGACGCATTGCTCTCCACAACCGGCCGTCGCTCGGAAAGCGCGGCCTTCAATCCCTGAAACAAACCAGGAAAGGCACACTCATGGCACGTTCGATGTCTCGCGCGATCACTCCGTTCAGTCTCGCTTCATTGCTCGCACTCTCGGCCGGTCAGGCCCTGGGCCAGAACTTCAACATCGACCTCAACAACACCAGCGGCAACGGCGCCGGCGTCCCCGCCTCGGCCTACGGCGGCGCCGCCGGGCAGCCGGGGTTCTGGAACTCCATCACCTCCGCCGTCGCTCCAACCTCAACGCTCAAGGACCTCAACGGCAACAACTCCAGCGTGACCTTCACCCGCGACACGGTCGGCACGTTCAACGGTGCGCACGACGTGGGCGTCTCTGGCGACACGGCCAAACTCATCGAGGACTACCAGTCGCTCCCGAGCTTCGGAACGCTGACGTACTCCTTCAACAACCTTTCCTTCGGCACCTACGCCGTGTACACGTATGCGGCCATGCCCAACGGCGGGGGCAACACCAGCGGCGTCACCGTCACCAACACCTCCAGCGCGTACCAGTACGTCGGCGCGAACGCGCTCTCGGGCAGCAAGCTCATCCCCGGCACCACCCACGCGATCCACGTCGTCCAGGTGAACGCCGGCGGGTCGATCACCGTCAAGGTCTCCGACTCCTTCAGCGGCACCGCCCACGTCGGCGGGTTCCAACTCGTCCGCATCAACAGCACGCCGATCCGCTTTTACGTGAACGATAACTCCCCCAGCGACCTCGACGGCACCGGCTGGGCCACCGCCTACCACGACCTCCAGGTCCCGCTCCAGGCCGCCGCGAATATCGGCGGCACCTACTGCGAAGTTTGGGTTTCTCAAGGTTTCTACTACCCGACCACGGGCACCTCGCGTTCCGCCACGTTCAAGATCCCCTCGGGCATCAGCCTCTACGGCGGGTTCGCCGGCACCGAGACCAGCCTCACGCAGCGCACGAACCCCTGGATTTACATCACCGCGCTCAGCGGGTCGATCGGCGGCAGCGCCCAGACCGACAACGTGTACCACGTCGTCGACGCCAACGACACCGCCGCCAACACCCTCATTGACGGCTTCTCGATCGCCCGCGGGTACGCCAACGGCTCGGGCAACGACAGCCGGGGCGGCGGCATGACCGCGATCAACGGCTCCATCAACTGCTTCAACGTCAAGTTCCTCTCCAACTACGCAAGCGTCGACGGCGGCGGCGTGCTGGCCACCGGCGGCAACCCAACCTTCCTCAACAGCCTTTTCTACGACAACTGGACCAGCGGCTCGGGCGGCGCGATCTACCACCACACCAGCGGCACCGTCGAGTGCGCCAACACCGAGTTCCTCAACAACCGGGCTGTCGGCGACGGCGGCGCGATCAAGCTCCTCTTCGCAGACGCCAGCGTCGACGGGTGCGCCTTCGACGGCAACACCGCCTCGTCGGGCAACGGCGGCGCGATCAACGTCTCGGGCGACACCGGCGTGGGGCTCAGCCTGCGGATGTCCACCCTCGCCAGCAACGTCGCCAACGCGGGCGCAGCGGGCGGCATCTACATCACCGGCGGCACCGACGCCACCATGACCAACTCGATCCTGTGGAACAACACCGACGGCGTGCCCAACACCGTCAGCGACGCGCAGTACACGGCCGTGACCGGTCAGGGCTCGTTCATGACCGCGATCAACGACACGGTCCAGGGCCAGAACCCCGACCCGCTCTTCGTCAACATGCTCGGCAACGACGGCATCCCGGGCAACTTTGACGACGATCTCCACCTCAGCACCTTCTCGCCCTGCATCGACGTGGGCAACAACAACTTCGTCCCGCAGGACAACTACGACACCGACGGCGACTTCAACTGGCTGGAAAAGTGGGGCGCGGACATCGACGGCAACCCGCGCTTCGTCGACGTGCCCTGGGCCGCGAACCTCGGCGTCGGCACCGGAGCGATCGTCGACCGCGGCGCCTACGAGTTCCAGTACACCCCCTGCCCGTCGGACTTTGACGGCGACGGCTTCGTGACCGGCGACGATTTCGACGCCTTCGTCGCGGCCTTCGAGCTCGGGCAGATCTCGTCGGACTTCAACAAGGACGGGTTCGTGACCGGCGACGACTTCGACGCCTTCGTCGCGGCCTTCGAGAGCGGGTGCTAGGCTCGGAGGCCAAGACCTCCGAATCGATTCACGCTGACGCATGAGAAAGGGCCGGCTTCACGGGAAGCCGGCCCTTGTTTCGTTTCACGCGATGGGCCTCGCACAGACCCGCCGTGCGATCACTCCTCGCGCTTTCTCACCGCGAAGTGGTACGTCCCCGAGCCGACGGTCATCCGCGCAGCATCTCGACCGGCCGGGATCAGCGTGAGCCCCTCCGCGTGATCGATCGACCGCCCGCCCTCGGTCACGTTCTCTCCCGCCCCGGCGGCCAACCGGATCTCCGCCGTGACATTCGGCGGGATCGTGATGTCGTACTCGACACCGCCCTTGACCCGGCGCCATGAACTCTTGATCGTCCCCGCGATCGAGTCGTAGGTTGCGTCCGCGTGATCGAGCCCCGCCGTGAGGGTCGGCGCGACGAGCACACGCGAATACCCCGGTGCCAGCGGGGCGATCCCCGCGACGTGCCTGTACAGATAGTCACCAACCGACCCGAAGGCGTAATGGTTGAATGAGTTCATGCCAACGTCCTGGAATCCCTTCTCCGGCGTCCACCCGTCCCAACGCTCCCACATCGTCGTCGCCCCGAGCTTCACCTGGAACAGCCACGACGGGTAGTCGTCGTTCATCAGCAGCCGAGCCGCGATCGGCGATTGTCCGGCCGCGTACAACCCCGGCAGCAGGCGCGGGGTGCCGATGAACCCGGTGGCCAGGTGGTTGTTCTTGGACGCGATGGCCGCCGCGAAGTGCGTCCCGGCCTTCTCACGCAGATCATCCGGGAACAACCCCATCGTGAACGCGAGCGCGTACCCCGTCTGCCCGCTGTCATTCAACGACCCGTCCGCGTTGACAAAGCGGGCCCTGAACGCGGCGACCGTGGCCGTGTGCGCCGCGTCAAACCGCGCCGCGTCGTCCGACTTCCCGATCGCGCCCGCCATCTCGCTCATGATCCGGTACAGGTTCGCGCGATAGGCGGTGTCGATCAGGTCAGGCGAGGTCGGGTCGCCGAGGTTGAGCCAATCGCCGAACCCGCCGACCTTGGCAATCCCGTCAGTGGTCTTCGTGTCGAGCCACGCCATGTACCGGCCCATCGCGTCGTAGTTGTCCGAGATCACCCGCGTGTCGCCGTAGCTCGTGTACATCGCGTGCGTACAGACGATCGCCGCGTCCCCCCAGGCCGTGGACCCGCCGCGCTCCGCGACCTTCGGCGAGACGTGCGCGTAAGTCCCGTCCTCGAACTGTGAGTCCTGATTCAGCGTCTTGAGCCACCGCTGCATGAACGACGCGATATCAAACGTGTACGCGGCGGTGTTCACGAAGAACTGCGCGTCGCCCGTCCACCCCAGCCGCTCGTCCCGCTGCGGGCAGTCCGTCGGCACCTCGAAGTAATTCCCCTTCTGCCCCCACACGATGTTGCGGACGAGGTGGTTGACCAGATCGTTCGAGGTCGCAAAGGTGCCCGCTCGCCGCATGGCGGTGTGGGCCACGATCCCCGTCACCATCGACGGCTCGGGCTTGCTGGTCAGCCCCGTAATCTCGACATAGCGGAACCCGTGGAATGTAAAGGGTGGTTCAAGGGTCTGCGCCCCGCCCTTGAGCGTGAAGAAGTCCGTGGCCGTGGCCCCGCGCAAGTTCGAGGTGTACAGCGTGCCGTCCGGGTTCAACATCTCCGCGTGCCGCACGACGAGACGCTGCCCGCTCACGCCGTTGACGCGCAGCCGCGCCCAACCGACCATGTTCTGCCCGAGATCAAACACGTAACGCCCCGCGCGCGGCTCGGAAACGGCGATGGCGCTCAGCTCCTCGAACCGCTTCACCGATTCGCCCGATTGCGGCTCGATCACGAACACCGGAACCGGCGGCGGCGTCGGTTCGCCAAAGATCGCTCGCGTGATCACGATCGGCCCCGTGTCGCCCGGCCTCGGCAACGCCAGGGTCTCGCCCTCGCGCAGCGACAACGACTTGCTCACGCCGCCCGCGGTGTACTCCACCCGCAACGTCTTGGGCACGTTGAACGCGGGATCGCCCAGCGCCTGCGGCCCGACGATCAGCGAAAGGCCGCCGTCCTTCATCGCCGCGACGATTTTCGCCGTCACGTCCGCCTCACGGGCGCGCCGCTCGTTCGCCAGCCCCATCTGGATCGTTCTCCAGGCCCTCGCGTCGAACGACGGTGTGTCCCAGCCGGGCATCTCCAGCCGCGAGTCGTACTCGCTCCCCATGTAGTTGTCCGTGTGCAGGATTGGCCCGAACGCCGCCTTCCACCCTGGCCCCGTCGAGATCGTGTCGCGCGAGCCGTCGGTGTACTCGATCTCGAGCTGGGCCATGAACCGGGCCGGCCCGCCGTAGAACCGCCGCTTGCCCGTGTAGCCCATCAACCCCGCGTACCAGCCGTCGCCCAGCACAGCGCCCAGGCAGTTCACGCCGGGCTTCAGCATCGCCGTCACGTCGTAGGTCTGGTGCTCGACCCGCTTTGAATATTCGGTCCACCCCGGCGCGAACTCCGCGTCTCCGATCCGTCGCCCGTTGAGCCGGCATTCGTACAAGCCCAACGCGGTCGCGTACAGAGTCGCCCGCCGGATCTCCTTCCCCTTCACCGGCTCGAACACCGTTCTCAGATAGGGAGCGGGCGGCATGAAATGCTCCGTGTTCCGCGATCCGCCCCACGGCTGGCCCCGCGATTCCTCCACCGGCTTCCAGCCCGACCCGTCCGCCGCGCTCAACCCCGCACGATCCCAGCCGGATGTCGGTTTCGTCGAGAACTGCCATGACTTGTCAAGAACCACCCGCTTCTCCGAGCCGTCCCCAAGCCGGACCACGAGCATCCCCGTCACCGCCGGGTTGAACCCGTCGTGATTCTCCACCCGGACGCCGATCGCGTTCCTGCCCGGCACCAACGCCGCGCGAACATCGATCGGCCTCACTGGCTCCCAGCGACTCAACTCCCCCACCGCCGCGGAGTTGATCGTCACGGTCCCGATCATGTCGGCCGTGCCCGCAAGCCACGCCGCCTCGATCGCTCCGGGCCTGCCGGTCTCGGGCAAGTCAAACTCGGCGCGGAAATACGCAACGCGCTCGCCCCGCTCCGGGCCGCCCGGCTGACGTATCCACGGAAGACTCCGAAGCTCGCCACGCACCGCGTTCGTCAGCGGCGCGGCGGGCTCGGCATCCAGCCCGATCCACGCGGCCCTCCATTGCGCCTGATCGACCAGCCCAACGCTGAACGACGCCGTCTCGCTCCACCCGCTCTCACGCCCGTCCTGGTCCCACACGTTGACCCGCCACCACAACCGATCGCGCGACACCAGCTCCGCGCCCGAGTACTCGACCTGGCTCGTTCTGGAACCCCGTTCGCCGCGGACCTCACCGGTGTCCCAGACCAACCGCTTGGGATCGTTCAGATCGTCGGCCGAACGCGCCACCGTAACGCGATATGCACTCTGCCTGAGCCCGCGCCTCTCCCAATCCTGCGCCGCGAGCTTCCACGAGAACCGAGGACGCAGCGACGCGATGCCCTGGGGGTTCGGGCGATACTCACACAGCAGCGACTCAGGGCGTACCGAGGAGCCCGCCGCGCACCCGCCAAGCCCGACCAACACCCCGCCCAACACACCGACCGACACAAGCATCAGCACGCCCAGCGCACCGACCATCGCCACGGAACATACACCCCTCACGACTCGACGAAAGTTCATCATTCGACGAGTATGCCAGAAACACCCGCCCGGCGTCAAAGGACCCGCCCGAAGCCCGGAACGCTCGCGAGAACCGTCCCCCCGCGCACGACGTTCCGGCCTTTCAAGTATCGTGTCCCCGTGAGTTCCCGGATCACCAAGTCGCGACCCGCACGCTCCGCCGGACGATCGCTCGCACTCGCCGGCACCGCGATGCTCGTCGCGCTCGCCGTCGGCGCGTTCAACCCGACGTTCCTCTCCCCGAACAACATCACCAGCCTTTTCACCTCGGTCGCTCCCATCATCATCATGTCCGTCGGCGTCGGGCTTGTGGTCATCTCCGGCGAGATCGACATCTCCGTTGGTGCGATGTTCGGAACGCTCGCGGCCCTGCTCGCCACGCTCGCTTCACCCACCCACGCCAACCTCCCCGCGCCGGTCGCTGTCGCGATCGTCGTCGCCGCTGGCGCACTCATAGGTCTACTCAATGGTTCGGTCACGGTCCTGGGCCGAACCCCGTCCATCGTCGCCACTCTCGGCACCATGTCCATCCTCCGCGGGCTCACCGAACTCATCCTCGGCGGCAACTGGATCACCGACCTTCCGCCGTCGCTCCGTCTTCTGGGCACCGGATCAATCCTTCGTGTTCCATTGCTGGTCTGGGTTGCGATCGCCGTGGCCGCCTCGGGAGCCCTCCTCGCACGCCGCACGCGTTTCGGACTCGGGCTTTACGCCGTGGGGGACAACACCGACGCCGCCACGCTCTCGCGCGTCAACTCGGCGCGCACGAAGATCGCCGCGTTCGCAGTCTCCGGCGCGCTCGTCGGCTTGGCCACTTCCTTCAGCGTGCCACAGCTCTCGGTCGTCGAATCGAACCTCGGCGTGGGCATGGAACTCGCCGTCGTCACCGCGATCGTCGTCGGCGGTGTCTCGATCCGCGGCGGTCGGGGCGGCCTTCTGGGGGTTGTTGTCGCCGCCGTGCTGCTCGGAATGGTCCGCTCCGTGCTCATCTTCCTCAAGCTCGGCCCGGCCGCCGCGTACTGGGAGCTGGCCATCCACGGAGCGTGCATCCTCGCCGCCGTCCTCAGCGACCGCACGCCCGCTCACCGTCCAGCACCAGACACGCACGCCCAACGCCCACCCAACCCGCTGCCGATCGCCGCGGCGCTCGGTGTCCTCATGCTCGCGGCCTGGCTGATCGCGCCGGACTTCACCACACTCCAGATCCAAGCCACCCTTCTCTCGCAAATCGCGGAAGTCGCGCTCCTGGCCGTACCCATGACACTCGTGATCCTCACCGGCGGCATCGACCTCTCCGTCGGCTCAACGATGGCGCTCGCGGCAGTCGTCGCCGGGCTCCTTCACGAACGCGGAATGCCCGCGCCCGCGTGCGCCTCGGCCGCCCTCACCACCGGCGCACTCTGCGGTTCCCTCAACGGGCTCTTCATCACCCGCGCCCGCGTCCACCCGCTCGTCACGACCCTCGCCACCCTCGCGCTCTACCGGGGGCTGGCCGAAGGCTTCAGCGGCGGCCGCCCGATCTCGGGCTTCTCGACGGGCTGGACCAACCTCGGCACCGCGCAGGTGCTCGGAATCCCGGTCGTCCTCTTCCCCGCGCTGATCGCCGCCGCCGTCGCCGCAATCACCCTCGCCCGCACGACCCAGGGACTCGGGCTCTACGCCGCGGGAATGAACGAGACCGCCGCCCGCTACGCCGGTGTTCCCGTGGATCGGCTGAAGTTCTGGGCGTACACCCTCTCGGGCTCCGCCGCCGGGCTCGCCGCGTGCCTCTTCATCGCTCGCCGCAACACCGCCAAGGCCGACATCGCCAGCGGCATCGAGCTCGAAGTCATCACCGCCTGCGTCCTCGGCGGCGTCAGCCTCGCGGGCGGGCGCGGCCGAATCCTCGGTGTCGCGCTGGGGCTCGCCCTCATCCACGAAATCCGCCAGTCCGTGGCCTGGAAATGGAGCCACGACGAACTCATCCAGATCGTCATCGGCGCGGCCTTGGTCGCGAGCGCCGTTCCCCGCCTCCTGCGCTCGATCCTCCACCGCACCTCTCACGCCGCGTGATATGCTGACCGAAGCGCGACACCCTCGAACATGCTGAAATCGGAATCTCCCATGACCCCATCCACCCGCCGACTCTTCATCACTCGCTCTGCCTGCGTTGTTGTCCTCGCACTTGCAGCGCTCGCGGGCTGCGAGGACAAGAAGCCCACGCCCGCAACCCCTGCCACCAGCGCCGCCCCCGCAGCGCCCGCCAAAGCGCTCCGCGTCGCAATGCTCCCAAAGAAGAAGGGCGTCCCTTACTTCACCTCCTGCGCCAAAGGGGCCGAAGAAGCCGCCAAAGAACTCGGCATCGAGCTCGTGTACGACGGCCCGACCGACGGCTCGCCCGAGAAGGCCGCGTCCATGATCGAACGCTGGACCGCGCAAGGCTTCGACGTGATCGCCGTCAGCCCCAACGACCCGAACGTCCTCGCCCCCGCGATGAAAGCCGCCCGCGCCAAGGGCGTCCACGTCATCACCTGGGACGCCGACGGCACGCCCGACTCACGCGAGTTCATGGTCAACCAGGCCACGTCCAAGGACATCGGCTTCGCACTTGTCGACACAATGGTCAGGGACCTCGGCGGCAAGGATCAGGCCGCTGGCGACGCCGCGATCGTCACCGCGACCCTCACCGCCGCCAACCAGAACGAGTGGATCGCGTTCATGAAAGAACGACTGAAACAGTTCCCAGCGCTCAAACTCGTCGAGATCAAACCCTCCAACGAAGATCAACGGCAAGCGTTCCAAGTCACGAAGGATCTCATCGCCGCATACCCCAACCTCAAAGCAATCTGGGGCATCAGCAGCGTCTCTTTCCCCGCCGCCGCCGAAGCGATCAAACAGTCCGGGAACGCCGGAAAAATCCTCGTCACCGGACTCTCCACCCCCAACGACATGAAACCGGCCGTAAAAGAGGGCACTGTGCATTCCGTCATCCTCTGGAACACCGTGGACCTGGGCTACCTCACCATCCGCGCGGCCAACGCGGTCGCCAAGGGCGAATTGAAGCCCGGCGCAACCACACTCAAAGCCGGCCGACTCGGCGAGAAGAAAATCGACGGCGACAAAGTCCTGCTCGGCGACATCCTCGTCTTCACCAAGGACAACATCGATCAGTTCGATTTCTAGTACGGTGTCACCCGCCCAGAGATCAAGTCTTGAGTTGTTCAATGCCTTGACGCCCGATCCATCGATACCCTCCCGCCCCCAACCTTCGCCCTGACCACCATCCATGCACCTCCCCCCCGGCCTCACCGAATCCGCCCTCGCCGCACGCCTCGATCGCTTCTCGATCGAGACTCCTTCCTGGGGCTACGCCGACACCGGCACACGCTTCGGCAAGTTCCTCCAGCCCGCCGCCGCCGCGACCATCGCTGAAAAACTCGCCGACGCCGGGCACGTCCACCGCCTCACCGGCTGCTGCCCAACCGTCGCGCTCCACGTCCTCTGGGACTTCCCGCACGACGACACGGGCACGCTCATCGGCACACCGACGACCGCGGCCGCCGCGGTCAGCGCCGCCGCAAAGTCCGCGGGCGTTTCCGTCGGCTCCATCAACCCTAATCTCTTCCAAGACCAACGCTACAAGCTCGGCTCCGTGACCAACACCGACCCCGCGATCCGCAAGGTCGCGCTCGATCACATCCTTTCGTGCATCAAGCTCGCCCAAGCCGCCGGCTCAAACCTCCTCAGCCTCTGGTTCGCCGACGGCACCAACTACCCCGCGCAAGGCCACATCCGCGAGCGCAAACGCTGGATGCACGAGGCCCTCGCCGCCGCCCACGCCGCAATGCCACCCGGCATGACCATGCTCGTCGAGTACAAGCCCTTCGAGCCCGCGTTCTACCACACCGACATCGCCGACTGGGGCATGGCCGCGTCCTTTGCGCGGGCCGCGGGCAAGAACGCCAAGGTCCTCGTCGATACCGGGCACCACCTGCAGGGCACCAACATCGAGCACATCGTGAGCTTCCTCCTCGACGAGAACATGCTCGGCGGCTTCCATTTCAACGACCGCAAGTACGCCGACGACGACCTCACCATGGGCTCGATCGACCCCTACCAACTCTTCCGCATCTTCGCCGAAATCACCCAAGCCGAGCGCGAGTCCGGGCGCGACCTCCCCATCGCCTACATGATCGACCAGTCCCACAACATCAAACCCAAGATCGAAGCGATGATCCAGACCGTAATGACGGCCCAGGAGCACTTCGTCAAGGCGATGCTAATCGACTTCAACGCCGCCGCGCTCGCGCGAAAAAACCACGACACTGTGATGGCAGAGCGCGCCTGGCGCGACGCGTACTCCACCGACGTGCGCCCGTTCCTCGCAGAATATCGCCGCAGCAAAGCCCTGCCCGCCGACCCCCTCCTCGCGCACCGTGAGAGCGGGTACGAGGCACGCGCCGCCGCGGAACGCGCCGGCAGAAAATCTGCCGGCGGTTCCTACGCCTGACCGCCGCTACGGCCTCCCGCGCACCGCGTCACCACTCGCTCCCCCCGCCAACCGCGTCACACCCCCGTTGAGCACCCGCACCCGCAGCAGATCGCCCCAGGATTCGAGCTCGCCCCGAACCAAGACCGGTTCTCCGATCATCGGCCACGCGTCCTTGCTCAACGCGCCGCCCGATTCGTTCGTGAGCAGGTAGTACGTCGCTTCCCCCCTCTCGTCGCGCGTCACCAGCATCGGCGGGATTCCCCCCGTCACGCACAGCGTCGCGCACTCCTTGTGCGTCTTACCGTCGCCCGGCTTCATCGCGCCCAAAAAGCACTTGGAATCCACGATCTCCCCGCGCAGCTCAACGCTTCCCAACGGCTTGATCGCCGGCACCGCCAACGCGCCCTCGCCCACTACCTCGTGCAGCCCAGCATCCCCGGGTTCGAGTTCAAGAATCCGCCGACCATCACGCTTGAGCAACCAGCCCGACGCCCGCACGCTCTTCCCGCCGAACGCCAACGCCCGATCGTGCGAGCCGTGCTTGCCCATCTCCACCAGCAGCAATTCTCCCGCGCGACCATCGCCACGATCGGACGTAAGCAAGACCGGGTAGGGGCTCACGACCAGCGTGCCGGTAAACGCACGCGGCAGTCCCGAATCCCATACCGCAGCGCCCGGGTCACGCTGCGACCGCGCCACGACGAACGCCACCCCGCACAACGTCCACAGCACGACCGGCACCACGATCCGCAGAAACCGCCGCTGCCCGACCGGAACGCGCAAGTATCCGACGTAGAACTCGTCGACCGCCGACGTGCCCGGCCGCGCTCCCGCCGCGCCCGGCGACGAAACATCAGGAAAATCAACCGGGTCAGGCACGAGCGACCTCCTCACCCCGCCCCGCCTGCGCGGCGACCCCGCACAACGCCGGCTCCACCGCGGTGCCCGGCGGCATCGCCCTCACGTTTACCATCGCCTCGCCGCGCACCACCCGAACCTGATACGTCGCGATCTTCTCCGCGAACGGCGGCGGCGAGCGCCCGTCCCCGGGTCGATACTGCCAGCCGTGCCACGGGCACGTAATGCACCCGTCGACAATCTTCCCCTCACCCAGCGGCCCGCCCTGGTGCGCGCACACGTTGGTCACCGCGCTGATCTTGTCCTGGTACCGGAACACCGCGATCCGTTCGCCTCCCGGCGCGCACACCACCCGAGCTCGGTCCGTCGGAATGCTCTCCGCTGGGCCCGCCGAGATCCACTCGCCGCTCACCTCACGCGAAGCCACCGCTCCCCGATCCCGCCTCGATTCACGCCAACCCGTCACGACGTGCAACCCTCCAACCACGCTCACGCCGACACCCATCGCTGTCGGCCCGAGCAACCCGCGATCCGCCTGCAGAGCCCCCAGCGCCACATGCCCCACCAGCAACGAATAGGCGAGGTACACCAGCATGTGCAACGACTTCCACACCGACGCGGAAAGGTTCTTGAGCCAAAAATCATGGCTCGTCGCGGCCATCAGAAACAGAATCACCAACGCCCCCAAACCCAGCACCTGGAACGGGAACGCGCCCAGCGAAAACCAATTGCTATTGATCGTCAGCAGCGACACCAACGGGTTCAGATCCCCAAACCCGTGG
>JBGAOD010000075.1:0-18631 GCA_044221955.1 Phycisphaerales bacterium | reverse complement strand
GTGGTGGGGGTGATGCGGTACCAGCCGTAGCCGAAGGGTGAGCCGAGGGTTCCGAGGTCGGCGGGTCCGGGGATGGTGGCGAAGCGGGCGCTGGTGCCGTCGATGTAGTCGCTGAGCGAGGCGTGCGACCAGGGGCCGAGTTTGAGGGGGTCGTGGGCGGGGACGGGGAGCTTGACGGGGGACGGTCCCGGGCCCGCGGGGGTCGTGCTCTGGAAGATTTTTCCTTCGCTGTCGATCTTGGTGTAGGACTTACCGGAGGCGTGGGTGCTGAGGATGGGCCGGCCGTCGGCGGTCAGGCCCTGGACTCCGACGTAGATCGCGGAGTCGCTGATGTAGGTGGTGTCGATCTGCTCGGTATTGCAGACGACGACGGTGATTCCTTCGAGTTCGACAATCTCGGGGGCTTTTCCGCTGGGGACTGTGACCTCGATGGGCGAGCCGTTGACGGCCAGGATTCCGCGGGTGCCGGTGGGTCCGAAGCAGACGAAGACCCGTCCGAGGACGGCGAAGGCGGAGAGGTTGCAGTAGTCGAGCGAGGCTCGGCCGCCGATGTGAACGTCAAAGAGACACCAGACGACGGAGGGGTGGGCAGGGCTGTCGGCGGGGCCGAGATCGACGGGGAGTGTGGTGCCGTCGGGGAGCATGAGGCGGACGGAGCGTGGGCCTTGGCCGTGGGGATCGGCGAAGACGAAGGCGACGCCGCCCTGGTTGCCGACGGAGTGGACGATGGAGACTGGTGATGCGGGCGTGGTGGTCTTGGCGTGCTTTTCGCCCTTGGGGTGGGCGTGGTGGAAGGCGTCGTCGGATTCGAGGGCGGGGGACGGGTCGATGGTCACCGGGCGGTACTGCGTGCTGCGGTTGGCGAGGACGCGTCCGAACCGTGAGGCAAAGGTGGCGATGCGGCGGACGGCGTGGTAGGAGGCGTTGGGCGAGCCGTCTTCGCGCAGGGGCGCGTGCTGGTCATGGCTGGAGGTGAAGAATGCGCCGGTACATTTGGCGGATCGGCCGCCGGAGAAGCCGAAGCTGGTTCCGCCGTGGAAGGGCGCGACGTTGAACTGCCCGCCGCCAGCGAGGACTTCGGCGAGGCGGCGTTCGAGGGAAGGGCCGGGGACGCCGATCTGGGCGTGAGCGTGGGTGGCTGCGCCATGTCCGGCGGAATCGGTGGCGTGCGCGCCCGAGCCGTCGCCCCAGGTTTGGGCGCGGCCAGCGACAAAGTCGATGACCATGCGCGGCTGGTCGGGTTGGACAGCGGTGAGCTGGCGCATCGCTCCGAGCAACTGCTGGGAGCCGGACCAGCAGTC
This sequence comes from Phycisphaerales bacterium, assembly GCA_044221955.1. GTDB lineage: Bacteria > Planctomycetota > Phycisphaerae > Phycisphaerales > UBA1924 > CAZCPB01. The sequence continues at coordinate 17,330 of JBGAOD010000075.1, read as the reverse complement.
GATCTCGCCCTCGACGCTCTGCCAAAGGTTGTTGGCGTCGATGATGGGAACGGCGATCCCTCCCTCGCGGAGGTAGCGGTTGAGTTCACCGAGGTAGGCGCGGGCCTGGTCGTCGTGCCCGCAGGTCCAGGCGTTTTCGTTCTGGACCATGACGAGCGGGCCGCCGGTGCCGGCGCTGGTGACCTGGAGGTCGCGGATCTGCTCGGAGACGGCGGTGAGGTAGCGGGAACAGGCTTCGAGGAAGACCTGGTTCCCGGCGCGGAGTTTGACGCCGGGGAGGTCGAGAACCCAGGGCGGGATGCCGCCGAGGTCCCAGTCGGCACCGATGGCGGGGCCGGGGCGGAGGATGCACCACATACCGGCCGCGCCGATGAGTTTGACGAAGGCGCGGAGGTCCTGCTCGCCGGAGAACTCGAAGTGTCCGGCGCGGGGCTCGTGGCGGGCCCAGATGACGGGAGTCTCGATGGTGTTGAAGCCGGCGAGCTTGGCGGCGTGGATGCGGTCTGCCCACTGGTCGCGGGCGACCCGAGCGTAATTGACCGACCCTGACACGAGCCAGATCCGGCGACCATCGAGCATGAAACTTTGGGAGTCGTATGTAACCGAGGGCATCGCCGAGCGCCGCTCCTCTAATGAGGGCCGCCGGAACACCCACTCCGGGGCCGTTGAGGCTCACCACGGGGGTGGTTCAGGCGTTGACAGAAAATCCGGGACCTTCTGATCGGAGCGCCAAACGAGGCACTGACGGGGTCGGAAGGCCCACGAACCGCCGACGGGGGTCAGAACCCCCTCCCTCGGTGGAAGCTGTCAGGATAGGACCGTTCTTTTGAAACCGCAACGTCCGGCACAAAACACGGTACATTCGAGGGGCGAATCTCCCCCAAACCAACACCACCATACCGATCAGAGACCAATTTTATGCCAAACGAGACACGCCGGAGGACGATGACTGCGCGGGATGGTGAGCGCCGACCGGCGTGTCGGGGTGCCGCGCCGCGGTCGGGGAGCGAGCCGGCGTGCCGGGCGGTGCGCGCCATTCTGGCGGGCGTGGTCGGTTTGGCGGCCGGGTTGGGGAATGGGTGCGGTTCGTCGATGTCGGATATCGACCACGAGGTCGAGCGGCTGGTCGGCGACCGGACCTCGCGGCTCGACCCGCGGGCGGCGCCGGCGCGGATCGACCCTGGTCCGACCCCGATCGAGGGGCGGGCACGCACGCCCGATGAGGACGCGGAAGGATCGACGGAGAAGCATCCGGCGACGGTGAACAAGCCGGCGAACGAGCTGGTCTTCAAACCGGCCGACGAGGCGCGGAACGTGTCGGCGAGGTTGAACGAGTTCAGCAGGGAGGCGTTGGGGCAGTCCAAGCCGGCGGCGGGTTCGGGTGATGCGGGTTCGGGTGATGCGGGAGCGCCGCTGGAGATCGACCTGGAGCAGGCGTTCCGGCTGGCCCAGTCCACGGCCCGGGATTTTCGCAGCGCCGAGGAAGATTACATTCTGTCCGCGATCAGGCTCTTGATCGAGCAGCACCGGTGGACGCCGCGGCTGTCGAACGACACGTCGGTCTCGATCGATGGGACGGGCGACAACGGGAAGTTCCAGAGCGCGGTCAAGGTCATCAATGATCTGAAGGTGACGCAGCGGTTGCCGTTCGGCGGGCAGGTCGAGGCGGGGTGGGTGTTCAACGCGACCGAGCAGCTTCGCAAGCAGGCGACGAGCCGGTACACGAACTCTTCGGAGCTGGTGCTGCGGGGGAATATCCCGCTGCTCAAGGACGCGGGATTGATCGCGCAGAAGAGTTTGATCCAGTCGGAGCGCGACCTGGTGTATCAGGCGCGGACGTTCGAGAGGTTCCGGCGGCAGTTGCTGGTGCAGATCGCGGCCGAGTATTTCGCGCTGGTGCAGACACAGGCCCGGATCACGAACTCCGAGAGCCAGCTGCAGAGCTTGCGGACACTGTCGGAGGGGACGCTCGCACGCGTGAAGGCGGGGCGCAAGCCGCCGTTCGAGCAGGCGATCGCGGAGAACTCGCTGCTGAGCGCGGAATCCTCGCTGGCGGGGCTTCGCGATAGTTATATTTTGCAGCTGGATCGTTTCAAGGTTCGGCTGGGGTTGGACGTGCGCCGGCCGTTGACGATTCGGCCGCTCGAGTTTGACCTGCCCGAGCCGGACGTTGCGATCGACGAGGCGACGCTGCTGGCGCTGGACTACCGGCTGGACCTTCAGAACCGGCGCGATCAGTTGGAGGACTCGCGGCGTGCGATCGCCAACGCGCGGAACCAGTTGCTGCCGAATCTTGATCTGGGCGCGGGCATCGGCGTGCCTACGGACCGTGGGATTCAGCAGCCGGGGCTGGAGTTTGACCCGGAGGACCTGACGTATTCGGGGAGTGTGACGCTGGGGTTGCCGCTGGACAAGGAGATCGAGCGGCTGGGGTTGCGGCAGACGATCATCGGGCTGCAGCGCGCCAAGCGTGAGTACGACAAGGCGCGGGACGAGATCGTGGTGAGCGTGCGTGCGGCGATCCGGGCGATCGACCTGGCGCGGTTCCAGTTGCTGCTGGCCGAGCAGGGGGTGAAGATCGCGGAGCGTCGGCGCGAGGAGCAGAACCTGAAGGCGGACGAGGTTGAGCCGCAGAAGATCGTGGATTCGGAGTTGGCGCTCGTGGACGCGCGGAACGCGCGAGATCAGGCGCGGACGGACCTGCGGAACGCGGTGCTGAATTATCTGCTGGAGTCGGACCAGTTGAGGGTGGCGCGGGATGGGACGTTGGAGTCGCTGCCGGGGATGGGGGGGAACGCGGAGCGAAAGCCCGAGGCCCGACCGGCGCCCGACACGCCCACGCCGTAATCTTCGATCGCGTTCAGCCTCTCAGCACAAACTCGTCCTGCAGCACGGCCCCGCCGCCCAGGGGTGTGAAGACCGCGCGCAGTCTGAGGTTCGTGCCTTTGCCGGGTTCGATCTCGGTGGGAACGTCGAGTTGGAGACGGTAGGTGCGTGTGACCGGGTCGAACCATTCGGCGTTGCGGTCGAGGTTGGTGAGGTCGATCTCCCAGCGCCCGGCCCGCACGTCCACGCCCGGGTTGAGCCCGCCGCCGGGGCGGTAGATTTCGAGTTCGACCTTGCCGACGGCTTTGCAGGTGTCGAACCAGCGGTCGACGAACTCGATGTGGCAGACGATGCGCGATCGCGTGCCTTCACCGGGTTTGTCGGCGGGGACACGCTCGACGTGGGTGAGCGGGTAGAGCCGCATTTCTTTGGGCGCGAAAGGGGAGCGCGCGACCGCTTCGGCGCTGGCGTCGTTTGACGACACGCCCAGCCCCCCGGCGCAGCCCGTCAAGACGGCCAGCGCGAGCCACGCCGCGCCGCGGGCGACGAGCAAAGGCAGAGCGCCCCGCGCGGGCGGGGTTGATCGGGCTGGTTCGCGTTTCTCTTTCAATTCCGGGCGCATCAAGCCAACAGTTTACGTCGCTTACGGCGGCGTGTTGAACTTGCGGAAGATGGCGGTGTATGTCACCGACCGAACCCGCCCTCGGTCGGTCCGATCGCCCTCGACATAACTGACGAAGCTCATCGAGCTCCAAGTCCGCCCGTTGAGGTCAATGAGCGTTCCGGCGGTGGGCGGGTCGATGAGTTCTGCCAGCACGGCGTCGCGCAGGGTCCAGAGAGCCGCTTCGGTGGCCGCCTGCAACCGTCCGCGCACGGTGATGTCGGTTTCGAGGAGGCCGAGCCAGACCGAGCCGGCGTCGCCGCCGCCGAGGGCGAAGTTCGAGACCACGAGCTCGCCGCGTTTGCCCATCGCGAAGCGGTGGGGGCCGGAGCCGAAGAGGTTCTTGCTCTTGAAGCTGCTGCTCACAGTTCACCTCCGGCGTCGGTGATCGTCACGGGGTCGGCCGCGCCTTCGCTGGAGACGGCGATGAGGTCGATCACGCGCGAGAACCCCCGCGGGGTGCTGGGGTGACGGACCCCGACGACCGCCGCGGTCATGGAGACTTTCTTTCGTCCGCCGTCCGTGCCGGCGGGGGAGGTGAAGAACGCGAGGGTGCCCGAGTCACCCGGGCGCGGCGGGGCGAGGTCGTCGAGCTGGAGATCGGCCGTGACGCGGACGGTGACGCGTTGTTCGGGGACATCGACGAAGACGACGTGCGGCCCGAGGTCCGAGACCTCCGCGACAACCTTGTCCGCGGCCCGGTCGAGCGCGACCGAGGTCACGTTCTCCCAGACCGCGGTTGCGAACTTCACGGAGCGAGGGTTGAGCGCCAGCATCCGATTTTCCTTTCTTGCTCGTGCGTGGGGGCGCGAGCGGGCTCAGCGGGTGAACTGCGTGACATTCATGCGGCGTGAAGCGTCGGGGGTGCCGTCGTTGTTGGTGTCGACGAGCGCCACGGCCCGCCACCGGGCCGCGCCGAATCGCTCGCGGTAGAGGGCCGCGCGCTGGTCGGCGGGGGAGCCGCTGCCGCGGAGGGCCGCGGCCGCGGAATAGATCAGGTGGAGCGTGCCCAGCGCTTCGATTTCCTTGAACGCCGCGGGGTTGGTGATGCTCGATTCGGTGACCTTGCCGATCGCCGGTGCCTCGCCGGGTTCGATGCCGAGCGTGCGCAGAACCTGGGCGTGGACGAGGGCGATCTGCGGGGCGAAGGTGGAGATGGTGCAGGCGTCCGGGCTGAGCGGGGCGGGCGGCCGGATTTCGTCGGTTTCGTTCGCGCGGGCCCGTGAGATCGTCAGTTCGGTTGATGAGACTCGGTCAACGATCTCGTAGCTCGCGCCGGCGATCGTCACGACGTGCCCGATGTCGATGTTGGCCTGATCGAGCGGGACGTCCTGGGAGACGAACGTCAGGAGCGTTCCGGCGATCCCCGCGCTGCCCTGGACGAGGCGCTGGCCGGCCCAGCCGATGTCGCGGAAGAGCGAGGGTTCGTGGAGGAGGAGGTCGCGGTCTCGGATGAACATTCGGATTCTCCGGTCAAGGTTGGAACTGGGCGTCGATGGGCGGTCTTTGGCAACACCCGCCGCGGGTCGTCAGACCCGCGGCGGGCCGGGATGTAGAACTGTCACGAGACAGATCAGGATCAGGTCGTGCTGAGCCCGCGCACCACGCCGTGCGCGTTCTCGTTCTTGAACTCCAGCGTGTACTCGCCGATGACCTGTCCGCTGACGCGGTCGCCGACCGAGCCCAGCGGCTGGAACGCGAAGCTGCGGCCCTGCAGCGGCATGACGCCGACGCGTGAGCTGTCGAGGAAGACGACGGTGTCGGCGGGGACCCAGCGGCTGACGATGACGCGGCAGACGCCAAAGTCGCTCTCGTAGACGCTGACGAGGTCGCGGAACTTGTTGTCGGCGGGCGTGTAGTTGCGGGCGCTGCTGGCGAAGGAGTTGATGCGGCGTTTCTGGAAGCCGCCGACGACGATGGTGTCGATCTGGCCCGAGGACTGTTCCCAGGTGAGTCGGAGGGCCGCGTTGAGCACCGCTTCGTTGAGGTCGGTGCCCGCGCCGCCGCCGGCGGGGAAGCCGTTGACGCCGGGGATGAACTGGTTGGTGGCGAGCTGCTTGATGATGCCGTTCATGGAGCGGCGGACGCTGGACGAGCCCTGCTGGTTGGCCGAGGGAGCGGTGCCGTTGATGACACAGTTTTCGAGGTCGCGGAGGAGTTCGCGCATGCGCTCCTGTTTTTGGAAATCGACCTCGTCGTGGACGCCGTGGATTCGGGCGGCCTGCATGGAGCCGCTGACCTCGACGCCGGCGGCGAAGATCTGGGTGTAGTTCTGCTTGCGGACGCGGCTGGTGTAGCGGACGGTGGGTGAGTCGGCGCCTTCGAGGGCGGCGTTGCCGAGGATGGTGAGCTTGAGCCCGTTGGAAAGGTTGGAGGCGGCGGTCCCGCCGTAGCGGCGGACGAAGGTGACGACGTTGGCGGCGACGAGGGTGACCTGCATGACCTCGGTGGCGTTGCCGGGACGGACGAGGTCGCCGATCTGGAAGCGGGCGCCGTTGTTGACGGTGATGACCGTGGCGTCCTGGGCGTTGGGGGAGAAGGTGGACTGGTTGATGGTGTCGGTGTTGGGGAGGAGGGTGTCCTCGACCCACTCGTGGACGGTGCTCAGCGCGGGGCGTTTGGCGTCGCCCAGGTGCGAACGAAGGTCTCATGCGGGCTCACGGCCGATGATGTCCGAGACGTCTTCCATGATCTCCGGCAGGTCGGTGCCCGCCCCGTATGTTGGCTTGCCAGTGAACGGCATTGCGAAACTCCTTTCGATTGCGGTGTGATGTGGCCCTTGAAACGATCGGTCCCAGTTCTGTCAGCGGTCGTTCGGTGTGCTTTCAACTCCCGCGGCGCATCTTGAGGTAACGCAGGAGCGCGGCCCGATCGCCCGAGGCCCGCGCCTCGTCGGCGGCCCGGACCATGCCGCCGTCGCCCTCGTTGACCGCGCCGCTCATGGCCGAGCCGCGCGTGGTGGTCGAGTGGAAGAGGAAGGGCTTGCGTTTGCGGAGGTCGCGCACGGCCGTGGCGGCGTCGGGCGCGCCGGGACCGTTCATCGCCGCCTCGATGAGCAGCGTCGCGGTCTCCAGATCGAGGGCCTGGTTGTCGATCAGGGCCTTCTCGATCTGGCGCTTGCGGTCCGTTCCGGCGAGCGTCTGTTGCAATTGGGAAACGGTTGCTTTGAGCGCGGCGATCTCGGATTCAAGGATCTGAATACGGGATTCCGGGTCGCTCGTCTGCGAGACCGAGGCTTCCAGATCCGATGGCGACGGCCTGCTGGCGGCGCTCGTCGCCCCGGTGCCCACGACTCCGCCTCCTGTGACTCCGATACTCACTTCCTGTGCGCCCTCAACGACAGCCGGCATGTTCGGCCTCCTTTCCGCAAATGGGTTCTGAAACGGGTTCTGAAACGTGAACTGAGCCGCGGTTGTCCGTGCCGCTGACCGACCGCGCGCTGTGGCTTACTGCACCCCGGGGTCGTTGGGTGAGTAGCCGAGTTCGGCGAGCACGCGTTCGTGCGGCACGCCAAGCCGGGCCTTAGCCTCGGCGGCGACGACCTGCTCGCGCGTATCGGTCGGCAGCGGGTCGGGCCATTCGAGGCGCACGCCGCGGTCGAGTTCGGAAGTCTCGAGCACGCCCGCCGCGTCGAGCGCGGTGAGAACGAGCCAGGAGATCTGGGCGATGCCGCGGCCGTAGGTCACGCGTTTGCGAGCCGTCTTGCTCAGGATGCCCATGAGGGTGATCTTGAGGGCGTTGGCGCTGGAGAGATTGCCGATCTTGGCGCGGACCACGCCGCCGGCGAGGGGCGGGACGCTGGAAACTTTGTCGAGCGCCTCGCGGATCTCCTGGATGTGGGATTCCTCGCTGGGCGAGTGCCCGTCGCCGCCGAACTCCTGGATGGACGCGTCCATGTTGTCGGCGGTCCAGATCTGGCCAGGTCCGACGGACATCTTGTCCGCCCCTTCGATTCCCTTGGCGAGGTACATTTTGAAGCTCTGCATGGTGACGCGGCTGGCACGGTCGCTCAGGCGCGTGTTCAGTTCGTCCTGCAGCGGGATGAGCGGCTCGACCTCGCCCTGGCCCTCGTACCGGAACGGTTGTGAGATGTTCTGGATGTGAACGACGGGCAGCTCGCCCGCGGTGAGCGTGTTGACGCTCTGCTCGATCAGGTTTTCGTCGTGATAGAGCTGGTGGTGCGAGCCCGAGAAGATCTCGGTGACGCTGGTGCGCAGCCGGGGTCCGTGCGAAGAGCGGCCGGTCGTGAACGCGCGGTGCCAGAAAGTGGACGGTTTGCTGTCACGCGAGGGATCGATCGAGTTTTGTTGGCGATCGAAGCGCAGGACGTACGCGACCAGGCGGCGGTAGTCGGCCGGGTCGGCGATCGGCACGCCGCGGGTGGGCTCGATGACCTCGAGGGTGAAGGCCTCGGCGGCGCGGGTGATCGCGGCCTCGTCGAGCGTGCTGGAGCCCGCGTCGGGAAGCGTGATCGACATCTTTTCCACGGCGAGCGCGGGGTCGATTCTCAGGAGCAAATCAACGTGCCCGTAGACGTGACCCAGCAGGGCCATGTCTTGCAGCAGGCCGATGCCGCCCGAGCGTTCCCACACGGTGTCCAGGATTTTCTCGATGGTGCGGCGGAGGTTCTCGTCGCGCGCGGTGCTCAGCAGCGTGACGGGCTTGCCGAACATGAAGTCGACCATGGCCTGCACGCGCCAGGCGATGTCGTTCTCGATGACGACCTCGCGGCGAGCCTGCGCACGATCGTCCATGGCGAGCCCGGCCCGGCCGACGATGCGTGCGGGGAGGCCGATCTCCTGGGCCTGGCGGTACCAGCCGCGAGTGGAAGAGTCGGCGTTGCCGAGCCACGGCAGAGGGCCTGCGCCGACGGCCTTGAGCGGGTTGCGGTAGTACGTCCAGAGCTTGTCGAGGCGCGGCAGCGCGGCGGCCGCGTGCTCGTCGAGAACAAGACGGAGGAGAGACTCGTCGAGTCCGACGTTGGCGAAGGCGTTCAGGCGGAATGTCATGGGCGATTTCCTTCGTGGTTCGTGCGTGAAAAAGAGTGCGGGGGGCGGGCCCCGGGTGGCCCGCCTCGCCCCGCGCTTGAGATCGAGAGACTCGGCGTCGGGGAGTGTGAACTGGCTTGTTCCTCACTGCCCCGATACTCCATCCCGGCCCGTGCCGGGGCGTGCGCACGGGGAAGGGCGGCGACGTTGATAACTCCTTGGATTGGTCGGAAGAATCAGCGCGAAAAAATCTCGCGCGATGGCGAGATTGTGGTTTGGGATCGCGTGTTGTGTGCGCGGAGGGAGCTCCGCCGGGCGATCGATCACTCAAGAACGGAACGGCGGCTCTTTAGGCCATTCACGTTCAGGAGTGCGCTCGTGGCTCCGGCTGATTCAGGAGTGCGGAGGCCCCGGGATCGTTCGAAGATCGTGAAGGGCAGGGCGAGCTACGCCGCACACTGAAACGCGCCTGTGCCTTTGCTGGGTTCGCGCTGAAAACTCACCGCTGGCGAGTGGCGGGGTCGCCCGCGTGCCCTGCTGCGTGTTCGAGCCACATGTCGATTTCGCCGAGCATGTCCGAAGAAAGGTGCATTCGACCAAAGTCGTGATTTCCACCCGGTGCGACTCCTTCCCGTCGAAGAAAGTAGTGATCATCGCCCGGCACGGTTCGTGCCTGAACCAGATTTGGAACTGCCTGAGATCTCGCCTGGTAGGTGCTCATGTTGGGATCGGGCGGGACCTGTTCGTCGAGCGCTCCCCAGAGAACGAGGGTGGGAATCGACAGCGCTTGGATTCTCGACGTGGGATCCTGGGCGAGGAAGTCGCGGAACCAAGGGCGGCGCAAGTCGCTCACGATCTGGTCGACGAGTTTGTCTGTTCGGTCCTTCTCCTCAACGCCGTGGGCGGCGAGGACTTCTCTTCCGGCCTCGAAGTACGCGGCGTCCGAGTCGAACCCACGGGCGGCGATGGCGACAAACTTGAGAAACGCCTGGCGCACCGACTCGACTCTCTCTGCGGATGCACCGCGGCGCTTCAGGTTGGAAACGGTCTGCTCGACCCAGAGTTTCCCGCACGGTTGGCCGGGCGCGCCCAGCAGCACGGCGAACGCGGGAGGGCTCGGTTTGTTCGCCAGTTCAAGAGCGATCAGGGCTCCCTCGCTGTGCCCGAGCAATCCGATCCTTTCGGAATCGATCTCGGGCTGTTCTCGCAAGATTTTCAGCCACGCACCAACGTCGCGCGTGCGGTCGGCGGTCGTATGTTCGAGGTCGGTGTCACCGTCGGAGTAGCCGTAACCCCGTGCATCAGCGGAGAGGACGGCGAAACCGCGTGATACGAGGTGATCGGCGAGCATCCGGAAGGTGGGACACCCGGAAATCGTTTGTTCGCGCGTGTGCGGGCCACTCCCGCTGATGAGCACGATCCCCGGGACGTGCCGGGCCGAACGCGGCAGCGTCAACTGCCCGGAGAGAAGCGGGTCGGTATCGGACGCTCGCGTTTGAAGGTGGCGAACAACGAACTCCGTGCCCGCCGGAACAGCGCCCGGCGGTGCTGCCACGGCAAGAACGCTTGTCAGAAGGAACGTTCCAAAGACTCCCAGACGCATGGCGGTGTACCTCCAAATTGAGCGGGGCCTTTGAGAGGGATGCGTGAGCCGAAGGGGACCGTCGTGTTTATTGAAAAATTGGACAATTATTCAATCGTAGAGCCGCGGGGGCGGGGGAGATCCTTGTCTCTCGTCTGTTTGGAGTTAGTTATTTTCCACAACTTCAATCTGGCTGTTCTGATCCAGATTGCACACCACCAGCTCGCCGTCGGGCTTGCGGAGTTCGAGGCGGTCGAGCCAGAGCTTGCCGTCCTTGCTGTGGGCGAACCAGGAGCCGGTCTTGCCCTGGTAGGCGCGGGTGACGACACCCTCGATGGTGGTGGTCATGTCACCGCCGCCGGGGCGGTCGAGGCGGTGGACGGTCTGGGTGATGCGGAGGTGCTTGCCGAGGAGTTCTTCGTGGGTGGTGGGCATGGCGGCGGGAGTATAGGGGAGAGGGAAAGAGGTTCACCACGGGGGACACGGAGGGGCACTGAGAAGGAAGCGGAAGAGAAGAGTCGGCTCGGAGAGCCGACCTACCAGGGCCGACCTACCTGATTACGGCTTCGGCGTCGCTCAGCACACGCTCGGCGGCGTCCTTGGTCGGGGCCTCGGCAATGAGCCGCATGATCGGTTCGGTGTTGCTGGCGCGGACGTGGAGCCAGGCTCGTTTGGCGTCGAAGTCGATGCGCACGCCGTCCTGGCGGTCGACTCGTTCCTTGGCGTAGGCCTTGGCGAGTTTTTCGATGGCGGGCTGGGCGTGTTCTTTCTTGGCGAGGTCCACCTTGCGTTTGACGATGGCGTAACTGGGCGTGCCGGCCACGACTTGCGAGAGAGTTTTCTTGCCCTGGTCGAGCAGGCTGAGGACGAGGGCCATGCCGCTGAGGCTGTCGCGGACGTAGGTGACGCGCGGCCAGATCACGCCGCCGTTGCCCTCGCCGCCGATGAGGGCCCGCTCGCGCTTCATCGCTTCGACCACGTTGGCCTCGCCCACGGCCGTGCGGACGACGCGGGCGCCGTACTTCGCGGCCACATCATCAATCATGCGGCTGGTCGAAAGATTCGCGACGAGCGCGGCGTCCTTGGTCGAGCGGCCCGCGCGCTTCTCGGCTTCCAACACCGCGATGCACGCCAGGACCAGCGTGTACTCCTCGCCGATGTAGCGGCCTTGCTCGTCGATGAGCGCGAGACGGTCGGCGTCGGGGTCCTGCGCGAAGCCGACGCGGGCCTCGATTTCTTTGACGGCCGCGCACAGGTCCGTCAAGTTTTCGAGCGTCGGCTCGGGCGGGTGCGGGAAGATGCCGGTGGATTCGCCGCCGATGTGGAGGATCTCTTCGCAGCCGAGCCGTTCGAGCATCGCCAGCCCGCCGGGGACGCCGGAGCAGTTGACGGAATCGAGGACAACGCCGGCGGAGCGGCCGAGGTCCTCGATGTTGACATCGAGCGCGAGTTCGACGGCGGCCGTCACGCGCTCGACGTGCGTCTCGCTGGCCGAGGTGTCCTCTTCGATGGTGCCGATGTCCGACCACGCGACTGGGCCGACGTTGGCGGATTGGAAACGCGCGACGATCTCGGCGGCGAAGTTGGCGGCGGGGGCGCACGCGGCCGAGCCGTACTGGTCGAAGTTTTCGGCCAGCAGGCACTTGAGCCCGTTCCACTGCTGCGGGTTGTGGCTGGCGGTCAGGACCATGCCGCCGGGGGCGCGGTGCTTGTCGGTCATGACGGCGACGGTGGGGGTCATGGCCACGCCGGCGTCGATGACGTGAACGCCCGCGCCGACGAGCCCGGCCAGCGCGGCGTGATGGACCATCGTGCACCCGGCCCGCCCGTCGCGCCCCAGGACGATGGTGGCCTTGCCGCCGTTGCGCTGGCGGAGCCAGGAGCCGAACGCCCCGGCGAAACGCGCGGCCACCTCGGGGGTGAGAGAATCGCCGACGATGCCGCGGCAGCCTGAGACGCCGACCATCAATGGACCGCTGGACATGAGGGGCTCCTGACTCCTGATGTGGGCTGGGGAGGGGGGTGGCTGCGGGGAGAGCTTGGGAAGCGGCGAAGGGCTCGGTGATCTTTACTGGCCTGAGAATGACGCGACAAGCAGACCCCGGAGGGGTCGCGGAATGTAGCCACGGGTGAGCGACGCGGCTTTGGGCGGAGCGGAACCCGTGGAAGGAGTAGCGGAAACGCGGGCCGCCCCGGGAGGGGTGGAGGAGGCATATCAGCCACAGATCGCGGTAACGAAGCACATAATTGTGCGCCTCATGTGATTCAAATCGCTACTTTGAAGCCTTCAAATCAATGAAGTTGTCCGCGACATTTCTTCCAGGCGTGTATAAAAAATACAGCGAAAAACTCAGACGCCCCTGACCAAACGAACCCTGCCCTTTGTATTCAAAGCGATGATTCGACTTATTGTCATCAGCCATGCTCTCCAATACAAGATTGCCGTTAGCATCAAGATTGAACACATAGTCGTACCAGACAGGCTTGTTGCCGCCATCGAAAAGATCCGCCATCCGAAGTAAAAGCTTTCTGCCATCGTTGCCCTTCACTTCCCCAGAAAGTTTTAGGGCTAATACGCCAGTGGATTTTCCATTCTTGGCCTGAAATCGATCACCTTGAAGTTTCGTACCAACCGGCAGAGCCTCCAGAAGATTCTTCTCTCTCAACGCCTGCTTGTTCTCAGCTTCTCTCTTCTTGTCCTCAACCTTTTGTTCCGCAATTGGCTTTGCATCCGGCTTTCGTTGTGCCGGGGGATCAAATACAGGTTTCACACGCACATACTCTACCTCGAACGCTCCGTCTTTGGAGCCGAGCGAGATTTCGGCGGCACTTTTGTCCTGCGCTTTGTCCTTGTCAATCGGCCTGTGCATGCCGAGATCAGCGCTTATCAATGCCTCTCGTACAGTAAGAAATACATGAATTTCTTTGTCTTTATCAATCGCATCCACCCTGGAGATCTTTCCCACAGCCGTTGGAAACTCGATCCACATCGTGCCTTTGCCGCTCGTGCGTTTGGCTTTGATTTCTAGACGGTACTCGCCCACGAATCCGAGGTTAAAAGAGATCGGATCGCCGCCTTCATCAACCTTGTTGCCCTTATTGCCGACCAGATTGTCATTCCAAGGTACTAAGTCCCATGACTTTATCAATTGATCAGCCTCTGCTTCAAGTGCATCCGCAACACTTCGATCTACGTTTGTATACGCCGCCATCGCGGGCGCGTAGGCTTGCTTCAGACGCTCTTGATTTCCTTCATGTGTTTTCCTCCACGCCTCGGTCTTTGACTTGATCTCGGGAAGTTCACCGCGTTCGTGGAAGTCAGCCAGTGCCTTCTTCGCTTTCTTGGTTGCTTCGTATGCATCCTTAGCACTCGCCGCGTTGCTGAGTGCGGCTTGAAGCTCTTTCTCAATATCGTCCCTCAGCCGGTTCGTGCTGGTTTCGTAAGTCAGGCGAGCTCTGTCCAATTTTTCGATCGCTTTGTCAGTCTCATTTGGCGCCGCTTTGTCTTCGGTCTGCCCCATGACGACACGCGGAACCCAGAGTGCGAACCCGATCACATAAACAACCAGCATTCCAAAGATGCGGCGTGAGTGAGTCATGGAGTCGTTTCTCCGAGTCGGTTTGGATACAGGTCGGGGCATGAGCGACGATTGTACCTGATCGCGTGCCCCGCTGACGTGCGGGAAAGCGCTGGCCGAAGAATCATGGAATTCGATGCCCTGAAATCCCTCCGCCCCTGCCGGGGCGGGTCCGTTGAATCGTCGCGCTTTCCACGGGTTTCGCGGCGGCGGGCTGGGCCGCGCCGGCGCTGCACCCGTGGCTACAGGCCGGCGCCCCGTTGGGGCGGGGGCGGTGGGGGGTGCGTTTCCGGGGGTGGCGCTCGAAGACTCGCTTCACCCCCGGCTATGAACGGGCACGCCTTCGGCGTGAAGGCCGCGACGCTCGGGCGTGCGCGCGGTCCTGGGGGTTGGGGGGCTGGGGGGAGGACACTGACATCGGTGGGAACCGATGTCAGTGCCGCGGGCGCGGTGCCGCCTGCAGTCGGCCAACCCGGACCTTCGCGGGGCTCAGGTCCGGCGTCTTGGGTTGCAGAGAATCGGAGGAAACGGAGGGGGCCTATCTTCCTTCCGTGTTCGAACTCTCCATCGAAACCGAGTTCTGTGCGGCCCATGCGATCGTGCTTGGTGGGGTTCGGGAGGCGGTACACGGGCACAATTTTCGGGTGACGGTGGTGGTGGGCGGACCGGAGTTGGATGGCGAGGGGTTGCTGTGCGATTTTCACGCGGTGCAGGCGGCCTTGCACCCGATCATTTCCCGATTGAACAACACGAACCTGAATGAAGTAAGCCCGTTTGATCGGGTGAATCCGACGGCGGAGAACGTAGCTCGGCATATTGGCGATGCGTTGAAGGAGGCCGTGGGGCCGGTGCTTCCGCCGGGGGTGGGGGTGCGGAGCGTTCGGGTGACTGAGTCGCCGGGGTGTGCGGCGGTGTATTGGTTGGGCCGATAGGGAGAGGGAGGAAGAGGTAGGGGTGGTAGGACACAGGTTGAAAACCTGTGCCACTAGGTTGGGTAGTGCAGACGATGAGAAGAGAACACAAAGGCAAGAGAGAAGACAAGGCACGATGAGCACGGCGAATCCGAAGAGAGTTCATGTTGCGGCGGTGGCCACGGAGGCTGGGCCGGTGGTCCGCGCGAACGGCGGCGGGTCGCTGGCGTTCGTGCGGCGTGAGGACCATCGCCCCGAACTCGGGCCGCGGAACTTCAATCGGGATCTGTCGTGGCTGGAGTTCAACCGTCGCGTGCTGGCCGAGGCCGGGGACGAGCGGGTGCCGCTGTTGGAGCGGGTGAAGTTCCTGGCGATCTTCACCAGCAACCTCGACGAGTTCTTCATGAAGCGGGTCGGGTTGATCAAGCGGCAGGTTCACGCGGGGGTGTCGCAGCGGTTGCCGGGCGGGTTGACGCCGCGCGAGGCGCTGGCGGCGGCGCGGGCGCTGGTGTGCGAGTTGCAACTCGAACAGGCGCGGATTCTCAAGGACCAGATCCTGCCCGCGCTCGCGGCCAACGACATTTCGCTGGTGACGTACGCCGACCTGAACCCGAAGGAGCAGCGTTGGGCGGACGAGTATTTCCGGGCGAACATTTTCCCGGCGTTGACGCCGCTGTCGGTCGATCCGGGGCACCGCTTCCCGTTCATCTCGAACTTGTCGGACAACATCGGGATCCTGGCCAAGCCGCCCAAGCGCGAGGTAAAGACCGAGCGCGACGGGCTGGCGGTGGCGATCGGCGACGAGACGTTGTTTGCTCGGGTGAAGGTGCCGGGGACGCTGCGGCGGTACATCCCGCTGCCGGCCCGGCACGGGCACAAGGCGTCGCGGTTCTTGCCGTTGCCCGAGCTGATCCGCAACAACCTCGACGAGCTGTTCCCCGGGACGGAGATGGAATCGCAGGTCCACTTCCGGGTGACGCGCTCGGCGGGCATTCAGCGCGACGATCCGAGCTACGCGAACGAGTCTGAGAACCTGCTGCAGTCGGTCGAGGCGGAGCTGAAGCAGCGGCGGTTCGCGCGGGCGGTGCGGGTCGAGATCGAGCCCGACGCGGCCCCGGAACTGGTGCGCGAGCTTTTGGAAAAGCTGAATCTCGATCATCAGGACGTGTACGAGCGCCCCGGTCCGATGGACTATTCGGCGCTGCTGGAGATCGTCGAGCTCGATCGCCCGGACCTGAAGGAGAAGCCCTGGCGCGGGGTGGTGCCGGCGCGGATCGCGGCGGACAACTCCAAGACGGGGATCTTCGGGGCCATCCGGCGGCAGGACATCTTGCTGCACCATCCTTATGACTCGTTCCGCGCGACGGTGGAGAAGTTCATCGCTCAGGCGGCGTTGGACCCCGACGTGCTGGCCATCAAGCAGACGTTGTATCGAACTGGCATGGACTCGCCGTTCGTGGCGTCGCTGATCCGCGCGGCCGAGGCCGGCAAGCAGGTCGCGTGCCTCATCGAACTCCGCGCCCGCTTCGACGAGGACCGCAACGTCCGCCTCGCACGCCAGCTCGAAAAAGCCGGCGTCCACGTCGCCTACGGCGTGCTCGGGCTCAAAACGCACTGCAAAACTTCCCTCGTCGTTCGCAAGGAACGCCAGGGACTCCGCTGCTACGCCCACATCGGCACCGGGAACTACCACTCCAAGACCGCGCAGCTCTACACCGACGTGGGGCTGATGACCTGCGACCCCGACATCACGTCAGACCTGCTGACCTTGTTCAACGAGCTGACCGGCCTCGCGGCCAAGCACGAGTACCACCACCTGCTGGTCGCGCCGTTCACAATGCGGCAGCGTTTCGTGCAACTGATCGAACGCGAGATCGACAACGCCAAGCGCGGCCTGCCCGCCCGCATCGACGCGATGCTCAACAGCCTCGAAGACATCGACATCACCGAGAAGCTCTACGAGGCCTCGCAGGCGGGCGTGAAGATCCGACTCGTCGTCCGCGGGTTCTGCTCGCTCCGGCCGGGCATCCCGGGAGTCAGCGAGAACATCCAGGTCGTGTCGATCGTCGGGCGTTTCCTGGCCCACTCGCGCATCTTCCACTTCGCGGCCGGTCAGTCCGATCCGCTCGACGGCGAGTGGTACATCGGGAGCGCGGACTGGATGTACCGCAACCTGAACACCCGCGTCGAGGCGGCCTGCCCGGTGCGCGATCCGGCCGCCCGCAAGCGGCTGCTCCAGATCATGGGTGTTTCGTTCGTGGACCAGCGCAACGCGTGGGAGCTGAGGACCGACGGCGGGTACAGCCGGCGCTGCCCGCAGCCCGGGTGCGATCCGAACTCCGACGGCGCGGTCGGGACGTTCGCGGCCATGATGCGTGAGGCCGGGACGGGCGGGGTCTGAGCGGAAGGAATCGAGGCACCCGGGAATCGAGTCGGCGACGGTGCAAAAAATCGACGAGCTCGAGGAAACTCCCCGAGCCCGCCGGTGGTGTAGAACAGTCTGTCTTGAGCGCTTCCCTGCTCTCTCCGACGGCCAAGCAGTCATGGCAGGCCGATTTCAGGTTCCGCTGTAGGGAATATGCCATGGATTTTCGAGTTGGCAAGAAATCCTGCGTGGGAGAGTTGGTGAATTGGGGGAACCCGTGGCAGGGTTTCGCGTTCGTGCGGGGCATCGGGCGGGAAATGGGGGTTGGCAGGCAGTAAACTGTGCTGCTTCTGGCTGTTGAATCGCTCGAATCACCCTTTCCTTTGAGGTACCGAATGTCCGCCGAACCCCGTACCGAC
>JBGAOD010000074.1:0-18927 GCA_044221955.1 Phycisphaerales bacterium | reverse complement strand
CAGCGTCACCACGCCGCCCATGCCCTCACGCCACCACCCGAGCAGCATCCCGACCGACACGCCGACGGGAAAGAGCGCGATACCGAACCACTCGCTGGGCGACGGCGGACCCGATTCGTGGAACGCGAACAGCGTGAGCAGCGCCAGGCTTGCGATGCTGCTGAGCCGAGCGATCCAGCGCATCACGAGAACCGCAAGGTCCATCGGACGCATCCCTTGTGACGATTCCATGAAGTTCGCTCCTTTCACTTATCTTTTTCCATGAAGACGTTCAACGAGCTGCGTTGTCAGGTCGATCGTCCTCGATCCCGCCGGCTCCGTGCCGCCCGCGACGATGCTGGAGACTCCTGACTTTCGCGCGATTTCCGCGAGATCCTCGCCCAGGTCATCCGCGATGTTCGTGAGCGGTGCCGCGCCCGCGAGCTGTCGGTGGGCGAGCTCCTGCATCGCCTCGCCCTGGGTGTCCAGCCGTTCAGCAACCGCCCAGTCTCCCGCCGATCGCGCCGCGTCGCGATCCTTCTTCAGAGCGCGAAGCCTGTTCGTGAAGGGCGCCGACTTGTAATACGCGATCAGCACCGCCGTGCGATCGAACACCCCCACGGGCGAATCGCCCGCCGAAGCAGGGAGCGCGTACAGCGTGCTAGTGCCCGTGCCGACGCCCGTCGGCCCGCAGCACCTGTCCGTCGTACATCCGACCAGAACATTCGCGAATATCAGGGCGACGGCGGCGGGCGTGCTCCGCCCGAGCATCCCCAAAGACCCATGTCCCCGTGTCATCCGCAGCCTCCTTGATCGACGACGTGCCCCAGAATAGTTAGCACATACTAAGCACAATCAAGACCCCCGGTCAAGCGCCCCCTCCATCCCGTGCTCCACCCCGGATCATCGCCGGGGCCGAACAAAATTCGGCGAAAAAATAGACCAGGATTGTCGCGAACGAACTTTGCACACCGGCGTAGACTTGGGCATGTCACACAGCCGCGCCGTCTCAGCCGTACCAGTCAGGAAGACTCATGCCAAGCCCAGCGAAGGCGAGTACGTCCTTGGAACCGGGATGGACGAATCCGTCCGACTTGGCCTCCAGCACCGGCTCTGGTCGTCGTCCGCTCACGATCTCTGGGAACGCGCCGGCATCCAGCCCGGCATGACCGTTCTCGACATCGGCAGCGGCCCGGGCCACGCCGCGATGGACATGGCCCAGATCGTCGGCCCGGCTGGCAAGATCATCGCAATCGACGAGTCCGTCGTCTTCCTCAAGCAACTCAACGAGCAGGCCAAGGCCCGCAAACTCACGAACATCGACCGCGTCCTCGGCGACGTCCAGGACCTCGACAAAGCCATCCCCGGCAACGACGCCATGATCGACATGGCCTACGCACGCTGGGTCTTCTGCTTCCTCTCACGCCCCGAGGACGTGATCAACGGCCTGGCCCGCCTGCTCAAGCAGTTCGGCGTCGTCGCCATCCAGGACTACTTCAGCTACGAGTCCATGACCATGGCCCCGCGCCGCGACATCTTCACCAAGATCGTCAAAGCCATCGCCCTGAGCTGGCGCGACCAGGGCGGCGACCCCGACATCGCGGCCCGCCTGCCCGGCATGCTGCGGAAGAACGGCTTCAAGGTCAAACACATCGCGGCGAGCGAACGAATCGCCCGCCCCGGCTCCACCATGTGGCACTGGCCCGCGTCCTTCTGGTCCACGTTCCTGCCTCGGCTGGAAAAGCTCGGGTACATCACCAACGCCGAGCACGAGGAGTTCATGGCGATGTGGACGGCCTCGGGCGAAGACAAGGACTGCTTCGTGATGCTGCCGCCGGTGTTTGATCTGATCGCGATTCGGACGTGAAGATTGGGTGGCGTGCCGACCGCGTTCAGCGGGCACTTCCAGGACACCGACCGTATCCCTCCGAACCGCGCACACGCCTCCCGCCATTGGGTCCCGGGGTTATGCTGAGACCATGTTGCTGGTTCTCCTTGTCCTGATTCTTCTCGCCGGGCTCGTCGTCCTGTTGTCCGGGGTGACGGGGCGGCGTGTCGGCGATCATCCGGCGTGCGCGGGGTGCGAGTACGACCTGAGCGGGGCGAGCGGGGGGCTTGTCCAGTGCCCCGAGTGCGGGACCAAGCTGCTCGATCCGGCGCGGGTGCGGCGCGGTCGGCTGGTTCGCTCGCCGAGGCGGATTGCTGTTGGTGCGGCGCTCGTCGTTACGGCGGTTGTGGGTGGGACTTCGGCGGCCGTGGCCGCGCGGCGTGGGTTTGATCTCAACCGGCTTCTGCCGACTTTTGTGTTGATGTGGAGTCCCGATGGAGAGGCCCTCTAAACGCTAGTCGGCCGTATCGTGGCGAAAGACATGTCCGAGGGTCAAGTTCGTAGTCTGGTGGAGCGTGCTCTTGTCGCGCAGAAGTCGTTAGGGAGGAGCAATTGGGGGGACGTCGTCGAAGCGGCGTTCGCTTCGGGTTTCATCTCGCAAGATCAGTGGGCGGAGTACGTTCACGGAGTAATCGATCACCCGCGATGGTCCGCCAGCGCGCTTTCCGAGGGGTTGATTGAGGTGCGGATGGACGTCGGTCGACTTCGGGGAAGCAGAGGAATTGTTCCGGCGTTCACGCTGACTGGTGATGTCATGGATGAACATCTTAACGGTCAGCCTGCCAGGTTTTCTCTGAGCTTCCTCGCACCCCGGATACACGGCAGTGACGGCGGTTGCTTTGCGAACGCAACTATGCCAGGGGATCTTGCAAGGTCTGGCGACACGATTGAGGCAACATGCGAAATGACCGCAACCGCGGCCAATGGCACGGTCGTTACGTGGACCGTTCCGGTGAAGTTCGTCGTTGATGAGCAAAGCGCGACGGGGCAATCCCCGGTGCCAAACCCACCGGATTGATCCTCGCCGTACAATCTGCTTATGTCGATCGGCTCGCTCCTCCTCGAACGCGGGATCATCTCCAAGGAACAGCTTGACCAGGCGAGCGCCGAGCAGGCGGCCAGCGGGGAGCGGCTCGACAGAGTTCTGGTGCGGCTGGGGATGGCATCGCGCGAGAGTGTGACGCGGGCGATCGGGGATCAGTTTCATCTGCCGGTCGTCGATCTGCCGACGCTGAGCGTGGACGCGGCGGTGCTGGCGTGCCTGCCGGCCAAGCTCGTGTTCAAGCAGCGCTGCGTGCCGATCGCGCGCGACGCGACGACGCTGACGGTGGCGACCGCGGACCCGTTCGATCTGTCGGTGCTGGATGAATTGAAACTCGTGGCCGGGTGCTCGATCGAGCTGGCGCTGGCGGACGAGGAAGAGCTCCACAAGTTCATCCAGGCGAACTACGGCGTCGGCGGCGACACGCTCGACGCGATGGCGGGCGGGAAGTCCGATGTGGCGGTGGGGGGCGAGGGCGGCGCGGGGGACGAGATCGAGCAGGCGCAGGAGGCGTCGGTCATCAAGCTGGTGAACGACCTGCTGGCCGAGGCGATCACGCAGCGGGCGACGGACGTGCACATCGAGCCGTACGAGCGCGAGCTGGTGGTGCGGTACCGGATCGACGGCGTGCTGGAGCGAGCCAACGTGCCGACGACGATCGGGCGGTTCGCCAGCGCGATCATCAGCCGCCTGAAGATCATGGCGAACATGAACATCGCCGAGAAACGCAGGCCTCAGGACGGGCGGATCAGCTTTCGCAACCGCGTGGCGGGGAGGCCTTCGGAGGAGTTTGACCTGCGCGTGAGCGTGATCCCGATGCTGTTCGGCGAGGGCGTCGTGCTGCGCGTGCTGAGCAAGTCCGCGGTGCTGCTGACGCTCGATCAGTTGGGGATGCCGGGGACGGTGCTGGGGCGCTGGGACGTGATGATCCAGCGGCCGCACGGGATTCTTTTGGTGACCGGGCCGACGGGCTCGGGAAAATCGACGACGCTGTACGCGTCGCTGAACCGGATCGTGTCTGACGAGATCAAGGCGATCACGGTCGAGGACCCGGTGGAGTATCACGTTCCGGGGGTGAACCAGATCCAGGTGAACCACAAGGTGGGGCTGGACTTCGCGGCCGGGCTGCGGGCGATCCTGCAGATGACCTGATGTCGTGATGATCGGCGAGATCCGCGATGAAGGAGACAGCCGACACGGCGATCCAGGCGTCGTTGACGGGGCCTTGGTCTTCTCGACGCTGCACACGAACGACTCGGCGGGGGCAACCACGCGAATGCTCGACATGGGCGTTGAGCCCTTCTTGGTGGCGTCGTCGGTGGAGGGGATCTTGGCACAGCGGCTGGTGCGAAAGATTTGTTCGGAGTGCTCGCGGAGCTACGACCCAGCGGAGCCGGATGAAGACGTGGCGAAGCTCAAAGATTTCATCGAACCGATGCCCTCGGGGCTGGGCTTGAAGCAGGGTGAGAAATTGGCGATTGGCGCGGGTGCCGGGCGTGCCGGAATACTGGGTATCGCGGGCGTGTTGGCGTGTATGAACTGCTCTCGATGAGCGAGGAGACGCGCGGAGGCGGATCATGCGGCGGGTTGGTGCGCAGGAGATCGCGTCGAAGGCGGCCGCGCGGGATGGGGGATGTACACGCTGATGGCGGACAGGTTCACGAAGGTGAGGGCGGGGATGACGACGGTGGCGGAGGTGATGCGGGCTTTGACGGCGTGAGTGAAGGGGAAGAGGTAGGGTGAGTAGAAGCAGGTTGAAAACCTGCTCCACTACAAAATGTAGAGGGATGAACATACGAAGTTGAAATGAAAAGACCCGGGCGAGGTGCCCGGGTCTTCGTGTTTGGAGTTCGGAGTGATCGCGGCGGGTCTACGGGTCTAGCGCTGGTCGAACGAGAAACCTTGTTCGAGCATCCCTGAGCCCGCGAGCAGGGCCATGGGGGCGGTGAGCGGTTCGCGCATCATCCAGCCGGCGGCGTCTGCGACGGGCATGTGCTCCCAGGCGGGGGCCATGCCCTGAAGGTCGTTCTGCCTAGTCTGCCCGGCCGCGCCGGCGATCCCGAGGCCGATGATCGGCGCGAACTGCACGAACAGCCCCGAAGCGCCGGCCGCGCTGGCGATGACGGACCGATCGCCGTAGCCGTCGATCACGTACGAGTCGCCCTTCCAGTAGCTGATCATGACCGAGGGCCGAAGCTCGCGCGTGAGGTCGGCGTAGGTCGGCACGATCATGCCGGGGTCGCGGGCCGGGCCGGCGGCGAAGGCAGGTGAGCGCACACCGCTGGAGATGGCCGAGCCGATCATGCTGATGATGGGGTACCCGGCGTGGGCGAAGCGTGCCGAGTCCATGAACGTTGCAGAGATGAGGCTCTTGCCCTTGGTCTGCAGCGCGAACATGGCGTTGGACGCGAGCCCCTTGTCGCCCTTGCCCATCGCCTGCTTGGCGGCCGCGATCGTCGCCTGCGGCGTGAGCCCGGCGATCAGCCATTTTTCCGTCGCGACGTAGGTGAGTTCGAGCGGGATGGGCAGTCCCGAGGCTCGCAGGCTGAGGAGCTCGATGCCGTCCTCGACCCAGGGTTGCACGCGGACGTACTTGCCGATGTCCGGGGCCTGCTGCAACGCGTTGTTGGCGAACTCCAAAAGCTTGGCGTGGGCTTCGAGGAACTTGGCGCGGTCTTTGAAGGAGATCATGGCGACGGCCGAGCCGATGGTGCCGCCGCCGGTGGAGTCGGAGAGGTAGTACGCGAAGGTTCCGCCGAGGGTCTTGATGATGTCGGTCTGGAGATCGACGCCGGTGGCGTCCTTGAACTGCTTGAGCCCGTTCGCGGCCTCGGGGTTGCGCTCGGTCATCTGCGTGATGAGCGAGTCAAACATCGCCAGGTCGCCCTTGCTGACGCTGGCCATGGTCGCGTCGGCGGGGACGGCGGAGAACTCTTCGGGAGTGAGGGCGGTGGTTGAAAGGTTGAGCTTGTCCTTGAACTTGCCCGCTCCGTCGATGGTGACGCGGCCTCGGCTCTCGGTGGCGGTGTAGCCGTACTCGAAGTCGGCCTTCATCGCGTTGGGGCCGTAGAACCCGGCCTTGCCCGCCTCGCTGATCGCGCGCTTCATCTCCGGGTTCTGAGGCCCGGCGAAGGCGGCCAGCATGTTCACCGCCGGGGTGAGCCCGGAGAAATCAAAGTTGCCGACAAGCACCGGCGACAGCCCGTCAATGGTCGCTTTGGGAAGATTGATCCACGCCTGGTCGGGGTCGTCCATGGTGCCGAGGATGACCTCGTAGCGCCAGCCGTCGGCGAACAGGCCGTAGCTCAGACGGCCGGCGGGGCCGACGATGGTGTCGTCCATCGACTCGAAGCGCTTGGGCCCAGCCGGCGCGGGCGGGAGATGAGCGTTCTTGAGCATGTCGAGGATGCTGGCGTGCAGAGACTCCGCGTCCTTCTGGTCGGCGGCGACGGCGCTAATGACCACGCCGTACCCGAACAGCCCATTGGAGGGATCGCCGGCGTTGACCGTGACACCGAAGCGGCCCGGGCGTGCGAAAGTGGAGAGCGCGGTCTTGATCGCGCTGACGGCGTCGGGCGGGAAATTCGGCGCTTCGCCCGGGAGTTCGGAGATCCGTGCCGGCAGCATGCCCAGGGCTTTGCTCAGGCGTTGGTCGCGCGGGTCGACGAGGAGCTTCGAGAGGTCGGAACGCTCGGCGACCATCAGGGTCTGGATCTTCCCTGGCTGCGCTTCGGCCTGCTTGTCCGCGGGCTTTTCGGCCTCCTTGCCCGCGGGCTTCGCACCGGTCTGGGCGGCGCCGCCGTGGCTAAAGAGCGAGACTGCGACCCCGCGACGCGAGCACGACCGGAACGGAAAGATCGACGCGCGGCGGTCGTCGTTGCCAGCACAGATCACGGTGGTCGCTGCCTTTACGAGCGTTCATAAGGGTTCATGGCCAATGAATGGGGTTCGATCACGATCATCCTAACACGATGAACCCATAACTTGGGAAGGAGGCCCGAAGATTTCGGGACCGGCCCGAGTCGCACTTTGAGGTACGATCGGCCAGAAGACCATGGCATCGATCGCTCACCCTGACGCATCCTGATTCATCGGCCCAGCGCGCTGGGGGTAAGTCCGTGCCCTGCCGCTCAGCTCCGCCGCGCGTGACGCGGTGATCGACTGCAGGACTCCTTCACGCCGGCGATCGCGTCCCACCCGGCTCTCAGCGGCGTGTTGGAGTTCCCACGGAAGGCCCTCGGTGCGTCGATCGGGCGGCTCAACCCCCTGCCGTGACCTGGCGTGGATGTTGCTGCTGAACGGAGGAGTCTTGTCCTCGACATGCGAGTCAGCGTAGACGCGGAGGCGGGTGGAGGGTACTCCAACGCACGCGAGTTTGGGTGATACGATTTTACCGAGCGGCACGAAGATCCCCGTTGAGATGCACAGCGTCGGTCGCATGCTCGAAATAGCCCAGGCATGGCGGGAATACCGGTCGCGGATATGCGTTTGTACGTACCCCAGCCTGATCGTGCATCGGCCCTGAAGGACACGGCCATCGCTGGGAGCCGTTACGTGTTGCTGGCTCCGACGAGCCGGTGGTTTGGGAAGCGTTGGCCCTGCGAGCGGTTTGCGGAGACCGCGCGGGAGCTCCTGAACGGATCAGGGCATGAGGCGATAGACGGTGTGGTGGTGGTGGGGTCCGCGGGTGAGCGTGAGCAGTGCGGGCCGCTGCTGGACCTCGCTCGCTCCGACGCTCGGGTACATGATCGACTGGGAAAAACCTCGGTCGGTGGGCTGATGGCGTTGGTGGAGTCGGCGGCGTTGGTGCTGGCGAACGATTCGGCGGTGCTGCACATGGCAGTGGGGTTTGATCGGCCTCTGATCGCTCTCTACGGACCAACGCGGGTGGGCCTGGTTGGGCCGTACGGGCGCTCGAATCAGGTGATCCAGCGGGTTGATGACTCTGACAATCTTGACCATAAGGATGCCACCTCGGGAACTCGGTTGATGGAGAGAATCCCGGTGAGTGGAGTCGTGGAGAGGTGCCGGAGCCTGCTTTCAGGCCCGTGAGAACGGTATTTGGGGTTCGGAGTGAATCTGGTATACTTTGGAAGCGAACCCTTGAAACAAACCCGTGAGAGCGCGGGCAGGATCTGGCGGGCGTTGCGGGGTTGCGAAGGGACGGGTCCGATGGCTGAGAAGCGTTCTTTCCCTTTGTTGGTTGTGGCCATCTGTCTGGCCGGGCTGGGCGCGGCGCTGTTTGTGTACGTCAAGGGGCTCTCGGCCGAGATCGATCCGTCGAGCTCGCTGACGCCCGTTTCAGGTTCGCTCCATCAGCTTGCCGAGGCCGGGGACGCGGCCGGGCTCAGGTCGGCGCTCAGGCGGCCCGGAATCGTGGTCGACCAGCCCATGGACGGCGGGGACAAGGCCCGACGAGGGATGACGCCTCTGATGCTGGCGGCGAGCTGCGGCAAAGCGGAAGCTGCCCAGGCGCTGATCGCTGGGGGCGCCAAGATCGACGCCTCCACGCTCGACGGAAAGACCCCGCTGATCTTGGCCGTCCTTTCATCGGATCTGCCGACGGTCAAGGCGTTGCTGGGGACACAGGCGCGGGTCGACGCGCGAACGGGCGACGGGTGGACGGCTCTCATGATGGCGGCCGGACGCGGGAGCCATGAGATTCTCGGGGCGATCATCGCCGCGGGCGCAAACGTCGAGTTCAAGAACAAGTGGGGTCAGACGGCCCTGATGACGGCGGCGATGGCCGGAAACCCGGAAAACGTCAAGTCACTGCTCGATGCTCGCGCCCCGGTGACGGCGGTGGACGACGATGGGCGAGACGCGCTCGCGCTCGCGGCGGGCGGCGAAGGCCCGGTCGAGGTCTTGACGCTGCTCCTGGCGGCGGGCGCGGACGTGAAGGCCGGGGACAAGGACGGCGTCACACCCCTGATGAAGGCAGCGGACCGGGGCGACGCGGAGAAAGTAGCGGTCCTGCTCCAGGCTGGCGCACCCAAGGACGCCAAGGACAAGCTGGGGCGAACGGCGGCGGACTGGGCATCGAGCCGGGATGACGATCGCGGGAAAGAGCTTGCCAAGCTGCTGAAATGAAGGCCAGCACTACCGACTTCTCCGGCGCGATCGGACGTCCGCGCAGGGCCCGTCATGGGCCCAGAACGGTTGATCCGATACATTCTCCGCATGGACATCACACACGGTCAGTCCTCGAAATCGAATCAGAAGCCCGCCGTCCTACCCTCAGCACGAGGTATTTCGCTGACACCGGCGGACGAGCGTGCGAAGGGCGGCGCGGCGATCGGCGGGAAACCCCGCCCGTCTCTCTCGGAGACCGTTGACTTTGTAGAACTCTCTGCAAGCGCTTCGCGGGCCGGCTCCCTCACCTCCGCGCGGGTGAATGTGCCGGTCTCGTTCGACCACGAACCTCCCCGAGTTGGCGAATCGGCGGCGGCACGCGTCGCGGGCTCTGCGCTGCCGATGTACCCCAATCCCACCGTTAAGAACGCGGTGGAAACAGAACTCGCGGTTGGTCGGAAACTCGATGTGCAGGCGTGACGTTCGCCCAGGGCCATTGATCGCAGGCGTTCACGGTACTCCGAATATTTCGCGCATTCGCGCCGTGCGGTAGGCAAAGATGCGAGCGAGGTCGGGTCTGACGACAAGTGTGTGAAGCACTTCCCCGATTAGGGTTGCGTTCAGCGGCAGCGCGTAATGGACCGTGTCTTCCGCGAGCGTTCCGCCGTCGCGAGCGGTGAACGTGTGCTCGTGGTGCCACAACGAATAGGGCCCGCGGCGCTGCTCGTCGACGAACCGGAAGGGCGGTTCGTAGACCGTAATTTCGGTCTTCCAAAGCATGGGAAGGACTTTCAGCCTGATCCGGTAGTCGATGATGGTGCCCGCGCCCATCACAATCGGCGGCGGCGTGAGGATTCGGAAGTGAAGCCAGGGCGGCGTGAGTGTGTTGAGGTTGAAGGCGTCGGCGAAGAAATCAAAGACTTCGGTGACCGGTCGGGGAAGCCAGACCTCTGTCCGCAACACGCGCGGGGCGCGGACACCGGGGAACCGCCGCAACGGGTCGGCGCTGAATACAGGCAACCCGTCGGGGTGCGAACGTCCCCGGTTGACGTGCTCGGGGGGCGAACTCGAGCGATCGTTGGGAGGCGCGGTGGAGGGGTCGGGCTTCATCGGTTGTGATATCGCGTAGAGCAATCCCTCGGATGCAGTTACCCGATCGTTTATACTCGCCACGAATGGCCACGATACCCGCGCAGAACGATCTTTCCTCCGAACCAGCCGGTACCACGCCCCGCGAGGTGCCCGAACGGGCGTTGACCGGGCACCTTCCCGCGCTGGACGGCGTGCGCGGGTTGGCGATCCTGCTGGTGATGATGTTCCACCAGTCGGAGGTCTTGCGTGACGCGGCGGCGAGGTCCGCCGGCACCCTCGATTCGCTGTTGTTGCGGGTGGTCCGCGTCGGTTGGACGGGAGTGGATCTGTTCTTCGTGCTCTCGGGATTCCTGATCACGGGGATCCTTCTCGATTCCAAGGGCGAACCCCGGCGGGGAACTCCAGGTTCAGGCGTGGGCCGGTTCTTCACACGGTTCTACGCGCGGCGTTCGTTGCGGATTTTTCCGTTGTACTACGCGGTGCTGCTCGTGACGCTGGTGATCGTCCCCCGTTTGCCGTTCCATGGAACGGGGCCGTGGGCCCGTGCGGTGTCCGAGTATTCAGAGGTCGCGCCGCACCAGTGGTGGTTCTGGACATACTTGAGCAATTTTTTCTTCGCTCGTCACGGATTCATGGACCACGGTATCCCGGACGTGCTGTGGTCGCTGGCGATCGAAGAGCAGTTCTATCTGGTCTGGCCTCTCGTCGTCTGGATGTTGACCCGGCGCGCGCTGGGGCGGGTTTGCATCGTGGTGATGGCCGCGGCATTGCTGCTGCGTTGCGGGCTGGTGCTCCGTCACGCGGACCCGATCGCTATCTATGTGGTGACGCCGACACGCCTGGACACGCTGGCGTGCGGCGGGTTTCTTGCCGTGCTGGGCCGTGAGTGGGGCGGACTGGAGCGACTGGTGCCTGCCGCTCGGATGGTGTTGGCCGCCGGGTTGGTTGCGTTGGCGACGCTCTTCGTGCGCCACGCGGTGATGTTCTCGTCCGTGCCAGCGCAGTACGAACCCGTCATGCAGACGTTGGGGTTCACAGTGATCGCGGTGGTATTCGGGGCGTTGATCGTGCTGGCGGTCTCAGGCCCGAAAGAATCGCGGCTCGTGCGGGCGATGGAGTGGACGCCGCTGCGGACGGTCGGGAAGTACGCGTACGCGCTCTACCTCTTTCATCTTCCGCTACAGGCCATCCTGCGCGGGCCGGTGCTGTCGAAGCTGAAGATCCCGCCCGTGTTGGGCACCAGCCTGCCGGGTCAGATCGTGTTCAACATCGTGGCGACGGGAGCGACCTTCCTCGTGGCGCTGCTGAGTTGGAATCTTTTTGAGAAGCATTTTCTCAAACTCAAAGACCGCTTCGGCGGCGCTGCTTCGTAGCGAAGTCCCGCTCCCCTCGGACCCGCGCAGCCTTCGTTTCTACGTTTTGCTTGCGTTCCCAGAGTCTGCGGGATCCAGCCTGCCCGAATCGTCGAGTGTCGCTTCGCCGCGCGCAAGCAGTTGGCGGACGCCCTCGTACACGACCGCGCAGACCGCCGTGGCAAGGTTGAGCGAGCGTTCGTGACGGACCATGGGAAGGCCCACGCATCGATGAGGAAACGCTTCGAGCAACGACGCGGGTAGCCCGGCGGACTCCTTCCCAAAGACAAGGTGATCTCCACGCCGAAAGCCGACATCAAACGGAGAGCGCTTTGTCTTGGTGGTCAGCAGCCAGATCCGGGGCTCGCCGCGCGAATCATGCTGGTCGGCAAGATAGCGGTCCCACGAATCGTGCTCACGCACGCCCAGGCGCGGCCAGTAGTCGAGCCCCGCGCGGCGACAAGCCTTCTCGCTCGTGTCGAAGCCCAGCGGCTTGATCAGGTGCAGGGCGCACGCGGCGGCGACACAGGTGCGCCCGATGTTGCCCGTGTTGTTGGGGATCTCGGGCTCGTGGAGGACGACGTGGAAGAGTGGGTCTGGCACGGACCATTGTTCGTCGCGTTTCATCGCTACGCTTTCTCAGATGTTCAACGCCAACGACGCGCTCCGATCGATCACCTCACGCCGCTTCGACGCGGTGATTTGCGATATCGACGGCTGCCTCGGACCGGAGTCCTCGGCCCCGCTCGACGCCGCCGTCCTAGGAAAGATTGCCGACCACAACCGGCGCGCGATCGCTGACGGTGACCGCCCGGTGGTGACCGTGTGCTCGGGGCGGCCGCAGCCCTTCGCCGAGGCCGTCTGCCGCTTTATCGCCAATGACGCGGTGCCCTGCGTTGCGGAGAACGGAGTGTGGCTGCACGATCCGCGTGAGAACGTGTTCCTGCGCGACCCGGCGATCACTCCCGGACATCTGCAAGCGGTGGGCGATGCGACTGCCTGGATCGAGGCGAACCTCGTGACAAGGGGCGTGGTCGTCCAGCCCGGGAAGTCGGCTTCGATCTCGCTCTGGCACCCGAACACACCATTTCTCCGATCGCAGATGCCGAAGCTCGAAGAAGTGTTCGCACAGAACGCCTGGCCGTTCCGGGTCTCGATGACGGTCGCGTGGATCAACTGCGATCTGGCGCACGTGAGCAAGGCCTCGGGGATCGCGCGCCTCATCGAACGGACGGGGCTGCGGAAAGAACGCCTGGCGGGGATCGGCGACACGCTCGGCGACCGCGCAATCGCGGAGAATGTCGCCTTCTTTGCGTGCCCCGCAAACGCGGAGGAAAAGCTGAAAGCCCTGGCCGCGTTCGTCTCCGAGAAGCACGAGGCCGAGGGCGTGCTGGACATCCTTTCGCGGCTCCACTGAGCGCTCCCGGGCCGTCGCGATACTGCGGCTGCGCCTCTACGATAATCCGTGGACCCTGACGACCAAGTATGTCTCTGTTTTCATGTCTCCCTGCGGAAGATCCGGGGCTACCTCGCCCGCGAGAACCCGCCGGTCGCGTCGCTGATCTCCGAGTGCCTGGGTGCGGGAACCGGCTGCCAGTGGTGCGTGCCGTTCTTGAAACACCTGCACGCCCAGCACCAGCGGGGTGAAGAGCCCGACCTGAAGATCTCACCCGAACGCTACCAGCAGGCGCGTCTCAAGTTCCACGAGACCGAGGTCCGCGATGCTTCGGTTGTCGAGGATGCGTGAACCTCGCCGGCACTACGATGACCGCGTGAACCCTCCAAACACTCCAACCCATCGAGCCCGTATTGCAATCTCGATGGGAGACCCGGGCGGGATCGGCGCGGAAGTGACTGTGAAGGCGCTCGCGTCGCCCGCGATCCGGCAGTGCGCGTCGTTTCGTGTGTTCGGTATGGAGTCATGCCTGCGGACCGCGGCGGAGCGTGCAGGCGTGACGCCGTTCTGGCGAACGCTGTCCTGCACGGAGGCGGCGATGGATCGGGGGGCGATCAATGACGCCGTGGTGCTCGTCGCGTGGCCCGGAGCGGCCAGCGAGCGATTTGCGCCCCAAGCGACAGCCCGTGGCGGCGTGCTTTCGTTTGAGTTCGTCGAAGCGGCGATCGCCGCGGCTCGGCAAGGACAGTCGGGCGCGGCGCAGGTCGATGCCGTCGTGACGGCCCCGATCTGCAAGGAATCATGGTCGCTCGCGGGGCACGGGAGGTACCCCGGGCACACCGAGCTGTTCGCGGAGCGGTTCCACGCCGAGCGTGCGAGCATGCTCTTCCACGTTCCCGCGATCGACCGGCGGGCTTCGCTGAATGTCATCCTTGCGACCGTGCATGTGCCGCTCATGAGCGTGGCCCGCGAGCTGACGCGCGAGCGGATTGTGGGCACGATCGAGCTCGGTGCCGAAGCGTGTCGACACCTCGGCGTTGTTTCGCCACGCATCGCGGTTTGCGGTCTCAACCCGCACGCCGGCGAGCACGGGCTGCTCGGCGCGGAGGACAAAGCGGTGATCGAGCCAGCGATCCGAGCCTGCGCCGAGCGCGGGATGGACGTTTCCGGGCCGCACCCGGGCGACACGGTGTTCAACGCGGCGTTCGCGGGGAGGTTCGACCTGGTCGTCGCGATGTACCACGATCAAGCGTTGATCCCTGTCAAGCTGATCGCGCGGGACCGGGCGGTGAACGTCACCGTTGGATTGCCCGTGGTGCGCACCAGCCCAGATCATGGAACCGCGTTCGATATCGTCGGCAAGAACGTCGCCGATCCCGGCAGCATGATCTCGGCGATCCGCCTCGCGGTTGAACTGTGCGGTCGCGGACGATTGCACACTTTATGAGCACCACTCCCGCGAACTCGGACTCCTCGCTCGCGCTGCGCTCCCCGCTCGCCGAACTCGCGTCGATCGCCGCGCCCGTCGTGGCGACGATGACCTCCTACACGCTGATGCAGTTCGTGGACAAGCTGGTGGTGTCTCGGATCGGACCGGAGCCGATCTATGTGGGCGCTCAGGGCGACGGGGGGATCGCCGCGTGGACACCGATCTCGATCTCGATGGGCTGCCTGACCGTGGTGAATACCTACGTCTCGCAGAACCTCGGTGCCGGAAAGCCCGAACGTGGAGCGGCGTACGCATGGAATGGGATGTGGATTGCGTTGGCGTGGGCGATACTGCTGATCCCCTACGGGATGTACTTGCCGGAGATTTTCACCGCGATCGGGCGCGATCCACGGCACGTCCAGCTCGCCGCAGGGTACGGCCAAGTCCTGGTCTTCGGCGCGGCGCTCACGATGTGCGCACGCTGCCTCGGGCAGTTCTTCTACGGCATGCACAAGCCGGCCGTGGTCTTCGGCGCGAGCCTGACCGCGAACATCATCAACCTGCTGCTGTCGATCGCGTTCGTGTACGGAAAGTGCGGCTTCCCGGCGCTGGGCGTCATCGGCTCGGCCGTCGGCACGGTCATCGCGACGTTCGTTGAACTCGCGATCCCGATGGCAGTGTTCCTCGGCCCGAAGATGAACCGGCTCTACGGCACCCGAGCGGCGTGGCGAATCTCGCGCGACCACACCCGCGACATCCTGAAACTCGGCTGGCCGGGCGGGCTCATGTTCGGTAACGAGATGGTCTGTTGGACCTTCTTTATGGTCTATCTCGTCGGCTACTTCGGACCGCTGCACTCAACCGCCGGATGGATCGCGCACCAGTGGATGACCCTCTCGTTCATGCCCGCGGTGGGAATCTCGGTCGCTCTCACCGCGACCGTCGGCAAGTGCATGGGCATGGGGCGGCCCGACCTCGCGCTGCAACGCGTCAAGGTCGGAGTGGGAATCACGGTCGCCTACATGTGTACCTGCGGCCTGCTCTTTGTCATCTTTCGCGATCCGATGATCCGTTTGTTCGTTCACAAGAACACCCCGTTGGCGGACGTGGACGAGTTGGCAAGCCTGGGTTCCGCCATGCTCATCGCGTGCGCAGCATTCCAGTTCTTTGACGGAGTGCAAATGGCGATCTCCGGCGCGCTCCGCGGCGCCGGGGACACGGTCTGGCCGGGCGTGGTCACGCTTATCCTCGCGTGGACCCTGATCGTCGGCGGCGGGCTCGCGATGGTCACGTACCTACCGCGGGTCGGCTCGATCGGCCCCTGGATCGCGGCCGCGTCGTACATCGCGGCCCTGGGTATCTCCCTCTCGATCCGGTTCTTGGGAGGGAAGTGGAAAAGGATCAAGCTGCTTGAACGTGCGGCCGGCGTGCAACCGGGCGCGAACGCCACGAGCCCAATGACCGCGGCCGCGGCAACCACGGACGGTATCGACTGACAATTGCCCGATGGGTATCAATCCATGAAAAAGGGTCAGGCCAGACGGACCCAACCCTTGAGTTGCATGTGTCAAAAGCGAGCTCTACTTCACGCCGTCCCTGTCCGCCATCATCTTGATCATGTCCACGCAGCGGGCCGCGTACCCGGCCTCGTTGTCGTACCAGCTTACGACCTTGAAGAACCGCTTGTTGAGCTCGATCCCGGCCTTGGCGTCGAAGATGCTGCTTCGGCGGTCTCCGATGAAGTCGCTGCTGACGACCTCCTCTTCGGTGTAACCGAGCACGCCTTTCATCGCGCCCTCGCTCGCGGTTTTCATGGCGGCGTTGATCTCCGCCAGCGACGTGTCCTTCGCGGTGCGGAAGGTGAGGTCCACGCACGAGACGTCGGCCGTCGGCACGCGGAACGACATGCCCGTCAGCTTGCCCTTGAGCGCGGGGATGCACAGCGTGACGGCTTTGGCGGCGCCGGTGCTGGCGGGGATGATGTTCTGGTACGCGTTGCGCCCGCCGCGCCAGTCCTTTTTCGACGGGCCGTCCTGAGTGGGCTGGGTGGCGGTCGCCGCGTGAACGGTGGTCATGAGTCCTTCATCAAGCCCGAAGGCGTCGTTGATGACCTTGGCGATCGGCGCGAGGCAGTTTGTTGTGCATGAAGCGTTCGAGACGATCGCGTGCTTGGCCGGGTCGTAGGTGCTGTCGTTCACGCCCTTGCACATCGTCGGAACCTGCTCGGTGCTCTTGGTCGGCGCGGAGATCAGCACACGCTTCGCGCCCGCGGTCAGGTGGAGCTGGGCCTTCTCGAACTCGGTGAAGAGCCCGGTGGATTCAAGGACGTACTGCACGCCGAGCTCTTTCCAACCGAGCTTGGCCGGGTCTTTCTCGGCCATGGTCTTGGTGGACTTGCCGTTGACGGTGAACGAGTTTTCGGTGGCGGAGACCACCGCGTGCTTGCCGCCGAGCATGAATTGGCGGTGCATCGTGTCGTACTTGAGGAGGTAGGCGAGGTTGTCGGCGGGGACGAGGTCGTTGACGGCGACGACCTCGATGCCCTGCTCGGCGGCGATGCGATAGACGAGGCGGCCGATGCGGCCGAAGCCGTTGATTCCGATGCGGATGGGCATGAAAACACCTTTCGAGTTCTGAGTGGCACAGGAGCGAACCAGAAGCCGATTTTAGCCGGGCGCGAACCGAGTTCCCAGGCGGGCCACCTCGGCTCGGGGATCGGTTCCTGGACGCTCGCGGGACGCCGCTTCAGAGGTCTATGTTGCGATCGTTCTTGGCCGCACGCTTGTGGGTGCCGGTCTCCTCCCAGCGGAGATGCGCGAGTTTGTTGTCGCCTTCGGTCGGCTTTCCGACGTACCGCAACTCACCGAGCAGGTTCAGAACGTCCATTCCGATGAGCGCGAGGCGGTGCTGCCTGTCGTCAGGGAGAGGGTTGTTTTCCTCGTCGCGGGCTTCGAGTACGACCAGCTGGAGCGTGCGGAAGAGCTTCGACCCGGCGGGCACTCCCGCCGGAGCTCGCAGTTCCATCATCACATGGGCGTTGTAGTAGGCGATCGGCCCGGCGGCGGTCATCACGCGGCGGTCGCTGTCGGGGAGGAGCTCTTCTGACCTGAACTTGCAGTTGCACTTGCTTTCGAGCACGCGGAGCAGCCAGCTCGGAATGACGGTCACATCGGCGCCCGTGTCAACGATCGCCGGGACCAGCATGGTCCACTTGGGATCCTTTGAATCCTTGTTCGCGGGATCGGCGGCGTTGGGTTCGGGCGTGTAACCGATTCGGAGATTGACCCAGAGGAACGGCTGGCGATACAACCCCCTGCGGGCCTCACCAATCTTGAGATGCAACGTCCCGCTCGGCATGGGCGGGGAGTGTATCGAAGGGTGATGCTTGGAACAACGGTGCGCTAAACCCGGATACGCTGGCACGCGAGCGGCAGTTCGTGCACGCGCCGCACCACGCGCACGGCGTGACCCGTCTGTTGCTCCGCGAGTTCGTGGGCCTCGTCGGCGGTGGCAAACCCGCCACAGTACTCCGCGTTGTCACGGACCACGAAGTACGGTCTAGATTCGCTGAAGCTGACTTCCCCAAGATCCTTGCTCGCCGGGAGCGATCTGAAGACAGCAATTGACTTGCGCCGAACACCTTCCTTGGACGCCGGACCGCTCGCGGACTTCGCTTTGCTTCGACGTGCCACGTCGTCAGCTTCGGAGCTTTGGTGAGCGGACTTGTCGCCGACGTCTTGCTTCGCCGAATCCGGGTCAGACGCTTCCGCAACGTTCCGTAGATTTGGCATAAAGCTCCTCCGCGGCGAGGACAATAGCACCGGCAGATCGCCGCCAGTTTTTCGGACGCGACGCGGCACAGGGGCCTCGCCGCTCGAACACTTTCCTGCTTGAGGGCTAGCCCAGCGTGCTCGGGACCTCAAGGACCGAGCTCCTGCCTCGTACGCCGCGACCCCGAGTGGAGAAAGGGGCACACAATCTCAACTTGCCCAGGTCGATACGCAGAGATGTCGGCACAAGTGCCTGCAATTCAAGAGTTTACGCAAGATGGAGCGAAAAAAACGGGTATCGTCGCGGTTCTTTGATTTCCACAAACTACCTACATCCATGAGCGATTTGTGGAAAACGCAGGGTGATTACCCCGGGAAACGGCAGGATTATTGGGCGTTTTGCCTCATGGCCGAGCATTTGTGAGCCCGGTTGTCTTTGGTGGATCGATGAGTGCCATGGATGGCTCCCCGGGGAACCGAATCCCCCGTTGATCCGACGACCGCGACCTTCTCTTTCCTCAGCCGATCGGTTCTTCCCGAAACGATCGGCTTTCCGAAAACTCACGACGCTCTCGGACACTGCCGTGGTGGGCGGAACCCCGAGAGCAAAGACGCGGCAGCGCAGGGATGGTGGCCATGTGCAGCAGCAGCGATCGTATCGGCGGTGGCATTGGACCGGGCATGGATCGCCCGGATAATGCCGTTGACGCCGAGGGTGTGGAGAGCTGGGGCGGCGGTTCGGGCGCGGTGGTGCCCAGGTCGGCGACCCCGGGGTGGGACGAGCGGTTCGCAGGATGCGGCCGCTCCGACCCAGAGATTCCACTTGAGCCTGAGCCCGAGCTTGATCCGGTGTTCGACCGGTTCCTGGAGTCGGACGCCGGGATGGGGTCGGAGTTGGCGATCGCGC
>JBGAOD010000073.1:0-19085 GCA_044221955.1 Phycisphaerales bacterium | reverse complement strand
CCCCGCTATGCTGCCCGCGTGACCCAGCCCGCCGACCCATCATCAACGCCGCAGCCCGGAAAAGGTTCGGGACGTATCCGCCCGCCCACCGAGTTCCGCGTCGGGCACGGGTACGACTTGCACCGCCTTGAACCGCGCCCGCCCGTGGGCTCGGGCAGGCCGTTGGTGCTGGGCGGGATCCTGCTCGAGCACGACCGCGGCCCCATCGCCCATTCCGACGGCGACGCCCTCCTGCACGCGATCACCGACGCGATCCTGGGTGCTCTTTCGCTCCCCGACATCGGGCAACTCTTCCCCGACACCGACCCCCGCCACGAATCCCGGGACTCGGCCGAGTTCCTCCGCGAGGCCGTGCGTCGCGCGCACGCCGACGGTTGGTCGGTGGTGACCCTTGATGCCACCGTCATCCTCGAACGCCCGAAGCTGGGTCCGCACAAACCCGCAATGCGAACCCGGATCGCCGAGTGCCTCGGGATTGAACCTGATCGTGTCAACGTCAAGGGCAAGACCCACGAGGGCGTGGACGCGGTGGGCGAGGGCCGCGCGGTCGAGGTGCATGTCGTGGTGTTGCTGGGGCGTTAGCGAGGGGCGGGCCAGACCCATTCAATCTCACGATTCACCGCTTTTTCCAGCCGTTTGAGGAACTCCTCGCGCGGCACCTGAACGCACCCGAGCGTGGCGAGATGCGGGTTCCACATCTGCGTGTCGAGCAGTTCAAACCCGCGCGCGCGCAGGTGCTCCCAAAGTCTGACGAGACAAACCTTGCTCGCGTCCGTCCCGCCCAGTTCGGGCCGCGAAAACATCGACTCCCCAAAGAACGCGGCCCCGATCCGCACGCCGTAGAGCCCCCCCACCAACTGCGGCTCTCCGTCGCGCTCAAGCCACGCTTCCACGCTGTGCGCGCGCCCCGCGCGGTGCAGCACTCCATAGGCACGCACGATCGACTCGTCGATCCAGGTCGATTCCCGTCCAGAGCGCGGCTCGGCGCACGCCCGGATGATCCGATCGAAGGCCGTATCGGACCGGATCACAAACCCTGCGTTCCGGCAGCGCTGCCTCAGTGATCGGGTCATCCTCAGACCGCCCGGCTCCAGCGGGATCGTGCCGCGAACCTCGGGCTGCACCCACTCGACCACGCCGCGATCAGGGTCGGCCATTGGGAACCAGCCCTGCCGATACAGATCGAGAATCCCGGCCACGAGTTCAGGCTCGTCGTGCCGCGGCCCGGCCGGCTTCTCGGAATCTGGTCTGGATCTGGCCAACGCGATCTCTCCGGGAATCAGCTGCAAGGACGCAGAGGGCGGGGACCAAACCAAGCCGCGTCAAAGGGCTCCCGACACGGCAATCGGAAGGTCACAATAATCAACCCGACGACAACGGGTCGATGTTGGACCAATCCGCGCCCATCCGAACGCCCCCGCGCTTCGCTTGAAACCCCGTCCCCGGGCTTCCGAATACTCACCCCAGAAGGTTCCCCCGTCCACCCTGAGGAGTCGGATCATGAACCCCTTGAATGCAGTCCCGGTTCCGCTCGTAACGCTCGCCCAGCACCACTTCGACACCCCGGCCACTCTGGCCGATGATGGGGGCGGGTTCGTGGGCGGGGTGCGTGAACTCATGCAACTCCCGAGTTCCGGGTGGCTGCTCACCGCCGGGGTGATCGTCTTCTGCGTCGCCATGAAGTCCATCGTCCGAATCGTCCAATCGGTCGCGCAGGAGCGCACCCGCCGCGAGATCGCGGCCTTCATCGCCGAGGGCTCCATGACCCTCCTCAAGTCGGGCACCAATTCCCGGAGCTGCTGAACTCGCACGCTCCTGTCAACCCCCCGCACGCGATCCCTGCCTGATGCCCACACCCGTTTTCAGGGAGAAGACCCATGCTCGTTGACCTGCTCGCCAACGCCACTCCCCTCAGCCTCCCCCTTACGCTCGCCAACTCCGGCGATGAGGTCGCGATGATCGCGGTGGGCGGGGGGATTGCCATCGCCATCGTCAGCATCGTCATCGGGGGGCTTTCGCGCGTGGTGCAAACGCGGGCCCGCGAATCCTCGCGCCGCGAGATCGCCGCCTATATCGCCGAGGGATCGATGACCCCAGCCGAGGGCGAGCGGCTGATGAGCGCGGGCGAGAAAAAGATGGACCGGGAGGTGCTCGAAGAGATGGAGGCCACCCGCCGCGAGATCGCCCAGCACATCGCCAAGGGGAAGATGTCGGCCGAGGACGGCGCACGCATCATCAACGCCGGCGGCAAGCTGGAATAGGCAAAGGCGGCTCGGGGCGGCGCTAGACTTCACGCGTGAACACGCATCTTTCCCCGGGATATGCTGGATCTTCCGCCGCCACGCCCGCTCGACACACACCCGAGCCCGCGTCCTGGACCACGCGCCGCCTTGTGGCGTGGATGACCTCGGCGTTCACGCAGAGCGGGCTCGACAGCCCGCGACTCATCGCGGACATGCTCATGGCCCACGTCCTCGGGTGCGACCGGCTCAAGCTGGTCATGGACGCCGATCGTCCCGCCTCGCCGTTGGAAAAACAGACGTTGCGCGATCTTGTTTCGCGCGCGCTCAACCACGAACCCGTGCAGTATCTTGTGGGACAAGCGTGGTTCTACGGGTTGCCCATGAAGGTCGATCGTCGGGTGCTGATCCCGCGCCCTGCGACCGAAACAATTGTGGATGGGGTGCTCCGCCATGTGCGCGCTCAGCCGGGTTTCGGCGGCCCCAAAGGCGACGGCGTACTCATCGCCGACGTGTGTACCGGCTCGGGGTGCATCGCCACGGCCGTGCTCAAGTACCTGACCGGTGCTCGGGCGGTCGCGTCGGATCTTTCCGGGGAGGCCCTGGAGGTTGCCGCGATCAACGCCCGCGCCCACGGCGTCTCGGACCGGCTCGACCTGCTCAAGGGCGATCTTCTGGCCCCGATCCTGGACTATCCCCCCTCGAGGCAGGCGGGGGGACTGCATTGCCTCGTGAGCAACCCGCCGTACATACCGGACCACGAATGGGGCGCGGTTCCCAAAAACGTCAAGGACCACGAACCGCATGTGGCGTTGCGGGGTGGAGCCGACGGGCTTGACTTTGTGCGCGGCGTGCTTGCGGAGGGTGTGACGCTGCTCCGACCCGGAGGGTTGCTGATGATCGAGGTGGCGGCCTCGTCGGCACCAGCGGCTATGGAACTCGCGGGAGCAACTCCGGGCCTGGCCGGGGCGGAGATCGTCCGCGACTTTGAGGGTCACCCGCGGGTGCTGGCCGCGCGGAAGTGCTGAGCGAACGACCGGGCCGCTCGGCACGAACCTTCTCGGTGCCGTCGGTGTACGCTGGTGGGTTCTCGCCTGTTTTTCCGATACCGATGCTTTGGGGAGTTCCAATTGACCGAACGGGTAGGGTTGACATCATCGCGTCGGACCGTTCAAGGGCGGTTGGTCGGGGCGCTGCGATCCGCCGCGGGGCGATCGAACGGGCGTGTGAACACGCTCTTGGCGCTCACCGCGATATTTGCCCCGGGGGGTTCGACGTTCGCACAGACGGTCGATCCGGGGTCCGGCGGGCTCCAGCAGCGGACGGCGGCGAGCGTGACTTCGGCTCTGGCCGCTCAACCGGCGCCCGCGCCGGCGGGTGAGGCGGCCCTTGACCCCAAGGAGTTTGCGGCCCGATCGGTCACGCGGCTGGCGTTGCTGGATGTCCGAGTTCACAGCCCGCTGACCCCGGCGGATTTTCAGGTCGCGCTGGCGCTGCTGGAGATCGCTTCGGAGTTCGCACCGCAGGACCTCGATCTGGTCCGACTCCGCAGCGTCATCGCCCAGAACGGGGAGCAGTGGGACACGCTCGAGCCGCTGTTCCGGCGCCTGCTCGCGGCCGACCCCGGCGATACCGCCGCCCAGTACCGGCTCATCACGCTTCGTCTGAACCGCATTCAGCTGTCTGAGGATCGGCTGCGCGCGTACGAGCGATTCCTGGGTCCCGACGGCGCGGGGTTGGACGCGTCAATCCGGAGCCGCTTGGCCTCGGACGCGGCGTTCCTGCACCGCGAGCGTGGTGAGGCGCAGGGCTTTGTGGACAAGCTCAAGCTCGCGACCTCGCTCGACCCGACCAACAAGGACGCCGCCAAGGCCGCCCTGGAGTACTTCGACCAGCGGGTGGACGACCCGATCGGGAGGCTGGACCTGATCGCCAACCTGATGTACGCCGACATTGCCGACGCGGACACGCACGAGGAACTGGCCCGGGCCTTGGCGAGCGTTGGAGTGTTCGACGGTGCGCGGCGGTTCTCGGGGACGGCCCAGAAGATTCTCGATCGCGCGGGGTTGAGCCAGGACGCTTTGGGTTTCCTCAGCGAACTCGCCACCGACTGGTGCGTGGACGGGGCCGCGTCGGTGACGCAGCGGCTGAGCGTCGCGCTGGCATCGCGGCGCCAGGAGACAGAATCGCTCATCAAGCAGCTCCAGGCGCAGCTCGTGCCCACCGACGATATCCCCCGGCCCGAGGACGTCCGCCTGGACGCGCGGCTCGACCGCGTGCGTCTGCTCGCGGCCCGCACGGCCGGGGATCAAGCGACGATCGAAGCCGCGACCGGCGACGTGCGAAAGAGTTACGACGCGGCGCTGGCCGAGATGAAGAAGATGGTGCCCAGCGGGCAGATCACCGAGCAGGATCTGGCCGAGCAGTCGCGCGCGCTCAAGATCGAGCTGGTCACGCTGCTCGCGCACGCCAACGTCGATCTTGACGCGGCCGCGAAGGACCTGGACACGGTGGCCGCCGAGGCCGACAACGACGCGACCGAGCCGGGCTTCCGCGAAGCCCGGGCGTGGGTGTCGCTCCGCCAGGGCGCGGTGGGCGAGGCGATGGGACTCTTCGAGCCACTCTCGATCGAACGCTCTGTTTCTCGCATCGGGCTGGCGGCGTGCCAGGAAGCCCAGGGACAGAAGCAGGCGGCGATCTCGACGTACCGCGGGATCGTGCGAGAGTTTCCGATCACGGTTGAGTCGGCGTGGGCGGTCGGGAGGTTGATCGAACTCACCGGCTCGCCCGAGGTCGACCCGGCCTTGACTCCCCAGGCACGCCGGTTCTACGCGGCGTTGCCGGCGTGGATTGGCGAGGTCTCGACCGACCCGTCGCGATTCATGTCGCTCGGCGTCGAGCTCACCCGCCCCAGCGCCCACAACCTGGAGCGCAGCGAGATTCAGGTGCGGCTCACCAATATCTCGAGCGTGCCGCTGGGCGTCGGCCCGGGAGAAACGATCGACAGCCGGGCGATTGTCGCGCCCCAGTTGGAGATCGGGACCGACGAGGTCCGCAGTACGCAGCCTGAGGTT
Organism: Phycisphaerales bacterium; assembly: GCA_044221955.1. Taxonomy (GTDB): domain Bacteria; phylum Planctomycetota; class Phycisphaerae; order Phycisphaerales; family UBA1924; genus CAZCPB01. Next base: position 13,771 of record JBGAOD010000073.1, on the reverse strand, counting down.
CTCGACCTGCAGCGCCGCCTGAGGTTGTTGCCCAATCAGTCCATCGCCTTCACCTGCTGGCCCGACCCCGGTGTCACAGGTTGGATCATGGAGACCAACTGCCGCGAGGCGGCCCGGGTTCGGTTCAGGGTGATCCAGGGGTTCGTGCGGGGCGGGCAGGGCGAGGTGCTGGTGGGGCCGATGTCGCTTTCGTGCGGAACTTCGGGCATGATCCGCAGCCCGCTCCCCGAGTCCATGCTCGCGCCCGAGGACTTTGCACGGAGGGTTGCCGACGCGCCCGAGCAGGATCTTCCGCGGCTTGTCACCGTCGGTCGGGCTCTGCTCTTCGCGGACAAAGGGACCAACACCACCGCGGGCCGGGAAGCCAAGAGCGCGGACGCGGCCCTCTCGCTCGACGCCCAAACCCTGCTCACCCCCGGCGAGCGGTCGGCGCTGGCCCGAGCCTTCGCAGATCGGTACGCCAAGGCTTCGGTCCCCGTCCGCGCCATCATGCTCGCCGGGCTCCCCCACGCCTCGCAGTTCCCCGAGATGTCGGTGTTCGACGAGGCGGCCCGCCCTGAGGCCGACCCTTCTCTCGCCGCACTGTTCATCGTCTCACGAGTGGGCGACGAGCAAGATCCGGCGCTGGCCGCCGCGAAATCTTCGCCCGATGCGCGGCTCGCTCGCATCGCCCAACTCCACGCTCAGCGCACGGCCGACGGCAAGCCTCCCTACGCCAAACTCGGACCGGGGTATGCGGGGCTTCTGACCGCAGCGGTACCGCAAACTCCCGGGCCTGCCAAGTGAACCCCCGCGTTGATCGGGAGAAGCGGCGCTCGCCCCGTTCGATCGCGCTCTTCGTCGCGGGTGTTGCGTTGATCGCGGGCGCCGTCGCGGCGGGATTGCGTTCATCGACGGGCGGGTCTTCACGCCCGATCCTGGTCGAAGCGCTGCGGACGGCGCGGGGGCAACCCTGGCCGCTGATCCTTGCCGCGTTCGTGCTTCCCTTGTTCAACTGGTTGTTCGTCTCGGCGGGCTTCTGGGTGCTCACGACGCGGTATGGGCCGCGTGAGCGCCGCGTGGGGTTCGGCGAGATGGCGGCCCTCACGGGGTCGGCCTGGCTGCTGAACTACCTGCCGTTCAAGGCCGGACTGATCGGGCGGGTCGCGTACCACAGGACTGTCAACGGCGTGGGAATCGCCGAATCGGTGCGGGTGCTGGCGATCTCGATCGCGGCGGCGGCGGTCGCGGTCTTCGTGCTGATCGTCGCGGCGGTGGTCGTCAAGCCGAGTTGGTCGGCGACGCTGACAATCTGTGTTCTCCTGGCACCCGGTGTGGTCGGGTCCGTGGTTGCCGCGCTGCTCAGGGTCAGAATCGGTGAAGCCTGGCGGCTCGTCGCGTGCCTGACGGCCCGCTATTTCGATGTTCTGGTGTGGACCGCGCGGTACTTTGTCGTGTTCGCGCTGATCGGTCGGCCGCTCGCCGTCGGGCAGGCCGCCGCGGTGGCCGGGTGCAGCCAAGCGACGCTGGTGATCCCGCTCACCGGCAACGCGCTGGGGCTGCGCGAGTGGGTGGTCGGGTGGGCCGCGTCGAGCCTTCCCTCGTGGTTTGGATCGGCGGTTCCCGGCGAGTTGGCGACAGGTCTGGCGGCGGACCTCGTGAACCGGTTGGCCGAGATCGCGGGGTCGATCGTCGTTGGCACGCTGTGTAGCGCGGCGGTCGCGCGCCGGCTGGCCATGTGGAACGCGGCGCACCCGTCGCCCGGTTCCGGGTCCCCTCAGGCGTTGGGGTGACTTGCCCAACCGGTCCCGCACTCCGGGCAGCGTTCGGCGTTCATGCACCCGCGCATGTCGTACCCGCAGGCCCCGCAGTGCCCGCCGTACCAGCGTTGCCGGCGTTTGGCGATCATTGGGAGGAAGATCGCGGGCCCGAGGGTGAACCAGCCGATTCCGACGCAGACGATCAGCGAAAAGAACGACCCGGTGCCGCAGTAGCAGCTCGTCTTGCGGCGGATCATTACGGCGATCGGTACCGTCGCTACGGCCTCGATGACCGTGCCGAGAAACAGCCGCGCGGCGATCCGTGCCAACGCCGATTCCGGGCGCCGCGAGTTGACGAACGACCAGAGGAGCAACGTCGCCGGAACCCACGCCGCCACGATCATGCCGAGAAACCAGAACTCCGTGTTGCGAACGTCGGGCAACTGCACCTCCATCAGGATTAGCGCGTCGATCGCTAGCCCCACCGCTCCCGCGGCCAGCAGCACCGCGAGCAAACCAGCGATCGCGAGGCTGAACTTGAGGGACGCACCGCTTCCCGCGGGCGTGGGGCGGCGAACGGGGAACAGGAAACACGCCTGGAGCACGGTGAACACGACGATCGAACCGAGCACCCAGCTCATGAAGTTGAGGTCGGTGACCTTGGACTCCCACTCCCAGAACGAGCCGACCTCGAGAAGGACCAGCGGCGTCAGCAGGTAACCGACCGCGGCCTGGACGATCCAGAAGATGGTCACGATCGTCCATTTTCCGACCGTTCGGTCCTCCGGCTCGAAGGGTGCGCGCTGCGGCCGTTGCGTCGAGGCCGCGGTTGAGGAACCGGGCACGCCGGCTTGGGATTCGGACACAGGCTCCATGGCCCACTAGAATACTCGGACTCGTGTCCTTCCGATCGGACAACCTCGGCACGCTCATGGTGCCCCACGGGGTGGACCCAGATGGAACTTCGATGACCCAGGCAGCGCCGCGTGGATCGATCTGGAGGCGGCTCGCCACGCCGTGGCCGGTGCTCGGGATTGTCTTTGTTGTTGCGCTTGGCGGGTGCTTGGGCCCTCGGGCTTCGTCGGGCACGACTCTCCGCCCCCGCGACTTCGTGGCGACGAGTGTGGAGAGCCGGGGCACGGAGAACGGCGTGTCGATCCCAGCGGACCGGACCGCGCCCGCGAGCGGTCCGGGTCCAACCCCAGCGTACGGGCCCGGTCGCGGCGTCGAGCGGCATGTTCGATGTCGTGGGCGTGGTGGGCGAGCCGACACTCTCGAAGGACGAACCGACCGCCACCAGCGGCCCGGTACTGGTGGACGGCGTCGTCGGGTATATCAACAACCGCGCGATCTACATCAGCGATTTTTCGCGCCCGATGGAGCAGCGATGCGGGCCGCCGCGCCAAGCTCCCGGCGAGGAGTGGATCAAGTTCAGCCGCGAACAGATCAGCGCGAGCTCAACGGGCTGATCGAGGACGAGCTGCGCCGAGGCGTTGTCGTCTCTCGACCGAGCATGCCAGGGGCTCTTCAATTACGTGCGGCAGCTCCAGAACGAGTTCATCAGCAAGAGCTACGGCTCGCGCGCGGCGGCGGATGAAAAACTCCAGACCAAGGAGGGCATCTCGGCCGCCCAGGGCGTCACGCCCGAGGACGAGGAGATCGCCAAGAACTCGGGGAACGTCGACGAGTGGACCAAGGCCAAGGAGCAACAGGAACTCATCACCTTCCAACTCGCCAAGCAGATCTACCGGCGCCTCAACGTAAGCTGGCGTGATATCCAGCTCGGGTACGAGCGGGAGTTCGATGTCTTCAACCCGCCCCCGGCGGCGCAGTTCCGGCTTATCCGCGTCGAAAAGAAAAAAAACGACCAGATCGAAAAAATCCAGACGGCGCTGCTGGGCGGCACGGATTTCGCGGATGTCGCGGCGTTCCCCGAGAACCTGAACAAGCCCGACGAGGCTGGGCTCGTTCGTCGGGTCTTCGAGAAGGAGTACGCGGTCTCGGAGTTTTTTGGCATCCCGGCCCTGAACGACAAGGCCCACGGGCTCAAGCCCGGCGAGTGGTCCGGGCCGATCGAGGTCGAATCGTCCGTCTTCTGGCTCAAGCTCGAACGCATCGACCGCCGCTCGATGGACCTCTACGACGCGCAGCTCACGATCGAGCGGGAGCTCCAGAACAAGCGCGTCCAAGAGGCCAAGGCACGGTACATCGATCGGCTCAAGCAGCGCGCGAGCTTCACCAGCATCGACGAGATGACCGAACGGCTCGTGCGAGTCACGGTCGAACGCTACCTGACGCCCCCGGCAAGACCGCTCACACCCGCCGAACGCTGATCCCGCGCACCCATGGCATCGCTTTCCGATATCGTGACCTCCGCTCGGGCTCGCCTCGCCAACGCGATCGGCAGGGGCCCGAAGCTGACGGGAGATCGAGAGGTCGGCGCGCGCGGCGAACGCGAGGCCGCGAAGTTCCTCAAGAGCGCGGGGTACCGGATCAAGGGGCGGAATCTCCGCTTGCACGCCGGGGAGATTGACCTTCTGTGTACGGACCCCGACCGACGAACGCTCGTCGTCGTCGAAGTGAAGTCGCGCGTGCGATCGGGTGCGCCCGGAGAATCGCGCGTCCCGCCCGAGGCGGCCGTCACGGCCCACAAGCGCGCCAAGCTCGCCTCACTCACGAGAGCTCTTCGGCGCGCCAACGGCTGGGAGGACCGCCCGGTGCGCATTGATGTCGTGGCGGTCGAACTCAGCCCCGGTGGGAAACCCGTCGAGGTTCGCCACTTCATCGACGCGGTACGCTGGTGATCCCCGCGTGGAGTCGCCGCTCAACCCATCGGGCTCTGGAGCGTGCCGCCGAAAAGGTGCGTCAGGGCACCCACGGAAGCGTCGGCGATCCTCGCCGTAAGGTGCCAGATCTTGCTCCCCCCAACGCTAAAGAGCAGGGCGAAACCGAAAAACGCCATGAGGGCGCCGCGCTCGGTGTTGAGCAGACGCTCGTAGGAGGGGACGAAGTTGGCCAGGATCTTCGAGCCGTCGAGCGGCGGGACGGGGACCAGGTTGAAGAGGAACCCCATGATGTTGATCATCGCGCCGGTCCAGAGAAAGATGTGGACGTTCTGATGAACATGGCGCGGGACGAGCCCGCCGTCGCCGCTCATGCCGCTGCCGTAGCTCAGCCAGAGGGCATCGCCCAAGACGCACAGGACGGCCAGCACGACGTTGACCATCGGACCCGCGAACGCGACGAAAGCCTCGGCGTAGCGGCCTTGAAAACGGTGCGGGCTCACGGGCATTGCGCCCCACGTAAAGCCGAACAGCACGAACGCGATGAGGCTCATGTACCCCATGTGGACGACCGGGTTGAGGGTCATGTGACCGGTCTCGATGGGGGTGCGGTCGCCGACGCGGATCGCGGCGATGCCGTGCCCAAGTTCGTGGAGCACGATCGAGCAGATCACCCAGATCACCCAAGACCCGAGGAGGACGGGGCTGACGTTCCAGGTGTCAGAAACCCACCAGTGATTCATGGCCCTCTCCGGGAAAGATGCTCCGCACATGTACATGAACGCCGACGTGATCGCGAACGCTAGGCCAAGCGGACGCGCGGTGACGAGAGGTCGGCGCGGACGAGGACTGAACTCGAAGAGCCCAAAGACATCGAAGAAAGAGCGTGTGCTGAAAAAGAGAAAACCCGGCCTTGGGCGGCCGGGTCTTGGTGAGCAACGTCAAATCAAGGTCGGGCGGAGGTCGAGCTACGCCGCGGCCTTGGCGGGCGTGGCGAGGCTGGCCTTGACGGCCGTCTTGACCAGCGAATCGAAGACCTTCGGGTCGTTGATGGCGATCTGGCTGAGCATCTTGCGGTTGAGCAGGATGCCGGCCTGCTTCAGACCGTTGATGAACAGGCTGTAGCGGGTGCCGCGCATGCGGCACGCGGCCGTGATACGGATGATCCACAGCTTGCGGTAGTCACGCTTGCGGTTGCGACGGTCGCGGAAGGCGTAGCAGCCGGCGCGGATGATGGCGTTGACGGCCTGGTACTTGTGGAGGTGCTTGACGCCGTAGTAACCACGGGCCTTGCGGAGGACTCTCTTACGGGCTTGAGCGCGGGCTGCGCCTTTACGAACGCGAGGCATGGGAACTCTCCGAAGTGGGCTCGTGCGGGGCGGTGACAGTGGTCAACCGACTTGAACCCGACGGGCGAGGGGAACGACAAACCGGAACCGAGTGAACCTAAGCGCCGGCCTTGGCGGTCTTCTTGGCCTTGGGGGCTGCCTTGGTGGTCTTGACTCGGGGGTCGGGGATCGACTTGCCGCCGGGACCGGTGCCCATGGCCTTCTTCTTCAGGGCCGCGTTGAGCACCTTGCGCTCGGCGCTCTGGGCCGGGCTGGGGCTGCTGCGGAGGGCGGCGCGGGACTGGTCGCGGCCGCGGAGGCGACGGAAGAGCAGCTTTTCGAGCCGCTTGGCGTCGGCGTTGGACATCATCGAGTCCTTGCGGAGCTGACGAAGCCGCTTGCCGCCCTTGCCGGACCGCAAGTGCTTGTGGTTGGCGGAACGGTGCTTGACCTTGCCGGTCTTAGTGACGCGAACCCGCTTGAGCAGGCCCTTGTGGCTTTTGTTCTTGGGCATGAGACTCGCTCCGGAGGCCTGGGACGCGGGAATCGACGCGGGAATCCGACGGGACCCACCGCACAATCCAAGCGCTGGCCGCTCACCAAACCATCCCGTTCCGAGATGGGCGGAGACTATAGCGCCCCACTCATCGGACAGCAACCGGCCCGCGCGGGTCGCCCGGAGCGCGGCTGAAAAACGGGTCGGGGATTCTCCAACCACCTGGAACCCTTCCCCTACCGGGCTCACGGGCTTGAACAACCGGCGGGAACCGCCACTCCGCTCGGCCCGGCACGGTATACACTCCGCCGCTCCTTCCCGTCGGGGCAAAAAGCCCATTCTGGACCCCCAAACACCGTTTTTTCTGTGGTAGAAACTCGAACCGGACCTCTCAACCCAGGCCTCTGAAAGGAATCTGCATGAAGCTCGCGATCCGTAGGACTCTCTTCCTGGCGGGGACCGCCCTAGTCACGCTCCCGGCCTTTGCGCTGGCGGAGCCTCCGGCCGCGCTGGATCGGGTGCCCATGAACGCGGTGGTTGCGGTGGGTGTGCGGAGCATCGAGTCCTTCGACGCACGCCTCGGAAAACTCTTTGACGAACTCAAATTGGGTCAGGACGGCGAGATGGGCGAGGCCCGCAAGCTCCTGAAAACCCCCGGACTCAACCCTAAGGGTTCGGTCGCCATCGCTGTCTTTGCCGACGCAGAAAAGGACGCGAAGAAGGCCGCCAAGGCCGACGCCAAGCCCGCCAAGGGCCAAGCGGCCAAGGACAAGGCCGCGGAGGAGCAGGACGACGACATGATGGACGACGAGGGTGACCAACCCCCCATGGTCATCATCGTCCCGGTCACGGACTACAACGCGTTTATCAAGCACTTCGGCGCGGCCGAGGGTGCCAAGGGCGTCGTCGAACTCACCCCCCCCGCCGACGCCGAAGGGTTCGAGGGCGAGATGTACGCCAAGGACCTCGGGGGCGGGTACGCCGCTCTGAGCCCCAAGAAGGACATCGTCGAAAAGTTCGAGGGCAAGGGCGGCAACATGGCCGCGCACAGCAAAGCGATGGGAAAGGTCGGCAACCGCATCTCGGATTCATCGGAGACCATCGTTGTTGCCAACATCCCCCTGCTCGCCCCCAAGATCCGTGAAGGCGTGAAAAAAGCCAAGGACCAGATGAACCAGATGGCCCAGATGGGCGGCGGACAAGGCCCCGGCGAGGGTGCAACCAAGCTCATGGACGTCGTGAGCGAGGGCTTCCTCAAGGACGCTCAGGTCGGCATCGTCGGGCTCGGGCTCGACGAGAGCGGCGTGTGGATCGACATCGGCGCTCAGTTCAAGGACGGCTCCGAGGTCGGCAACTTCTTCAAGGGCAACGGCAACGCCGGGGCGTTCATCGCCAAACTGCCGGATCAGCCGTTCCTCCTCGCCGGCGGGTACGACACCAGCGACGCGGGCATCAAAAAACTGATGAAGAACGCGACCGAGCTCATGACCCCCAAGGACGGCAAGGGCGACGACCCGATGGGCATGTTCAAGACCCTCATCGCCAAGCTCGACCAGATCAACGGCGCGGCGATGATCCTGGGGCAGTCGCCCGGCGGGATCACGGGCGGTCTCCTTTCCAACACCTCGACGTACATCTCCACCAGCGACCCGGCCGGGTACTCGGCCGCGGTCAAGGAGATGATGACGAGCATGAACGGCAAGACGATCGCTGGCTCAACCTACACGAGCACCTACGAAGTGGGCGTGCTCGACATCGGCGGGACCAAGGTTGATAAGTACTCGACCATTGCAACGATCGACCCCAACGCCGAGAACGCCATGCAGCTCCAGCAGGCCCAGATGATGATGTTCGGCCCGGCGGGCGGCGCGAGCGGATACACGGCGATCCTTGACAAGGGCATCATCACGACGATGGCACCGAGCAAGAACCTCGTGACGGCGGCCCTCGAAAGCGCCAAGGGGAACAAGTCCCTGGGCGGGAACAAGGACCTCCAGGCGGTTGCCGCCAAGCTGCCCGCCAACCGCAGCTTCGAGGCCTACATCGGCATCAAGTCCATCCTCGACATGGCGGCGCCGTTCATGGGCGGCGGCAAGCCGATGCCCGCGACGCTCCCGCCCATCGGGCTGGGCGGCACCACCAACGACAGCGGCACGCACGTTCGCATCTTCGTGCCCACCGCCGTGATCGCCACGATGAAGGACACCTTCGGCGGCAAGGATGAAGAGCCCGAGGCCGCCCCGGCGGACAACTCCGGCAAGCCTCCGCGGTTCTGATCTTCGGTGTGAACCCGTTCAAAGAAAAACGCACGGCCCGTTGGCCGTGCGTTTTTTCTTTGAACGATGCGGGTTGCACGCGGGCTCAGGCACCGGCCTTCTTCACCGGGGTTCCCGGCACTGCATCGGGCGTGCCGTCCTCGTCGGCCTTCTCGGGCTTGAACTGCATGCGCAACGCGAGGGTCTTGAAGGTGAATGGGTAGGCGTCCTTCTCGGACTGGACGGCCTTGCGGATCTCGATGCTCCGCAACTGCTGGACCGCGCCGTCGCCGTTGAGCCGCATCTCTTCGGACGTGACGGGGCGGCGGGCGGTGATCTGCACGACCGAAACGCTAAGGGCCGCGGGCACCGCCATCGCGATGGTCCGTTTCTCCGCCGGGGCTTGATCGGCCGGCTTGAGGGGATCAAGGGTCGCGCCGACCTTTGTGACCTCCGCCAGCAGCGGCTCGGCGTCGAGCGCGGGCCCGCCGTTGCGCGATTGGGTCGGGTAGAACTCCATCGCGCGCCGCACGATCAGCTTTGGCGCTTCGGGAACCTTGTCCTTGTTGGGGCCTTCGGTGGGGGTTGGCGGCACCGGCGCGGGGTGCTCGGTGTCGATGAGGGCCGCGAGCTTGTCCATTCCTTCGGCGGCCGCCACGCCGCGGTACCGCTCGATGTCCGCCTTGAGCGTCTCGAACGCCTTGATCTTCTTGATGTTCGCCACGACCATGTCTCGGACGTCTTCGATAGATTCTGCACGCCGAGGCTCCCGGCGCCCTGGTCCGCGGCGAGGGATTCGGGCGAGCGGAGCTCCTTGCTCTCAAAGAGCACCTGCGTCGCCGGGACGGTCTTGGTTCCGACACGGTGCCCGCTCTGCCCGATCTTTTCGAGCTGGGCGAAGTCATTCTGCGTCAGCCACTTCGCGGCCTTGACGGTCACGGCCGGGAGCGGCATGGGAATACCGGTCGATTCGCGCACGGCCTTGGTGACCAACTGGGCCAGGTCTTCGAGCTTGGGTCGAGTTGACGCCCAGTCGCTGGGCAGCTTGCGGAATCCCCTGTCGGCCTCCAGCTTGGCGACGGCTTTCTTCAGCTCGTTGCGGATGAGCTTGTCGGCCTCGCCCAGAACCTGGTCGACCTTCTCGTTCTTGATATCGGTCTCGACCTTTGTTTGTTCCGCGGCGAACTCGCCCGGGTACTTGCTGCGGGCACCGCGCCACCGTTTATTGGCGTCGATGGGGTCCACGTCGATCGCGGCGGCGATGGCCGTGCGGTCCAGGGCCAGCCACTCGAGCTTGATGCGCGGCGGGAGGCGGTACCCGATGCCATACTCCGCCGTTGCGGGCGCGGCCTCGCGGTACTTGCCGAAGTGCTCCTGGATCTCAACTTCGGTCGGCTCGGGGATCGTTGAGACAAGGCGGTCGGCGGGGATGACCACCGCGTCGCCGATAGTGTGGTCGAGCTGGCTCCGCGTAGCGGCGATGGCGCGGACGTCCGAGAGACGGGCGGCGCTCTCGAAGGCGTCCATCATCCGCTTGATGCCGCGGGCCTTGGCGATGGCGGCGTCGAACTGGGCGTCGGTGAGCCCGCTGCCCCGGCTGGAGTACTCCCGAAGTTTGGGGAGTTGCTCGGCCGCCTGCTGGAAATACTGCTGCTGGAGCTGAGGAATCTGACGCAACGCGTAGTCGGCGTTCTGCCCGAACTGCTGCTGGGCCAGCGTGCGGGCGTAGACGGCTTGGAGCAGGGGCCAGTCGATGCCGTCTCCCGCGTCGCCGACGAACCCCCCGGCCTCGGCCTGCTTGACCAGCAGCATCCAGTGGTTCGCGTTCTCGATCCCCATCATGCCCCTGGTCAGGTAAGGCATGAACTTGTCAACCGCCTGGTAGTCGTGGTCGTAGGGCGCGAACTCGGCGTAGGTCAGCTTCGAGTCGCCCAGGTGGGCGTAGGCCCGCTTGCCGGGGTCGCCGAACAACTGGTTCACGGCCTGGGGCATGATGAACGCGATCATCAGCAGCGAGCCGCCGACGACGAGGATGTACTTGTTGTACTTGCGGAGAACTTTGACCATGGCGTGCGGTCCAGTGAGGGCTTGGTGCGGGGTACAGGACCTGAACAGAACCGTATCCGACCGAAGCGGCGTGCGCGGGACGTTGTGGACGTGAGAGCGGAATGAAGAAGACGCAGCGGCCTCGCCCGAAGTCTCTCTTCTGGCTCCGACGCTGCGTCTCTTGGTGTCTCCGGTGTGCTCTGATCAGTCGGCACGTTCTGCCGACCGACCCGCGTTTACCTGTAGAATTCGACGATCAGGTTCGTGTTGATGTCGAAGGGGATCTGGTCCGTGGCCGGGAGAGCGACGACCTTGATCGACAGCTCGGCCGGGTTGAACTCGATCCAGCCCGCGATCTCGTGACCGGCCAAAGACTCCATCGCCTCGCGGGCCAGCTTGTGCAGCTTTTCCTTGACGGTGATGACGTCGCCGATCTTGAGCGTGTAGCTGGGACGATCGACCTTCTTGCCGTTGACCCGGACGTGACCGTGCGCCACGAGCTGGCGAGCGCCCCAGATCGTCCGCGACAGCCCCGAGCGGCGGACGACGTTATCGAGGCGACGCTCCATGAGCTGCAAAAGCATCTCGCCGGTATTCCCGGGCATGCGGCCTGCCTCGGCGATGTAGCGGCGGAACTGCTTCTCCAGCACGCTGTAGTGGTACTTGAGCTTCTGCTTCTCGTTGAGGCGGATGCCGTAGTCGCGCAGGCGGCGGCCGCGGTACCCGTGCATGCCGGGGTACGTCAACTGACGCTTGGACGTGTGCTTGGGGATGTCCGCGATCGGAACTCCGACGCGGCGCGACAGCTTGAGCTTGGGTCCGGTGTAACGGGCCATGGGACAAATCTCCGTCTCTGGGTCGGGATCGTTCCGCGAATGCTCGCGAACGATCGGTCGTCCCAGGTGCTGCGATCAAACTCGCAGCGATCAGCGCCGGGGTCCCGCGACTGCGGTCCGGCTAGGTGTGATCCGGTTGTAACCCGGGAAGTTCCGGGAGCAACGTGGGAGGGAATGAAAGGGGTCATGCCGGGCTGAATCAAGCGCCTAGCCACAGAGAGAAGGCGACGGGCACGCCGTCCTTCCGCACGCTATTCTCCCGCCCAATGTGGGAGTCGATGCGCCAGCGCAATCCGGGGACCGGGCTTGGTTGGATTCTGTTCTATGAGGTCGCGCGGGCCTCGATCTGTCTCTTCAATCTGATTTTCTTTCGCGCTCGCGCGTACCACGCCGACCGCGTGCCGCAGACCGGACCGGTGCTGATCGCCGCCAACCACCAGTCGTTCATCGATCCGCCACTTGTCGGATCGTCGGTTCGACCCCGGCACACCGACTACATCGCACGCTCCGGTCTCTTCAAGTTCGGGCCCTTCGGGCTCCTGCTCAAGGCCCTGAACTGCATCGCGATCAAGGAAGAAACCGGGGACATGGGGGCGATCAAGCAGGTCCTCACCCGGCTCTCAACCGGGCATGCCGTCCTCATTTTCCCAGAGGGCAACCGCACACCCGACGGGACGATGCACCACTTCAAGCGGGGGGTCGCCCTGCTGGTCAAGCGGGGCCGCTGCCCGGTCGTGCCCGCGGCCGTCGAAGGGTGCTTCGACGCCTGGCCCAGGCATCGGAGACTGCCGACGCCGTGGGCTTCACCCGTAGCGGTGATGTTCGGCCACCCGATCCCGTACGAGGAACTCGTCAAGGACGGGATGGACGAGGCGATGCGCCGGCTCGAACGCGAGATTGACGCCATGAGGCGGGAGTTGCGGGCCAAGATCCGCGAATCCACCGATGGCGCATACCCGGCCCGGGGCCCGGCGGACCTGCCGTTCATCCCGGATGGGGCGGGTCTTCAATCGGGCGTTGAACCCGCTGGAGCATCCGAATCCGGTGGAGCAGGTTTTCAACCTGCTCGTTGACCAGCCATGAAGAGGCGTCGCGATCCGAACCCTGCTCAATCCCGTGGCGCGGGCGTCCCGCCTGTGTCCTCATCCGTCTGCTTGTTCTTTTCTCTCACGCGCTCGCACCGACCTCTCATCTATTTCTCACTCTGCACACGCATCATCAATTCCGCCGCACCCGCCGCCCCCAACTCCGAGGCTCGGGCGGCGTAGACCATCGCGGACTCGTTCTGTTTGGCCTTCTCGAACCACTCCGCCGTCTGCATCGCCAGCGAGGCGTCCGCGGGGTTGGAGTCCGACGCCTGCCCAAAGACCGCGGCCGCGTCGCCCGGCTTGGACATCAGCCCGTAACACTCGGCGATCTGATGGAGCACCGGCGTCTGGAAACGCAGCGAATCTTCCAGCGAAATCAGGAGTTCCACGCCTCTGCCCGGCTCCCCGGAGCGGGTCAGCGCCCGGCATTCGATCAATCGCCACGCCACAGACTCTGGCTCGATCTTGCGCGCCTTGGCGACGTGCTGCAGCGCCACGCTGAGATTGTTCTGCCGCATGGCCACGTCGGCCAAACTGCCCCAGGCCGCCGCTGAGTTTGGATCGAGCCGAGCGGCTCGGATCAGGCTGGCTTTCCCGGCCTCGATGTCGCCGGTCTTGATCTGGATCTGGCCCAGAAACAGCGGGTACTCGGCGTTGGTCGGCTCGGCGGTCTGGGCCGCCTGGTAGTGTTCGAGCGCGCGGTCGGTCTTGCCGGCCATGCTCGCGATCGTGCCGGCGAGCCCTTCGATCTTGGCCGTGCGCGGGCCGATGGTCAGGGCCGCGATGTACTGGTCGTAGGCTTGCCCGATTTTCTTCTGAGTCAGCAGCACGTCGCCGTAGGCCAATCGCAGCGGCTGCTCGTCGGCGTACTGGGCGACCGCTTCGGAAAGTACCCTCTCGGCCTTGGAACTCTCGCCCTGCTGAACGTAGGTGTTGGCCGAGTTGACGATCGCTTCGATCGCGGTGGGCGCTGCGCGTCGGGTCTGCTTCGCGTTCTCGCTTGCCGATCCGGTCTTCGGAACGCCCGTTCCCGCGGCGTCCGCGGCAGGCTCGGCCGCGAGCGCCGAGGGCATCGTCGAGTTCCCCGCGTTCGTCCACGCACTCTTGAAGACGAGCGCACCGACCACCGCGAGAACTCCCAGCACCGCGACGCTGACCACCGCGCGCGAGCCCGCGCTGCCGCGTCGTGCCAGCCCCCGC